>NZ_BAAGSO010000139.1:71473-76509 GCF_054782395.1 Streptomyces daliensis | reverse complement strand
CGGTACCGGCCCCCAGCCGCGACACCGTCACCGCCAACGCCGCCTGCAACACCATGAACGTCGTCACACCCTCGGCACGGGCGAGGTTCACCAGCCGCTGGTGTGCCTCGGGGGGAATGCGCAGCGGCGCCCGGTAACCGACGTGGCTGGCGACAGCCGGTCGCGGGTGGTCGGTCGGCAGCGTCAACTCCTCCGGCGCACCGGCGAGCGTCCGCCGCCAGAACTCCACCTGCCGCGACAGCAGACTCTCCGGATCCGACTCCTCACCCAGCAACTCCCGCTGCCACAACGCATAATCCGCATACTGCACCGGCAACGCCTCGAACACCGGAACCTCACCACGAAGCCGCGCCGCATACGCCGCCGACAGATCCCGGCTCAACGGCCCCATCGACCACCCATCACCAGCAATATGGTGCAACAACACCAAAAGCACCTGCTCATCCGACCCCGCCTGGAACAACCACACCCGGATCGGCAACTCCGCCGACAGGTCGAACGTGTACCGCGACGCCTGGCTGACGGCTTCGCCCAGCTCTTCGGGTTCCACCTGAGCGACTTCGAGATCCCATTCGAGTCCGTCCGGGTCGAGGATCTGCTGGTAGGGCTCGCCGTCCACCGCGGGGAACACCGTCCGCAGCGATTCGTGCCGCGCGATCACGTCCCGCAGCGCCGCGCCCAACGCGTCGACGTCGACGCCGCTCACACGGATCGGTGTGGGGATGTTGTAGGTGGGGCTGGGGCCCTCCAACTGGGCCAGGAACCACAGCCGCCGCTGCGCGAACGACAACGGCACCCGCGCCGGACGAACCCCCGCCCGCAGCGGCAACCGCGCCCGGTCCGCCTCTGGACCGGCGAGGCGCGCGGCCACCTCCGCTACCGTCGGCGCCTCGAACAGCGACCGCAGCGGCAGCTCAGCTCCGAGGACGGAGCGGATTCGTGCCGTCAGCCGGACCGCGAGCAGCGAGTGCCCGCCCAGGGCGAAGAAGCTGTCGTCGACCCCGACCGACTCCACACCCAAGACCTCCGCGAACACCACGCAGAGGATCTCCTCCTCCGGCGTCACCGGGCCGCGACCCGCGCCGGTGGCGTACTCCGGTGCGGGGAGCGCCTTGCGGTCGAGCTTGCCGTTCGCCGTCAACGGGAACTCCGCCAGCTCCACCACCGCGGCCGGCACCATGTACTCCGGCAACCGTGAGGCTACGTAGGCATGCAGGGCCTCGGCGTCGAGACCGGCTGTTTCCCCGACGACGTACGCCACGAGCCGCCTGTCGCCCGGTGTGTGCTGGCGGGCGATCACCACGGCCTGTCGGACGTCGGCGTGGGTGAGCAGCACGGCCTCGATCTCGCCCGGCTCGATACGGAAACCGCGGATCTTCACCTGCTCATCCACACGCCCGGCGAAGCACAACTCCCCGTCCGGTCGCCACTTCACCAGGTCCCCGGTCCGGTACATCCGCTCCCCGGCATCCGGGCCGAACGGGCAGGCCACGAACCGCTCGCCCGTCAACGACGCACGACCCACATAGCCGCGCGCCACGCCCGCACCGGCCACATACAACTCGCCGGTGACGCCCACGGGCACGGGTTGGAGGGTGTCGTCCAGCACATACAGACGGGTGTTGGCGAGTGGTGTGCCGATCGGCGGCTCGTCGCCGGCCTCGAGCGGCGCCGACATCGACGCACACACCGTGATCTCCGTCGGACCGTACGCGTTGAGCATCCGGCGGCCCGGGGCCCACTGTCTGACCAAGCCCGGGTCCAGCGCCTCGCCACCCACCACCAGCGTCCGCACGGATGCCAGATCCTCCGCGGCAAGCGCGCCGAGCGCGGCGGCCGGCAAAGCCACGTCCGTCACCCCGTGGCGCGCCACGACCTCCGCGAGCCCACCGCCCGGCAGCAGTTCGTCCGCCGGAGCCGTCACCAGGGTCGCTCCCGTGCCCAGCGCCATCAGCACATCACCCACGGCGACATCGAAGCCGACCGAGACGAACTGGAGCACTCGCGAGTCCTGTCCCACCGCCATACGGTCGCGCTGTGCCGCCACGAGGTTCACCGCGCCGCTGTGTGTGACCGCCACGCCCTTCGGTGTGCCCGTCGAGCCGGACGTGTAGATGACATACGCGGCCCCCGCCGGGGCGAGGGACACCTCCGGCGCGGTGTCCGCGGCCTCCGACGATCGACGCAGGTCCTCCGGGCCGACGACGACGTCCACTCCCGCGTCGGCGAGCATGAACTCCACCCGCTCGGGCGGCAGCGCCGCGTCGACGGGCAGATATGCCGCGCCCGCCTTCCACACGCCCATGAGCCCGACGATCATCTCGGGGGCGCGCGGCAGCCGGACGCCCACGACTGACTCCGGTCCCACACCCCGGCTGCGCAGGTGGTTCGCCAGCCGGTTGGCCGCCACGTTCAGCTCGGCGTACGACAGCTCCTCGCCGTCGCCCACCACCGCCACCGCGTCCGGAGCGGCTGCCACCCACTGCCCGAACATCTCCACGATCGAAGAGAACGGCACCTCGAGTGCGGAGTCGTTCCACTGCCGAAGCAGCACGTCCCGCTCGTTCGCTGCGAGCACGTCCATCTGACGCAGCCGCAACCCGGGGTTCGCGGTGCCCGCCTCGAGCACTCGGGCGAGCCAGTTCGCCATCCGCTCGGCTGTCTCCGCCTCGAACAGGTCCGCCGACGCGGTGAGCGCGCCACGGAGTCCGACCGGGCGCCCCTCGTCGTCGAGCACCTCGGACAGCATCACCTCCAGGTCGAGCTTCGCCGTCACCCTGGCCGCGCCACCGACCACCGTCTCTCCGGAATCGGCCCGGGTGGTACCGGTCGGCTCGACGGCCGCACGTTCCACGTTCTGTACGTCCAGCGTCACCTGGAACAGCGGGTGCCGCGCCATCGAGCGGGACGGTGCCAGCTCTTCCACCAGCCGCTCGAACGGCACATCCTGATGGGCCAGGGCGTCCAAGCTGGCTTCCCGCACCCGCGCCAGGACCTGCCGGAACTCCGGGTCCCCGGACAGGTCGGTACGGATCACCAGCGTGTTGACGAAGAACCCGACCAGGTCGTCCAACGCCTCATCGGTGCGACCGGCCACCGCCGAGCCGATCGGGATATCGGTACCGGCACCGAGCCGCGACAACAGCACCGACAACGCGGCCTGCACCGCCATGAACGTCGTCACACCCTCGGCACGCGCCAGCGCCACCAGCCGCACATGCACCTCGCCGGGTATGCGCATCGGCACCCGGTAACCGACGTGGCTCGCCACGGCCGGTCGCGGACGGTCGGTCGGCAGCGTCAACTCCTCCGGGGCACCGGCCAGCGCCTGCCGCCAGTGCTCCACCTGCCGCGACAGCAGACTTTCCGGGTCCGACTCCTCGCCCAGCAACTCCCGCTGCCACAACGCGTAGTCGGCGTACTGCACCGGCAACGGCTCCCAGTCCGGGACCTGGCCGCGCCGCCGCGCCTCATACGCCGTCGACAGATCCCGCCTCAGCGGCCCCATCGACCAGCCGTCGGAGGCAATGTGGTGCATGACGACATGAAGCAACTGCCCGTCCGAGCCGTCCCGGAACAGCCATGCCTTGATGGGCAGTTCGCTGTCGAGCTCGAACGTGTACTGCGACGCCCGCCCCACGGCATCCGCCACGCCGTCGGGCGCGACCTGGGAAACCTCCAGTTCCCAGGTGACATCGCTCGGATCCACGATCCGCTGGTAGGGCTCGCCGTCCACGGCGGGGAACACCGTGCGCAGCGACTCGTGCCGCGCGATCACGTCACGGAACGCCAGCTCAAGCGCAGCGGCGTCGACGTCTCCGTTCAGCGGGTGCGGCACGGTGATGTTGTACGTCGCGTTCGGCCCCTGGAGTTGGTCGATGAACCACAGTCGGCGCTGCGCGAACGAGAGCGGGACCCGCTCCGGCCGTACGTCCGCTCGCAATGGCGTACGCGCCTGCCCCGTGCCGTCGGCCAGATGCGCCGCCAGGCCCGCGGGCGTCGGCGCCTCGAACAACGCCCGGACCCCGACCTCCACACCCAGCAGCGCACGCACCCTCGATATCAGCCGGACGGCGAGGAGGGAGTGGCCGCCGAGCTGGAAGAAGTTGTCATCGACCCCGGCCGACTCCACGCCCAGCACGTCGGCGAAGGCGGCGCAGAGGATCTCTTCCTGGGCGGTGGCCGGTACGCGTCCGGATCCGGTGGTGTACTCCGGTGCGGGCAGTGCGCGGCGGTCGAGCTTGCCGTTGGTGGTCAGCGGCAGCTCGGTCAGGGTTACGAAGGCGGCGGGGACCATGTACTCCGGCAGCCGCGAGGCGACCAGTTCCCGCAGCCCCTCCGGCTCCCGGCCGTTGGGCACTATGTAGGCCACCAGCGCATCCTCGCGGGCGATCACCGCGGCCTGCGTGACATTCGGGTGGGTCAGCAGGGCGGCCTCGATCTCGCCCGGCTCGATACGGAACCCGCGGATCTTGACCTGCTGATCCGCACGACCGGCGAACACCAGCTGCCCGTCCGACGTCCACCTGGCCAGGTCGCCCGTCCGGTACATCCGCTCCCCAGACCCCGGGCCGAAGGGGCAGGCCACGAACCGCTCGCCCGTCAGCCGAGGACGGCCGACGTAGCCGCGCGCCAGGCCCGCTCCCGCGACGTAGACTTCACCGGCCACGCCGACGGGCATCGGCTGGAGGGCATCGTCCAGGACGTACAGACGGGTGTTCGCGATCGGACCGCCGAACGGCACCGTGCCCGTGCGGTCGGCGTCGACCGTGCCGATCGCCGAGATGACCGTCGCCTCGGTCGGACCGTAGGCATGCACCAGCTCACGCCCCGGCGACCACGTGCACGCCACGCTCTCGCTGACCGCCTCCGACCCCACCACCATCGGACCCACCTGCGCGAGATCCTGCGGATCCAGCACCTCCAGCAGCGACGGCACCACACTCGCCACCCCCACACCCTCCAGCTCCGCCAGCCGCCGCGGCTCCCGACGCTGCCCCTCACTCGCGATCCACAACGCCGCACCCGACGACAGG
>NZ_BAAGSO010000139.1:68779-71463 GCF_054782395.1 Streptomyces daliensis | reverse complement strand
GACCACGAAGCCAATTCGCCAACCGATTCGCCGCCACATCCAACTCGCCGTAAGACAGCTCCACACCCTCAAACACCACCGCAGCCGAATCGGGAGCCTCCACCGCCCACCGTTCGAAGGACGCCAGCACCATCACGGCATCCACCGGCACAGCCGTGTCATTCCAGCCCGACACCAACTGGGCACGCTCGTCGGCATCGAGCACGTCTGCCTGACGCAGCCGCAGCTCAGGAGTCGCGGTCATCGACTCCAACACACGGCCGAACCACACCGCCATCCGCTGGGCGGTCTCCGCCTCGAACACATCCGCCGACGCGACCAGCGCACCCCGCAACCCCGCAGGACGCCCCTCCTCGTCAACCACCTCCGACAGCAACACCTCAAGGTCGAACTTCGACACCGCCGTCGCCCTGTCCAGCCGCACACCCTCAGCATCCGCCCCGACCAGCTCTAACGCGGCGCGCTCGACGTTCTGCACCGTCAGCATCACCTGGAACAGCGGATGCCGCGCCAACGACCGCTCCGGCGCCAGCTCCTCCACCAGCCGCTCGAACGGCACATCCTGATGCGCCAACGCCCCCAGACTCGCCTCCCGCACCCGCCCCAGCACCTGCCGGAACTCCGGATCACCCGACAGATCCGTACGGATGACCAGGGTATTCACGAAGAACCCGACCAGGTCGTCCAGCGCCTCATCGGTACGACCCGCAATTGGTGAGCCGATCGGAATGTCGGTGCCAGCACCCAGGCGGGACAACGTCACGGCCAGGGCCGCCTGCGCCACCATGAACGCTGTCACGCTCTCGGCACGCGCCACCTCCACCATCCGCTCGTGCACCTCGCCGGATATCCGCACCGGCACCCGATGACCCTGATGGCTGGCCACCGCAGGACGCGGCCGATCCACCGGCAACGCCAACTCCTCCGGAACACCGGCCAACGCCCGCCGCCAGTACCCCACCTGCGCCGACAGCAGACTCTCCGGATCCGACTCCTCACCCAGCAACTCCCGCTGCCACACCACGTAATCCGCGTACTGCACCGGCAACGGCTCCCACACCGGAGCCACACCCCGCAACCGCGCCTCATAAGCAGTCGAGACATCCCTGGCCAGCCGACCCCGAGACCAGCCGTCGGAAGCAATGTGGTGTACGACTACGACCAGCACCTGCTCATCCGACCCCGCCTGGAACAACCACGCCCGGATCGGCAGCTCCACCGACAAGTCGAAGGCATACCGCGACGCCTCCGCTACGGCGTCCGCGACACCCCCAGGCTCCACCTGCGACACTTCCAGGTCCCATGCCAGCTCGTCCGCAGAGAGGATGTGCTGATAGGGCTCGCCGTCGACCGCCGGGAACATCGTCCGCAGCGACTCATGTCGCGCGATCACATCCCGCAACGCCGCACCCAACGCGTCGACGTCCACTCCACTCATCCGAATCGGGCTCGAAATGTTGTAGGTGGGGCTGGGGCCCTCCAACTGCGCCAGGAACCACAGCCGCTGCTGCGCGAACGACAATGGCACCCGCTCCGGACGGGCCCCCGCCCGCAACGGCGGACGGACCGGGCCCGCGTCCTCGTCAGCGAGACGTGTCGCCAGTCCAGCGACGGTCGGGACCTCGAACAGGGCCCGGACCTCGACCTCCACCCCCAACACGGCGCGGATCCGCGATATCAGCCGGACGGCGAGGAGGGAATGTCCGCCGAGCTGGAAGAAGTTGTCATCGACCCCGACCACATCCACGCCCAGCACATCAGCGAAGGCGGCGCACAGGATCTCCTCCTGCACGGTGGCCGGTGCGCGCCCGGATCCGGTGGTGTACTCGGGTGCGGGCAGCGCGCGGCGGTCGAGCTTGCCGTTGGCCGTCAGCGGCAACTCGGGAAGCGTGACGAACGCGGCGGGCACCATGTACTCCGGCAGCCGCGAGGCCACCACCTCCCGCAGCCCTTGCGGTTCCCGGCCGTTGGGAACCACGTAGGCCACCAGCGCATCCTCGCGGGCAATCACCGCAGCCTGCGTCACCTCCGGGTGGACCAGCAGGGCGGCCTCGATCTCACCGGGCTCGATACGGAACCCGCGCACCTTCACCTGCTCATCCGCCCGGCCGACGAACACCAACTGCCCATCGGACGTCCACTTGACCAGGTCCCCGGTGCGATACATCCGCTCCCCGGAACCCGGGCCGAAGGGGCACGCCACGAACCGCTCACCCGTCAACCGCGGACGGCTCACATAGCCACGCGCCAGGCCCGCACCGGCGACGTACAGCTCACCGGCCACGCCCACCGGCATTGGCTGGAGGGCGTCGTCGAGCACGAACATGCGGGTGTTGGCGATCGGGCGGCCGAAGGGCACCGCACCCGGACGATCAGCATCGACCGTCTCCGCAGCCACCATCACCGTCGCCTCGGTCGGACCATAAGTGTTCACCAGCCGACGCCCATCCGACCAACGCCGCGCCACACCCTCACTGACCGCCTCCGCACCCACCAACAACGTCCCGACCCGCGCCAGATCCTGCGGATCCAACACCTCCAGCAACGACGGCACCACACTCGCTACCCCCACACCCACCAACTCCCGCAACCGCCGCGGCTCCCGACGCTGCCCCCCACTCGCGATCCACAACGCCGCACCCGACGACAACGCCACCACCACATCCAGCACCGACGCATCGAAA
>NZ_BAAGSO010000139.1:62413-68769 GCF_054782395.1 Streptomyces daliensis | reverse complement strand
CACCCGGCCCCGCACCCATCACCGGAACAAACACCGACACCAAATTCGCCACCGAACCATGCGAGACCCCCACACCCTTCGGCACCCCCGTCGACCCCGACGTGAAAATCACATACGCCAACGAAGCCGGATCCACAGCCACCTGCGGCGCCACCTCCGACGAAACATCAGAGCTGGCCAGCTCCTCCACGCCAACAACGACCCCCACCCCGGCATCGGCAAGCATGAACTCCACCCGCTCCACCGGCAGAGACGCGTCCACCGGCACATACGCCGCCCCCGCCTTCCACACCCCCACAATCCCCACCACCATCTGCGGACCACGCGGCAACCGCAGCCCCACCACCGACTCCCCACACACACCCCGACCACGAAGCCAATTCGCCAACCGATTCGCCGCCACATCCAACTCGCCGTAAGACAGCTCCACACCCTCAAACACCACCGCCACCGCACCCGGAGCCTCCACCACCCGCTCCGCAAACAACTCCAGCACAGACACATCCACCACATCGAAAGCCGTGTCATTCCACTGCCGCACCACCACATCGCGCTCATCGGCATCCAGCACCTGCACCGCACGCACGGAGATGCTTGGCTCATCGACCAACGCGCCCAGGACCCGTGCGAACCAGTCCGCGATCCTGCTCACAGTCCGTGGCTCGAACAGGTCCACGGCGCCGGTCACGGAGCCCTCCAGTCCCGCAGGGCGGCCCTGGTCGTCGGCCATCTCGTGCAACGACACTTCCAGGTCGAACCGTGCGGAGCTGCCTGACCCGTCGAGTGCCTCGGTTTCGACGTCGGGCAGTTCAAGTACGGCACGGTCCAGGTTGCGCAGCGTCAGCATCACCTGGAACAGCGGGTGCCGCACCAGCGACCGCGATGGCGCCAGCTCCTCCACCAGCCGCTCGAACGGCACATCCTGATGCGCCAACGCCCCCAGACTCGCCTCCCGCACCCGCCCCAGCACCTGCCGGAACTCCGGACCACCCGACAGATCCGTACGGATCACCAACGTGTTCACGAAGAACCCGACCAGATCGTCCAGCGCCTCATCCGTACGACCCGCCACCGCCGCGCCGACGGGGATATCCGTCCCCGCACCGAGCCGCGACAGCGTCACGGCCAGGGCCGCCTGCGCCACCATGAACGCTGTCACGCTCTCGGCACGCGCCACCTCCACCATCCGCTCGTGCACCTCGCCGGATATCCGCACCGGCACCCGATGACCCTGATGGCTGGCCACCGCAGGACGCGGCCGATCCACCGGCAACACCAACTCCTCCGGAACACCAGCCAACGCCCGCCGCCAGTACTCCACCTGCTGCGACAGCAGACTCTCCGGATCCGACTCCTCCCCCAGCAACTCCCGCTGCCACACCACGTAATCCGCGTACTGCACCGGCAACGGCTCCCACACCGGAGCCGCACCCCACAACCGCGCCTCATAAGCGGTGGACAGGTCGCGGCCTAGCGGCCGATGGGACCAGCCGTCAGTGGCGATGTGGTGAACCACCAGCGCCAGCACCTGCTCGTCCGAGCCCGCCTGGAACAACCACGCCCGGATCGGCAGCTCCACCGACAGGTCGAACGCGTAGTTCGCGGCCTGCGCTGCGGCACCCGCCAGCGCGTCGGGCTCCACCTCGGTCACCGTGACGTGCCAGTCGAGCTCGTCCGGGTCGAGGATCTGCTGGTAGGGCTCGCCGTCCGTGGCGTGGTAGATACTGCGTAACGGTGCGTGTCGGGCGATGACGTCCCGCAGCGCCGCGTCCAACGCAGCGATGTCCAGCGCGCCGGTCAGCCGCACCGCGAGGGAGAGGTTGTAGGTCGGGCTCGGTCCTGCCAACTGGTCCAGGAACCAGAGGCGTTGCTGCGCGAAGGACAGCGGCGCCCGCTCCGGACGGGCTCCCGCGCGCAGCGGGAGGCGGGCCCGGTCGTGCCGAGGGTCGGTGACCAGGAGGGCCGCGAGACCGGCCGGTGTGGGGGTCTCGAAGAGCGTCCTGATCTTGACTTCCGCGCCCAGCCTGCTGCGTATTCGGGACAGCAGCCGGATGGCGAGCAGGGAGTGGCCGCCGAGCTCGAAGAAGCTGTCATCCACTCCGGGCGCGTCCAGGCCCAGAACCTCGGCGAAGATCCCGCGGAGCGCGGCCTCGGTCTCGTTCGCCGGTGCCCGGCCGGTATCGGCGCCCGGGAACTCGTCGGGGAGCGGAAGGGCCTTGCGGTCGAGTTTGCCGTTGGCGGTCAGCGGCAGCTCCGGCAGCGTGACGAACGCTGCCGGGACCATGTATTCGGGCAACCGCCGGGCCACGAACTCCCGTAGGTCCCCGGCGCCGGACCCGTCCCCGGCGAGCACGACGTACGCGATCAGCCGGTCGCCACCGGTTCCGTCCTGGCGGGCGATCACCGCGGTGCGGGAGACGGCGGAGTGCTCCAGCAGGACGGATTCGACCTCACCTGGTTCGATGCGGTAGCCGCGGATCTTCAGCTGGGTGTCGGCACGTCCGGCGAACACCAACTGCCCGTCCGACGTCCACTTCGCCAGGTCCCCGGTGCGATACATCCGCTCCCCGGAACCCGGGCCGAAGGGGCACGCCACGAACCGCTCACCCGTCAACCCCGGACGGCCCACATACCCACGCGCCACGCCCGCACCGGCGACGTACAGCTCACCGACGACACGCGTAGGAACGGGACTGAGCGCATCGTCCAGTACGTACAACCGGGTGTTCGCGAGGGGACGGCCGATCGGGATCACACCCCCGGCCACGGTTGCGGGGGAGAGCTCGGCGGTGGCGACGCCGATCGTGGTCTCCGTCGGGCCGTAGTGGTTGAATACCTGACGGTGTGCGGCGGCCCCGACCACGTCGCGTGTCCAGGCCGCTGGTGCGGCCTCCCCGCCGAGCACCAGGGAGCGGGCGGGCAGCACGGCTTCCACTCCGGCGTCCGCGGACAGCGCGGCCAGGTGTGACGGCACTGCTTTGACGAAGTCGATCCTCTGGTCCCGCAGATAGTCGGTCACGGCTGCCGGGTCGGTCACCGCCTCGGAGTCGAGAACGTGCAACTGGCCGCCGGTCGCCAGGCTGACGAACAGCACCGTGTTGCCCAGGTCGGTCACCTGCGGTTGCAGCAGTGCGTAGCGCGAGCCGGCATCCGCCCATCCGAGCCGGTCGGTCACCGAGGCCACGTAGTTGGCAACCGCTCCATGGGTGACCAGGACTCCCTTCGGCGAGCCCGTCGATCCGGATGTGTACATCACGTACGCCAGCGTTGCGGGGTCCACCGTGGCCGCCGTGACCGGCGTGACCGGCGTGACCGGCGTGACCGGCGTGGCTGGTTCGGTGAGTTCTGGTCCGGCGGAAGCCGCCGAGCGCATCGCCTCGTCGATCCACACCACCGGCCCGTCTACCGGCACGTCTACCGGCCGATCCGCGTTCGGGGAAACCGAGTCGCGGTCCGTCAGGAGCACTGTCGCTCCGCTGTCCGCCAGCATGAACGCGATGCGCTCGGACGGCAGGTTCCCGTCGATGGGCAGGTAGGCCGCGCCGGTCTGCCACACCCCCAGGATCGCCGTGATCATCTCGATGCCGTGGGGCAGGCAGAGCCCCACCACCGATTCGGCGCCCACGCCCTCGCCACGCAGGTATCGGGCCAGTCGGCCGGCCGACGCGTCGAGCTCCCGATACGTCACCTCGACGCCGTCGGCCACCAGGGCTGTCGCGTCCGGGGTCGCGGCCACCTGGTTCCGGAACAGGCCGGGGAGCGCCGAATGCGCGTGGGGCACGGTGGTGTCGTTCCACTCGATGAGCACCTGGTCCCGCTCGTGGGCGTCGAGCAGGCCCACCTCGTGCAGCCGCAGGCCCGCGTCCGCGGTCACCCCATCCAGTACCCGGACATACCAGGCGGCGATCTTGGACGCGGTGGATTCGTCGAACAGGTCCGCTGACAGGGTCAGCAGGGCGCGCAGGCCGGCCGGGCGGTCCTGGCCGTCGAACGTCTCGCTGACGGTCAGGTGCAGGTCGTATCGCGCGGGCTGGGCGGCTGCGACCACGATCTCGGACGTGCCCACTGCGACGTCGGCGCCGGTCAGGTCCAGCTCGGCGGGGTCGGTGTTCAGCATGGTGAGCATGGTCTGGAACAGCGGATACCGGCTGAGTGACCTCGTCACCGCCAGCTCCTCGACCAGCCTCTCGAAGGGCACGTCCTGGCGCTCGAGCGCCCCCAGGCTCACTTCCCGCACCCGCTCCAGCACCTGCCGGAACTCGGGATTCCCCGACAGGTCCGTCCGGAGCACCAGCGTGTTGACGAAGAAGCCGACCAGGTCGTCCAACGCCTCGTCGGCGCGCCCGCTGACCGGCGCGCCGATCGGGATGTCGGTGCCGGCGCCGAGCCTGGACAGCAGGACGGCCAGCGATGCCTGGAGGGCCATGAAGGGGGTGACGCTCTCGGTCCTGGCCAGCTCAACAAGTCGCTGGTGCACTTCCGCGGGCACCTCGAACGGAACCCGATGCCCGCGGTGGCCGGCCACCGCGGGGCGCGGACGGTCGGTCGGCAGCGTCAGTTCCTCCGGCGCACCGGCCAGCATCTGACGCCAGTACCCCACCTGCCGCGACAGCAGGCTGTCCGCGTCCGACTCCTCGCCCAGCAGTTCCCGCTGCCACAGCGCGTAGTCCGCGTACTGCACCGGCAGTGGCTCCCACGCCGGGGTCTCACCGCGCACCCGCGCCGCGTAGGCCGTCGACAGGTCGCGTGCCAGCGGTCTCATCGACCAGCCGTCCGAGGCGATGTGGTGCATGACCAGCACGAGCACGTACTCGTCGGCGGACGTCTGGAGCAGTTCCGCTCGGATGGGCAGTTCCTCGGCCAGGTCGAATGTGTACTCGCGCGCCTGCGACACGGCCTCGGCCACGTCGGCGGTGCCGACCTGCCGCACCTCCAGATCCCACTCGACCTCGTGCATGGCCAGGATCCGCTGGTGCGGTTCGCCGTCGACGGACCGGTAGAGGGTGCGCAGGGGCTCGTGGCGTTCGATCACGTCGCGCAGTGCTCTCGCCAGCGCCGGGACGTCCAACTGGCCGGTGACCCGGATCGCCGCCGGGTTGTTGTAGGTCGGGCTCGGTCCCTGGAGTTGGTCGATGAACCACAGCCGGCGTTGCGCGAACGACAGCGGCAGCAGCTCCGGCCGGTCTCCTGCCGCCGGGGCCGCCCGGACGGAGTCCGACCCCGCCCGCGCGAGCAATGCGGCCAGGCCGGCCACCGTCGGCCTCTCGAATACGGTCCGCAGCGGCAGCTCAGCGCCCAGAGCGACGCGGATCCGCGACACCAGCCGGGTGGCGAGCAGCGAATGTCCGCCCAGTGTGAAGAAGTTGTCGTCCGGCCCGACCGATTCCAGGCCCAGCACGCTGGCGAACGCCCCGCACAGGAGCTCCTCCTGCACGGTCGCCGGACCGCGTCCCGTCCCGCTCGCGTACTCCGGGGCCGGCAGCGCCTGGCGGTCCAGCTTGCCGTTGGCGGTCAGCGGCAGCTCCGGCAGCACTACCACCGCCGCAGGCACCATGTACGCCGGCAGCCGCTCGCCGACGAAGTCGCGCACGGCGGCGGGCAGCCCGGCAGGCGTGGCCGTGGCCGTAGCCGTAGCCGTAGCCGTGGTGTCATCGTCGGCGGCCGCGACCACGTAGGCCACCAGCCGCTTGTCCCCCGGGATGCCCTCCCGGACCGCCACCGCGACCTGCTCGACATCGGGATGCCGACGCACCACGGCCTCGATCTCACCGAGCTCCACCCGGAACCCGCGGATCTTGACCTGGTCGTCCGCCCGGCCGGCGAACACCAACTGCCCGTCCGCCGTCCACTTCACCAGGTCACCGGTCCGGTACATCCGCGTCCCCGCGGAACCGTACGGGCACGCCACGAACCTCTCGCTCGTCAGCCCTGTCCTCCCGACGTATCCCCGTGCGATGCCGGCGCCCGCCACGTACAGCTCACCGGTCACGCCGGGCGGCACCAGGTCGAGGCGGTCGTCCAGGACGTACAGACGGGTGTTGGCGATCGGACCGCCGAACGGCACCGTGCCCGTGCGGTCGGCGTCGACCGTGCCGATCGCCGAGATGACCGTCGCCTCGGTCGGACCGTAGGCATGCACCAGCTCACGCCCCGGCGACCACGTGCACGCCACGCTCTCGCTGACCGCCTCCGACCCCACCACCATCGGACCCACCTGCGCGAGATCCTGCGGATCCAGCACCTCCAGCAGCGACGGCACCACACTCGCCACCCCCACACCCTCCAGCTCCGCCAGCCTCCGTGGCTCCCGACGCTGCCCCTCACTCGCGATCCACAACGTGGCACCCGACGACAAC
>NZ_BAAGSO010000139.1:58216-62403 GCF_054782395.1 Streptomyces daliensis | reverse complement strand
TGAACGACGCGAACTGCAACACCCCCACACCCGGCCCCACACCCATCACCGGAACAAACACCGACACCAAATTCGCCACCGAGCCGTGCGAGATACCCACGCCCTTCGGCACCCCCGTCGAACCCGACGTATAGATCACATACGCCAGCGAAGCCGGGGCGATAGCCACCTGCGGTGCCGCGTCGGAAGAGCCAGCCGACTCCTCCAACTCCTCCACGCCAACAACCATCCCGACCCCGGCGTCGGCGAGCATGAACTCCACCCGCTCGGGCGGCAGCGACGCATCCACCGGCACATACGCCGCCCCCGCCTTCCACACCCCCACAATCCCCACCACCATCTGCGGACCACGCGGCAGAGACAGCCCCACCACCGACTCCCCACCCACACCCCGACCACGCAGCCAATTCGCCAGCCGATTCGCCGCCACATCCAACTCGCCGTAAGACAGCTCCACACCCTCAAACACCACCGCAGCCGAATCGGGAGCCTCGGCCACCCGCTCCGCAAACAACTCCGGCACCATCACGGAGCCCACCGGCACAGCCGTGTCGTTCCACTGCCGCACCACCACATCGCGCTCTTGAGGCTCTAGCAGGTTCAGGGTGTCGAGCCGCACGTCGGGACTTCCGCCCAGCACGGCGTCCAGCGCCTGGAGCACGCTTTCCACCGCTGTACGCATCAGGTGGGTGACCGTGGCCGCGTCGATCGGCTTCACGGCCTCGACACCTATGCTGAGTTTCTCCGGACCGAGATCATTGACTGCCACGGTGAGCGGATAGTTGGTCCGCTCCCGCCGAGCGAGATGCTGTATGCCCTTGACCTGGCGGTCTCTGGACGCATCGGCCTTCTGAGCACCGTGCCGGTAGTTGAACAGCGAGGTGAACAGGGGCATGTCGCCCGCGACAGCGCTAGCCCGCTGGGCCATCGCCAGCGGCGCATGCTCGTGCTCCAGCAGCGCCGCCAGTTGCTCCCGCATCCCCTCTACTGCTGCACGCACCCCGACACCAGCGGTCCGCACCCGCACCGGCAACGTGTTCATGAACGGCCCCAGCGCCCGGTCGGCGCCCGCCCCCGCGTTCATCCGGCCGAACAACACCGTGCCGAAGACCACGTCATCCCGACCAGCGAGGGTGGCCAGAACCCGCGCCCACGCCACATGCAGCACGGTCGCCGGGCTGACCCCCAGCTCCCGCGCCACACGCCGCAGGGCCGCGACCTGCTCGTCGGACAGAGACACCTGATCAGCTACGACGTCGGTGCCGTCGCCCTGGACACCGAGCAGCCCATACGGGGCGGTCGGCTCGGTCACATCCCCCAGGAGGTCGGTAAAGAAGCGCTCGTGCTCCTCCCTCGGCACTGCCCGCGTCTGCGCGACGAAGTTGCGGAACGGCAACGTCGGCGACATGTCCACGACCTCGCCGGACAGCACGGCTCGCAGCTCGCCCAAGAGCACGTCCATGCCGAGATGGTCCTGGACCATGTGGTGCATGCGGACGACGGCGAGCCAGCGACCCTCCACCATCTCTGCCACGTGCACGTCCATCAAAGGCGCACGGCCCAGGTTCATCATCGAGCCGGCCAGGGCCATCAGGTCCTCGACCCAACGAGTCGGTTCCGTGCCCTCGACCTCCAGGGTGTGTGCGACGACCGGGAGTTCCGCCTGCCGCCACACCACCTGTACGGGCTCGCGCAGCCCTTCCCACACCACACCCGTGCGGTAGATGTCGTGCCGGTCGATGACCCGCTGCAACGCCCGCACGAACTCGTCCAGCCGGGTACGGGTGTCGAACTCCACAACGCGCGCGGTGAGATACACGTCCCCGCCGTCGCCGGCCATGAGGTGGTGGAAGAACATGCCTTCCTGCAACGGCGCCAGCGGATACACGTCCGCCACGTTCGGCGCCCCGCCGTCGACCGATGCCACGACCCGGTCGATGTCGGCCTGCGACAGCTCCGCCAGAGGCAACATTTCCGGCGTGATCCGCTCGGCGCCGACGGGGATCAGGTTCTCCGGCACATCGAGCGTCCCGACGTCAGCCGTCCGCGCGAGGCCCCCTGGCGTCGGCGACTCGAACAGGGCACGTACCGATACGGCTACGCCTCGCTCTCGCAGTCGTTCGACCAGGGAGATCGCCAGCAGCGAGTGGCCGCCGAGTTCGAAGAAGTCGTCGTCGACTCCGACCGCTTCCACGCCCAGCACGTCGGCGAAGGCCACGCACAGGATCTCCTCGCGCACCGTCGCCGGGCCGCGGCCCGCGCCTGCGGTGTACTGAGGTGCCGGCAGCGCGCGGCGGTCGAGCTTGCCGTTGGCCGTCAGCGGCAGCTCCGGCAAGGTGACGAACGCGGCCGGGACCATGTACTCCGGCAACCGGCCGCCCACGAACGCACGCAGGTCGTCGAAGTCGACAGCGTCGGTGTCGGTGTCGGCCGGGACGACGTAGGCCACCAACCGCTTGTCACCCGGGGTGTCCTCGCGCACGACCACCGCGGCCTGCGCAACATCCGCACGCACCGACAAGGTGGCCTCGATCTCCCCGGGCTCGATACGGAACCCGCGGATCTTCACCTGCTCATCCGCCCGGCCGAGGAAAGCGAGCTGTCCCTCCGGGGTCCACTTCACCCGATCCCCGGTCCGGTACATCCGCTCCCCGGCCCCCGTCCCGAAGGGGCAGGCCACGAACCGCTCACCCGTCAGCGACGGACGGCCGTTGTAGCCGCGCGCCACCCCGGCACCGGCGATGTACAACTCGCCCGTCACCCCGACCGGTACCGGCTGAAGCCCGGCGTCCAGCACATACAGCCGCGTGTTGGCGATAGGCCGGCCGATCAGCGGCTCGCCGACATGCCCGGGGTCGACGTGTGCCGATGTGGACCAGATCGTTGTCTCCGTCGGTCCGTACACGTTCACCACACCGGCGGCCGCCTGAGCCAGTCGGGCCGCGAGGTCCGCGGGCAGCGCCTCGCCACCGACCAGCACCCACACCCCGGCCAGATCCACCCGGCCACCGGCCAGCACCGACCGCCACAGAGTCGGTGTGGCCTGGATGACGCTCGCCCCGGTCTCTTCGACCGTACGGCCGAAGGCCACCTGATCGTAGACAAGTTCCTTGGCCGCCACCGCCACCGCCGCCCCCTGTGTCAGCGGCAAGAACAGCTCCAGACCGGCGATGTCGAACCCCACCGTGGTCAGCGCCAGCAGCCGGTCATCACACTCCAACCCCAGCTCCTGCTGCATCCCCAGCAACAGATTCAGCAGCGCCGATCGCGAAACCACCACACCCTTGGGCCGCCCAGTGGAGCCGGAGGTGTAGATGGCATACATGGGGTGGTCGCCCGTCACAGGCGCCCAGCGATCCGCGTCCGTCACATTCGCCGCCGAACACGCGCCGATCGCGGCGGCCGTGTCCGCATCGTCCACGAGCGTCAAGGCGCCGACGGTCGGCACCAGCTCCGCCAGGTGCGAGGACGAGAGCACCGTCACCGGCGCGGTCTCCGCGAGCATGAACTCCAGCCGCTCGGCCGGATAGTCCGTGTCCAGCGGCAGATAGGCCGCACCCGACTTCGCCACCGCCAGCAACGCCACCAGCAGATCCACCGTACGAGGCAGGGCCACGGCCACGTACCGCTCCGGCCCCGCCCCCCGCGCGATCAGCCACCGCGCCAACCGGTTCGCCCGCTCGTTCAGCTCCGCGTAAGAGACCTCTTGGCCGACGGCCATCACCGCGACCGCGTCGGGGCGAGTCGCCGCCCACCCCTCGAACAGCTCCACCAGACCCACGTCGGGCAAAGCCACGGCAGTGTCGTTCCACTGCTCGATCACACGGTTCCGCTCGGCTGTATCGAGCACGTCCACCGCATGCAGCGCGATGTCCGGGGCGGTGGTGACCGTCTCCAGTACGCGCATGAACCAGTCCGCGATCCTGGTAGCCGTCTGCGGCTCGAAGAGGTCCGCGGCCACGGTCATCCCGCCGCCCACACCCGCCGGCCGGCCCTGGTCGTCGAAGGCTTCGTGCAGCGACACGTCCACGTCGAAACGCGCGGCACTCCCTGTGCCCTGGAACGGCTCCGCGTGGACCTGGGGCAGATCCAGCGTCGCGGACTCCAGATTCCGGAACGTCAGCATCACCTGGAACAGAGGGTGGCGGGCCAGGGAGCGGGACGGTGTCAGCTCCTCGACGAGTCGC
>NZ_BAAGSO010000139.1:56126-58206 GCF_054782395.1 Streptomyces daliensis | reverse complement strand
GAACGCGGTCACCGACTCCAGCACACGGCCGAACCACACCGCCATCCGCTCGGCCGTCTCCGCCTCGAACACATCCGCCGACACGACCAGCGCACCCCGCAACCCCGCAGGACGCCCCTCCTCGTCAACCACCTCCGACAGCAACACCTCAAGATCGAATTTCGCTGCCACAGTGGGCATGTCACCCACCGCAGACTCCCCGGACCGAACGTGGGCGCCGGGCAGTGCGAGCCGGGTCTCGGCGGTGTTCTCGAGGGTGAGGAAGACCTGGAACAGGGGGTGCCGGGCCAGGGAGCGGGACGGTGTCAGCTCCTCGACGAGTCGTTCGAACGGCATGTCCTGGTGCGCGAACGCTCCCAGGCTCGCCTCCCGCACCCGTGCCAGGATCTGCCGGAACTTCGGATCGCCGGAGAGGTCGCTGCGGATGACGAGCGTGTTGATGAACAGCCCGACGAGGTCGTCCAGCGCCTCGTCGGTCCGTCCCGCGATCGGCGAGCCGATCGGGATGTCGGTGCCAGCGCCGAGTCGTGACAGCGTCACGGCCAGGGCCGCCTGCGCCACCATGAACGCTGTCACGCTCTCGGCACGCGCCACCTCCACCATCCGCTCGTGCACCTCGCCGGATATCCGCACCGGCACCCGATGACCCTGATGGCTGGCCACCGCAGGACGCGGCCGATCCACCGGCAACACCAACTCCTCCGGAACACCAGCAAGCGCCTGCCGCCAGTACCCCACCTGCGCCGACAGCAGACTCTCCGGATCCGACTCCTCACCCAGCAACTCGCGCTGCCACACCGCGTAGTCGGCGTACTGCACCGGCAACGGCTCCCACACCGGAGCCGCACCCCGCAACCGCGCCTCATAGGCGGTGGAGACATCCCTGGCCAGCGGACCTCGAGACCAGCCATCGGAGGCGATGTGGTGCATGACGACTAGCAGCACCTGCTCGTCGGGTCCGGCCTGGAACAGCCATGCCTTGATCGGCAGCTCAGCCGACAGGTCGAAGGCGTACTGCGACGCACGGGCCACGACGTCCGCAAGATCCTCGGGCGCGGCCTGGGACACTTCCAGGCCCCATGTGAGCTCGTCGGGGTCGAGGATGTGCTGGTAGGGCTGACCGTCGGCGCTCGGGAAGACGGTCCGCAGCGATTCGTGCCGCACGATCACATCACGCAACGCCTCTTCCAGCACCGCAGCATCCACACCATGCATGCGGATCGGGGTAGGAATGTTGTACGTGGGGCTGGGACCCTCCAACTGCGCCAGGAACCACAGCCGCTGCTGCGCGAACGACAACGGCACCCGCCCAGGACGTACCCCCGCCCGCAACGGCTGACGAACCGAGCCCGCACCCTCGTCCGTAAGACGTGTCGCCAGTCCAGCGACAGTGGGTGCCTCGAACAGTGTGCGGACCTCGACCTCCACCCCCAGCACAACCCGGATCCGCGACACCAACCGCACCGCCAGCAGCGAATGCCCACCCAGAGTGAAGAAGTTGTCCTCCACCCCCACCGATGCGAGGCCGAGGGTGTCGGCGAACGCCGCACACAGCATCTCCTCCTGCACGGTCGCCGGAGCCCGCCCGGCACCGGTGACGTACTCCGGCGCCGGCAGCGCCCTGCGGTCCAACTTCCCGTTGGCCGTCAACGGCAACTCCGCCAGCGTCACGAACGCGGCCGGCACCATGTACTCCGGCAGCCGCGAGACCACCACCTCCCGCAGCCCCTCGGACTCCGCACCATCACCGGCCACCACATAGCCGACCAGGCGCTTGTCTCCCGAGGTGTCCTCGCGGGCGATCACCGCAGCCTGCGTCACCGCCGGATGGGTCAGCAGAGCGGCCTCGATCTCACCCGGCTCGATACGGAAACCACGCACCTTCACCTGCTCATCCACACGACCAGCGAACAGCAACTGCCCGTCCGCACTCCACTTCACCAAATCCCCGGTGCGATACATCCGCTCACCGGAACCCGGACCGAACGGGCACGCCACGAACCGCTCACCCGTCAGTCCGGGGCGGCCCACATAGCCACGCGCCACACCCGCACCGGCCACATACAGTTCACCGGCCACC
>NZ_BAAGSO010000139.1:0-56116 GCF_054782395.1 Streptomyces daliensis | reverse complement strand
ACCAAATTCGCCACCGAACCATGCGAGACCCCCACACCCTTCGGACGCCCCGTCGACCCCGACGTATAGATCACATACGCCAACGAAGCCGGGTCCACGGCCACCTGCGGCGCCACCTCAGCATCGCCGTCCCACGCCTCGGAGTCGTCCAGCCACACCACCGGCGCGCGGCTCGCGTCGGCCAGGTCCCCGAACTCGTCCCGGTCCGCCAGCACCAGCCGCACACCGCCGTCGGCGAGCATGAACTCCACCCGGTCGAACGGCAGTTGCCCGTCGACCGGCAGATAGGCGGCTCCCGCCTTCCACACACCCAGGATCGCGGCGATCATCTCCACGCCGCGCGCGAGACACAGTCCGACGACGGACTCCGGCCCCACCCCAGCGCTCCGCAGGCAGTGGGCCAGCCGATTCGCCCTGGCGTTCAGCTCCGCGTACGAGACCTCCACGCCCTCGCACACGACCGCGACCGCGTCCGGGGCGCGGAGCGCGTGGGCGGCGAACATCTCCAGCACGGGTGCCGGCCGTTCGGCGACCGCCGTGTCGTTCCAGTCGGTGAGTATCCGGTCCCGCTCCTGCGGGTCGAGCACGTCCACCGCGTGCAGACGTACGTCCGGGTCCGCGGTCACCGCCTCCAGCACCCGCACGAGCCGCTCGGCGATCGCCGCCACGGTCGGCATCTCGAAGAGGTCAGCGGCGCCGGTGACGAGCCCGCTGAGACCCGCCGGGCGGCCCTGGCCGTCGAAGTGCTCGGACAGGTTCAGATCGATGTCGAACTTCGCCACGGGCAGGTTCGGCGCGATCGGCTGGGCTGTGATGCCTGGCAGCTCCAGGGACGCCTGTGCCGTGTTCTGGAGGGTGAGCATGACCTGGAAGAGCGGGTGCCGGGCCAGTGACCGCTCCGGTGCCAGCTCCTCCACCAGCCGCTCGAACGGCACATCCTGGTGCGCGTACGCCCCCAGGCTCGCCCTGCGGACCCGGGCGAGCGCCTGGCGGAACTCCGGATCGTCCGACAGGTCGGTGCGGATGACCAGGGTGTTGACGAAGAACCCGATCAGGTCGTCCAGCGCCTCGTCGGTGCGCCCCGCGACCGGCGACCCGATCGGGATGTCCGTGCCGGCCCCGAGCCGCGACAGCAGCACCGCCAACGCGGTCTGAAGGACCATGAACACCGTCGCGCCTTCGGCCCTGGCCACCTCTGCCAGCCGCTCGTGCACCGAGGCCGGCACCGTCAGCGGCACCCGGTGTCCGCGGTCACCCGCCATGGCGGGCCGCGGGCGGTCCGCAGGCAGCGCCAGTTCCTCCGGCACCCCGGCCAGCGCCCGCCGCCAGTAGTCCAACTGGACCGAGATCCGGCTGTCCGGGTCGGACTCCTCCCCCAGCAGGTCCTGCTGCCAGAGGGTGTAGTCCGCGTACTGCACGGGCAGCGGCTCCCACACCGGGGCCTCACCGCGCACCCGCGCCGCATAGGCCGTCGACAGGTCACGTGCCAGCGGACGGTGGGACGAGGCGTCGGTGGCGATGTGATGCACGACCAGGACCAGCACATGCTCGTCCGGCGCGGCCGTGAGCAGCGACGCGCGGATGGGCACGTCCGAGGACAGCTCGAAGGTGGTGCGGGCCGCCTCCAGCCTGGCCTCGTCCACGTCCTCGCGCGCGACGTGGCGGACCGCCAGCCCCCAGTCGAGCTCCCCCGGATCAAGGATGCGCTGGTAAGGCTCGCCGTCCACGTCGGGGAATACTGTGCGCAAGGATTCGTGGCGTATTAGCAAATCCCGTAAGGCGGCGTCAAGCGCCGTCACGTTCACGGCTCCCCGCAACGCCAAAGCCATGACATTGCTGTAGGAGAGGCTCGAATTATCCAACCTTGACAGGAACCACAGCCGACGCTGCGCGAACGACAACGGGATCATCAATGCATCTCCTCAGCGCATCGGATGCCACACCGTAATTCCGCCCACCGCCGATACACCACCCGAGTCGGCCGGCAGGATCATTCCAGTCCATCTGCGGACGGCTTGGCAAGGTTCCTTAATTCGATGCGATCCCTTGTTCAACCGATGCGTTCGCGCAGTTGAACGCCACGGCGAGCCGTGCGGTGTTCGCGCCGGCGGCGGCGCCCTTGGCGGAGTCGGCCGAGCCCTTGTGCAAACAGGTGGCCACGATGTTCGGCGCCCCGAGGAGAGTGGGGGCGACTCGCTTGACCTTGGAGCCGACGTCCAGGTGGAAGAGCCGGTCGCTGCCGGGCAGCGGGTCGCGGTGCGCGGCCAGGTTGAAGGCGCGCGGGAAGGTTCCCGGCCATAGGGAATCCGAAATTCTCGCGGGTCAGCCGTTCCCGCGCCGTTCCCGCGCCGTTCCCGCGCCGCCTCCGACTCCAAGGTCACGATCTATGGAGCGCTACCCGCGCTTGCCTCCAAATTTCTTGTTGCACACAGAGAATGCCTCGACGAGCTTCTCCTGGGAGACATCGGAATCTTCCCCGATGCCGATTTCCACCGTTCCCGGCTCTGGATCCTTGGCGTCGATCCCCTCTTTACGCAAGCACTCGGCCTTCTTCAGCGCGCGGTCCTGGTCGGCTTTCGAGACGTCCTCGGGGGCGTCCTGGGCGGGCGCGTACTTCGCGCAGGCCATCCGCGCGGCCTCCTGCTCGGCGGAGGATTCCCCGGGTTGCTGGACATCCATCTCGCCCTCCTTCACCTCGCCGGGGGCAGGCATGTCCATGCCGTGTTCCTCCATGCACTTCTGGTACCTCTGCTGCTGCGGGCCCTCATCCGACAGCGACTTCCCGCTGCCGGAGGACGAGTCCTCGCCGCAAGCGGTCAGCCCGAACGTGGCGACAGCCGCGAGGGTCACCGCGGCAAGAATCTGTGTCTTCATGCCCACAAGCGTTGCCGCCGACAGGTTTCCCCGCGGTGACCGTCTCCAGCGGGAGCGAGAACGGGAACGGGAACGGAAGCACGGCGGCGGACATGAAGGCGGGGTGCCTCCGCGTCGGTGAAAGCGGAGGCACCCCTGTGACCGGCTCGGGGGATGACCGGTCAGTTCGTGGCGAGGGCTTCGGTGGGCGTGAGGTTGGCCGCGCGGCGGGCCGGATAGACGCCGGCCAGCGCTCCGATGAGGACGGCGGCCAGCGCGCCGCCGACGATGGCATCGGCGGGCAGGACGGTGGGCCAGCCCCGATAGACGGCGTATCCGACGCAGGTGCCGAGCCCGATGAGCACTCCGGCGGCCCCGCCCAGTGCTGACAGGGTCACCGATTCGGTGAGGAACTGGAGTCTGATCTGCCCACGGGTGGCGCCCAGCGAGCGGCGCAGCCCGATCTCCTGCCGTCGCTCCAGCACCGAGATGACCATGATGTTCGCGATGCCGACGCCGCCCGCCAGCAGGGCGATGGCGCCGAGTCCGAAGAACAGCGCGTTGAAGGTGCGTTCCGCGGCGGCCTGGGCCGTGAGCGCGTCCGACGGACGGCTGACCGCCACCTCCTCCGGGTGCTCGGGGTTCACGGTGTACCCCAGCACGCTGCGCACCTTGTCCACCGTCGCGTCCGTGGACTTCTCATAGAGGGTGGTGATGTTCCCGTCGAACCCCAGCTTCTCCGCGTACGACCAGCCGATGAGGGCGGCGCGGTCGACCTCGGGCGCGAGGTCGACCTCGTCGAGGATCCCGACGACCATGAACCACCGTCCGTCGATGTAGACGTGGGCTCCGGCGCGGTCGATGCCGAGCCGCCCGGCGGCGTCGGTTCCCAGCACGACCACCGGGTATTTGCTGGTGGCGGCGTTGAGGAAGGTGCCGGAGCGCATCTTGCCGCCGAGGGTCTTGAGCAGGTCGGTCCGGCTGGCCTGCACCGCGATGCCGTTGGTGGTGTCGGCGTCGATCTTGTCGGTGCGGCGGGCGGTCGCGTCCTCGACCTTTCCGACCGCGGACACGCTGGTCACCCCGGGGACACGGGAGACCATGTCTTCCGCGCTCTTGGGCAGTTCCGAGTCCTTGCCCGTCAGCGTCGTGCCGGGCTCGACGGTCAGCAGGTTGGTGCCCAGCTTCTCGATGTCGGCGATCAGCCCGGCCCGGCTGGAGGTGCTGATGCCCACCAGGCCGATCATGGCGGCGACACCGATGGCGATGCCGAGCGCGGAGAGCACGGCGCGCAGCGGCCGGCCGCGCAGTCCGTCGACGCCGACGACGGCCAGGTCACGGGTGCGCAGCCGGGCTGCGTTGGGCAGGGCCTTCATGCCGGCATCCCCGAATCGGCGTAGATCCGCCCGTCGCGGATCTCCAGACGCCGCGGCAGCGCAGCCGCGACCTCCATGTCATGGGTGATCACCACGACGGCGGTGCCGTCGCGGTTCAGTTCCGCGAGCAGTTCCAGCACACCCTCACCCGACTTCGTGTCGAGGTTGCCGGTCGGCTCGTCCGCGAGCACGAGCGGCGGATTGCCGACGACCGCCCGGGCAATCGCGGCGCGCTGCTTCTCGCCACCCGACATCTGGTTCGGACGGTGGCCCAGCCGGTGGCCGAGCCCGACCCGCTCCAGCGCGGCCTTCGCCAGCCTGCGTCGTTCCCGGGGCGGTATGCCGTGGTAGAGCAGCCCGGTCGCCACGTTGTCCACGGCGGAGAGGTGCGAGGTGAGGAAGAACTGCTGGAAGACGAAGCCGATCCAGTGGGCGCGGACCGCGGCGAGCCGCCGGTCGGGAACATTGGCGACGTCGTGTCCCTGGATGAGGACCCGGCCGCTGCTCGGCTTGTCCAGGGTCCCCATCAGGTTCAGCAGCGTCGACTTTCCGGATCCGGACGGCCCCAGGATCGCCATCAGCTCACCCTCATGGACGGCGAGCGAGACCCGGCGCAGTGCCCACACGCCACCGGGGTACTCCTTGGTGCAGTTGTCCACCTCGATGACCGCGGCCGACCGGTCGGCGGTCGGTTCCGTGGGCGTCAGCCCTTCCGCGGTGCTGATGCTCTGGCTCATGAGCGGGGCACCTGCACCTTCATGCCCGCCGAGAGGTCGCCCTTCACCTCGACCATGTCGGCTTCGAAAAGGCCGAGCTTGACCGGCACGGTCCGCACCTTCCCGGCCGCGTTCACGACCTTCACCTGGTAGGTGCCGTTCGCCGATGCCAGCAGCGCGTTCACCGGCACCGCCAACACGTCCTTGTGCTCGGCGCTGGTGAAGCCGACGGTCACGGGGGAACCGTCCAGCTTCTCCGCGCCGCTGTTCTTCTCCAGCGCGACGTAGATGGGGATGGTGGCGTTCTCGGTGCCTTGCCCGGTCTGGGATTTGGAGTTGGTCTTCCCGGCGGCCGCCACCTTGCCGATCGAGGAGATCCGGCCGGTGGCGCTCTCGTCACCCGGCAGCTTCACCGTCACCTTCGCGCCCACCTTCGCCATCTCCAGGTCGGTCACCGGCAGATCCACGGTGATCCGCTGCCGTGTGCTGCCGCCGGTCAGTACCGGTCCCTTGGCCGGTGCGCCGAGCTGAGCCTCGACCTCGCTCACCCGCAACTTCCCCGCGCGCATCACCACGTCGCCCGGCGCGACCACGCCGGACTCCTTCACGCCGAGGTCCTCCTGCCAGTCCTTCACGGCATCCGCGGTTGCCGAGGTGAACTCCTCGTCCACGCTCAGGTAGTCGCCGTAGCCGAGTGCGAGCAGGTTGCGTTCCAGCTCCAGCACGTCGCGCCCGTCGGACATCCCCGTCTTCAGATCCCGCCAGAACGGCGTCGAGCCGTAGAACAGCGGTACCGAGTGGCCGTCCATGGCGTAGACCCGGTCGCCCCGCTCGATGACGTCGCCGACGCGCGGGAGCCATGTGAGCCGCCCCGCCCCCTCGGCGAGCACCGCACTGCCGCTCGTATAGCCCAGCGTGCCGTCCACCTCGGTGGTGTCGATCAGGTCGGTGCGGACCACCCCCGCGGTCGGCAGCTTCTTAGCCGACCGTGCCGGCTTGCTGTCTTCGTCCTGCCCCAGGTACGCCGCGCCGGACCCGCCGATCACCAGCACGACGACCCCGCCGAGCATCACCCAGACTCCGCGCCTGCGCCGACGCGGCGGCGACGACGCCTCGTACCGCTCCTCGGCGGAGTCGATTTCCGGCTCTGTCCAGCGTTCCTGCTCGGGCAGGCTCTCCCGGGTGGCCTCAGATTCCCACATGGCTCAGCCTCCGCGTGGTCCGCTCGGCCTCGCCGCGGATCGGGCCGAGGCAGCGGACCACTGCCGTCGTAGCGGTGAAAGGTGACTTCGTCTGCATGACCATCAGGGTGCTGTGCGGCAGGTTTCCCGGCGGTTAGCTCATCCCCGCTGCGCTCCTTACGGCAGGACGACGCGGAAACCGTCACCGCGCCCCGCCGTTCAACCGCGGCGAGGCCGGGGTTGAACGGCCTCCGGCACTCCAGCACTCCAGGACGCCCGGACGGACAGACGGAGGGGGCGGACGGGCAGGCGGACGGCCTGCGCTATCGCGCCCGCATCGGCCGCAGCCGCGGCCTGGCCCGCTTCTCGTCGTCGGCCCGGGTCGCCAGCCAGGTGGCGAGAGCGGCCGGGGTGGGCTTGTCGAACAGCTCGTGGATCGGGAGTTCCTCGCCCAGCACCACCCGCACCCGGCTGACCAGCTTCGTCGCCAGCAGCGAGTGCCCGCCGAGGACGAAGAAGTCGTCCCGTACACCGACCGCGGGCAGCCCGAGGATCTCCGCGAACGCCTCGCACAGCGCCGCCTCCCGCTCGTCGGCCGGCTGCGGTCCCGCCCCCGCTGCCGCCGCCCGGTCCGGTTCCGGCAACGCGCCGCGATCGAGCTTCCCGTTGCCGGTCAACGGCAGCCCGGCGAGCGGTACCACCACGTCGGGCACCATGTGCCGCGGCAAGTTCTCCTGGGCGAACCGCCGCACCGCCTCGGTCAGCGCACCCGCGCCGTCGGCGCTCTGGTCCGCCGGCACGACGTACGCGGTCAGGCGCTTGTCACCCGGCGTGTCCTCCCGGGCGATCACCGCGGCCTGCGTCACGGCCGGGTGTCTCGCGAGCACCGACCGGACCTCGCCGGGTTCCACCCGGAACCCGCGGATCTTGACCTGCTCGTCCGTCCGCCCCAGGTACTCCAGGAATCCGCCGTCGGACCAGCGGGCCCGGTCCCCCGTCCGGTACATCCGCGCCCCGTCCCCGAACGGGCTGGCCACGAAGCGCTCCGCGGTCTGACCGGGGTGGCCCACGTAGCCGCGCGCCACCTGCGCCCCGGCCACGTACAGCTCCCCCGCCACTCCCGCGAGCACCGGCCGCAGCGCGTCGTCGAGCACATGCACCGTCGTGTTGGCCACCGGCGTCCCGATGGGGACCGTGCCGGCGGTCACGGGTGCGCGGTCGAGCCGTGCGGTCACGGCCCCGATCGTGGTCTCCGTGGGGCCGTAGTGGTTGAACACCGGCAGGTCCCCGGCCGCCTTGAGCAGTTGCTCGGCCCAGTCGGTGGGAGCCGCCTCGCCACCCAGCACCAGCGCGCTCCGCGGCAGCAGCCAGCTCAGGTCTCCGGTGGCACCGAGCGCGGCCAGGTGTGAGGGCACCACCTTCACGAAGTCGATCCCGTGCCGGGCCAGATACCCGGCGACGGCGACCGGGTCCGTCACAGCGCCGGCGTCCAGTACATGCAGCTCGCCGCCCGTGGTCAGACTGGTGAACAGGACCGTGTTCCCCAGATCCGTCACGGCCGGCTGAAGCAGTGCGTACCGCCCGCCGACGGCTCCGAAGCCCACCCGCCGCGGCACGTGGATCACATAGTTGGCCAGGTTCCCGTGGGTGACGGCGACGCCCTTCGGCCGCCCGGTGGATCCGGAGGTGTAGATCACGTACGCCAGATGGCCGGGCCGCGCGCCGGTGTCGAAGGGCGTCGCGGGCTGCGCCGCCAGTGCCGACACCACTGCCGGGTCGTCCAGGCAGAGGGTGCGGACCCTTCCTGTCGCCGGCATGTCGTCCAGCACCTCGGCGGTGCCGACCAGCACCGAGGCCCGGCTGTCGTCGAGCATGTAGGCGGTTCTGGCCGCGGGCTGGGCCGGGTCCAGCGGCAGGTAGGCGGCCCCGGCCTGCCATACGGCGAGGATCGCGGTCACCATCTCGATGCCGCGTGGCAGGCAGAGTGCCACCACCGACTCGGTTCCGACGCCGGTGTCGCGCAGCAGACGGGCCAGCCGCGCTGACCGCTCCCGCAGCTCCCGGTAACCGACCTCGACACCTGAGCAGACCAGGGCGACATCCTCCGGGGTACGCGCCACCTGCGCGGCGAACAGCCCCGGCACCGTCCGGCCCTGCGACGTCCGGTCCAGCACCGGTGCCGCGGTCCTGTTCAACTCGTCGAGGAGTTGCCCGCGTTCGGCCGGGCCGAGGACGTCCACCGCGACGAACGGGGTGCCCGGAGCGTCGGCCAGGGCCGTGGCCAGGTTGTCCAGGCAGATGTGCAGGAGTGCGCAGATCCGGGTGGCGTCGGCAGGCGCCAGTGCGTCGACGGTGACGTCGAACGCGGAATCGGTGTCGCGGACGATCAGCGTTATCGGGTAGTTGGTGCGTTCCTTGGCGGAGCGCAGTCTGACCCCTTCGAGACCGATGTCGGACTCGTCGGCCGACGGGTCGCGCCGGTAGTTGACGAGGGAGGTGAACAGCGGCCTGCCGGGTGGCACGGCGCTCGCCTTCTGGGCGAGTGCCAGCGGCGCCTGCTCGTGCTCCAGCAGCTCGGCCAGCTGACGGCGCAGCCCGGCCAGCGCGTCCGCCGCACCACGCCCGTCGACGCCCACCCGCAGGGGCAGGGTGTTGAGGAACAGGCCGGGCACCCGGTCGGCACCGGCCCCCGCGTTCATCCGGCCGGCCAGCACCGTGCCGAACACGACGTCGTCGCTCCCCGACAGTGCCGCGAGCACGCGGGCCCAGGCCAGGTGGAAGATCGTCGCCGGGCTCACAGCGGACGCCGACGCCACGTCGCGTATCCGTGCGCCGAGCCCGTCGTCGACCCGTACGCGCGCGCGTACCACCGCGGCGCCGTCACCGTGCACGTCCAGCAGTCCGAAGGGAGCGGTCGTCTCCGTGACGTCACCGAGCAGACCGGCGAAGTAGCGCGTGTGTTCCGCCGCGGGCGTGCCCAGTCGCGTCTGGGCCACGAAGTTCCGGTACGGCAGCGGCGGCGGCAGCCGGTCGCCCCGTCCCGCCAGGAACTCGCGGACCTCCTGGATGAGAACCCGCAGCGTCGTGGGGTCCTGCACCATGTGATGGACGCGCAGTACGGCCAGCCAGCACCCGTCGCTCGGCTCGGTGAGGACGTGCGCCCTCAACAGCGGGGCCCGGTCCAGCTCCATCCACGGTCCGGCCGCGGCCAGCAACTGCTCCACCGGGTCCTGGCCCGGGTCTCTCTCGACCTTCTCGACCGGAAGTGCGACCCGGCGCGAGACCACCTGCACCGGCTCGCGCAGACCGTCGGAGACGAACGCGGTGCGGTAGATGTCGTGCCGGTTCAACACTTGCCGCAGCGCGTCGAAGAACCCGTCACGTCGCTCCCGTGAGTCGAACTCCAGCACCGCTGACCGCAGGTAGACGTCGGGGTCGCCCTCGGCTCGCGCCAGATGGTGGAAGAGGATCCCCTCCTGCAACGGGGCCAGGGGGTACACGTCCGCGACGTTGGCCGCCCCGCCGTCGACATGGTCCAGGACGCGCGCGAGCTCCGCCTCGGACAGCTCGACGAGCGGCAGCATGCCGGGAGTGATCTCGGTCGCGCCCTCGGGTATCCGGTTCTCCGGCACCGCCACCTGCTCCGGGCCCGAGACCTCGGCCAGCTTCGCCGGGGTCGGGGTGAGGAACAGTGCGCGCACCGAGACGGAGATCCCGCGCGTCCGCAGGTCCTCCACCAAAGCCACGGCCACGAGCGAGTTGCCGCCGAGGGCGAAGAAGTCCTCGTCCGGGCCGACCACGTCCCGGCCGAGCGCGCGGGCGAACGCCTCGCAGAGGAACTCCTCTTCCGCGCCGGCCGGTGCGCGGCCCGCGCCCGGCACGCGGCCCGGCGACGGCAGCGCCTTGCGGTCCAGCTTCCCGTTCCCGGTCAGCGGCAGTTCGCCGAGCACGACGACCGAGGCGGGGACCATGTGGTCGGGCAGCCGGTCCCTCAGATGTTCCCTTACCCGGTCCGCGAGCCCGTCGGTGAGCCCGTCGGTGGGCCCGTCCGCGGCCGTCGGGTCGTCGGGGACGACGTACGCGACCAGCTCCGCCGCCCCGGGCACGCCCTGGCCGCCAACCGGCGGGTGCTGCCGGGCGACGACGGCGGCCCGCGCCACCTCGGGATGGGCGGCGAGGGCGCTCTCGACCTCCCCGGGCTCGACCCGGAAGCCCCGGATCTTGACCTGGTCGTCCGCGCGGCCCGCGAACACCAGCCGCCCGTCGCGGCCCCAGCGGGCCCGGTCTCCCGTCCGGTACATCCGCGTCCCGCGCTCGAACGGGCAGGCCACGAACCGCTCGCCGGTGAGCCCGGGCCGGTTCACATAGCCCCGTGCCAGTGCGTCGCCCGCCGCGTACAGCTCCCCGGTCACTCCCACCGGTGCCGGGCGCAGCGCGGCGTCGAGGACGTAGACCCGTACGCCGTCGATGGGCGCGCCGATCGGGACGTCGCCGTCCGCGACGTCGTCGGGGGCCAGCCGGGTGGTGGTGACCCCGATGGTGGTCTCGGTGGGGCCGTAGTGGTTGTAGACCTCCCGCCCCTGCTCCCCGGCCGCCTCCAGCAGGGCGCGGGCCCAGTCCGGGGGCGCGGCCTCGCCGCCGAGCACCAGCGAGCGGGCCGGCAGCACGCTCTCGGGTCCTGTCGGTGCCGAGAGCGCCGCCAGATGGGACGGAACGGCCTTGAGGTGATCGATCCGGTGGTCGGCGAGGTAGCCGCAGACCGCGGCCGGGTCGAGCACGGTGTCGGGGTCGAGGACGTGCAGTTCCCCGCCGGTGGCCAGCGAGCAGAAGACCATCGTGTATCCCAGGTCGGTCACCTGCGGCTGGAGCACCGCGTACCGGGCGCCCTCGCCGCCGAGACCGAGCCGTTCCCGCGCCGATGCCACGTAGTTCGCCAGGGAGCGGTGCGTCACGGCGACGCCCTTGGGCTTGCCGGTCGAGCCCGAGGTGTAGATGACGTACGCCAGCCCGTCCGGTTCCGGCGCGGGCGCGGGCGCGGGTCCGGGTGCGGGTGCGGGTGCGGGTGCGGGTGCGGGTGCGGGTGCGGGTGCGCCGGTTGTGGCCAGGTCGTCCACCGAGACGGTGCGTACGCGTCCGGCCGGGAGGTCCTCCAGCAGCTCGCCGGTGGCCACGAGCAGGGCGGCCCGGGCGTCGGCGAGCTGGAACGCGGTCCGCTCCACCGGCTGCCGGGGATCGATGGGCAGGTAGGCGGCGCCTGCCCGCCAGACGCCCAGGATCGCCGCGATCATCTCCGGACCCGGCGGCAGGCACAGCCCGATCACCGACTCAGGGCACGCGCCCGACGCGCGCAGGTGCCGCGCGAGCCGTTCGGCACGGGCGTCCAGCTCCGCGTACGCCGTCGCGCCGTCGGCCGAGACGACCGCGGTGCCGTCCGGTGTACGCGCCACCTGCGCGTCGATCATCCGCGGTACGGTCACCCGCGGCAGGTCGGCCGCGGTGTCGTTCCAGCCGCGCACGACCTGGAACCACTCGTCCTCGTCGAGGATCTCCGCGTCGCCGAGCGGGGTCTGCGGCGCCGCCGTCACCATCCAGTCCAGGATCCGGCGGAAGCGGCGCAGCAGGTCACCGGCGGCGGACGGCCCGTTCCGGCCGCGGTCGGCGTCCACGTCGATCTGGACCGGCGACCGGTCCGACGACCGGCCCGAGCGGTCGTAGACCGCCAGCCGCCGGTCCATGGTCGGCCCTTGGGTCAGGTTCCTGACGGTCACTTCCGCGTCGCCGAACCGCATGGGGTAGGCAAAGCTCATGACGTCGACGATCAGCCCGCACAGGGAGGCCCCGTCGCCGAGTTGCAGGTCCCGGATCATGTCCGCGTAGCGGTACCGGTGGTGGCGCAGTCCTCGGCCGATCGCCCGTCCGGTGCGGCGGACGATCTCCGCGACGGGCGTCCCGGGCGTGACGTCCAACCGCACCGGCATGATGTTCGCGGTCATGCCCGGGGTCTGCCCCTCGCGCCACCCGACGCGGCCGGGTACGGGCACCCCGAGAACGATGTCCCGGGTCCCGGTGGTCCGGTGCTCGTGGACGGCCGCTGCCGCGATGACCAGGACGGCGAGGCTCGTCTTCAACCGGCGGGCGGCGTCCCTGAGTTCGGCGCCGCGCTCCGGGCCGAGTTCGACGCTGGCGCGCGAGGGCGTCCCCTGTCCCCCCTGGCCTTCCCGTCCGGCCGGTGCGGCCGGTGCGGCCGGTGCGGCCCGGTCCGGCAGACCGTCCAGGACAGCCAGCCAGAACGCCCGGTCCGAGCCGATGTCCGGAGACATCCGGTACTCACGGTCCGCCTCCACCAACGCCGAGAACGGCTCGAACGCGTCGCCCCCGCCGGGGTCCGCGCCCGCCGACAGCGCGGAGTACGTGGCCGCCACGCGGGTGGCGATCAGCGCGCCGCTGTGCGCGTCCATGACCAGGTGGTGGGCGCGGTGGTACCAGAGCAGATGGCCCTCTCCCAGGGAGAGCACGGCGCAGGTGAACAGGGGGCTCCGGCCCGTCAGGTCGACCGGACGGCGCAGCTCAGCCCGCATCCATCGTTCGGCGGTGGCCCGAGGGTCGGCCTCGGCACTGACGTCGATGACGCGCACGGGAACATCGGCGGTGACGTCGACGTAATGCCGAGGTTGCCCGTCCACCACGCGGAAACGGAGACGGTACGCGTCGACGTCGGAGAGCACCTGCCGCAGGGCCCGCACGAACACGTCCAGATCCACGCCCCCGCGGATCTCAAGGCATTCGGCAATGTTGTACGGAACATTGTCCGGCGCAATCTGCTGGGCATACCAGATACCGAGCTGAGCCGATGTCAGCTCTCCCAGCTCGACGTTCTCATAAGGGTCTCCGTCGGAACCGACCAGCGGAATGGACACGATCCGTTCCCCTTCGGAGAGTGAATGAGCCTCGGTCACAGCGGTGTTCCGGTTCATTTCAGTGCGCACATCCTCACCAGTCGCCGAAGGGACGTCAATTGACGGCCCGGCACATGCGGGTGCGGGTGCGGTCCCGGCTGTTCAACTGCGGCATTTCAGCGGTTGAACGCCGACGCGCGATATTCCCGGGTTTGCGGCGCACAGGTACTGTCGGCGATCGTCGATCGCCCACCTCGATGAGACTCGATGAGACTCGATGAGAATTGCCTGCCTCGATGAGAATGGATTCGGTGATGGCCGGAACCGCCGGTGGGACTGAGGAATCGGCTCCGCACCGGTTGAGGAGTCCGTCACCGTCCCGATCCCAAGCCAGTCGCGGAGGACGAACCCATGTCGCATTCCCTGGCCGACGCACCCGACCTGGTGACACTGTTCCGTGAGCGGGTGGCGGCCCAGCCGGCCGCCGAGGCGGTCGCGTTCCTCGCCGACCCCGACGACCTCACCGGCGGCATGGTGCGCTGGTCGTACGCCCAGCTCGACGAGGAGGCGCGCGGCCGCGCGGCGTGGCTGCGGGAGAACGTCCCCCCGGGCTCCCGCGTGCTCCTGCTCCACCCCAACGGCCTTGAGTTCGCCGCGGCCTTCTTCGGCTGCCTTTACGCCGGAATGATCGCTGTCCCGGCTCCGCTTCCGGGCCGCTATCCGCACCACCGCAAGCGGCTCGCCGCGATCGCCGCCGACTCCGGCGCCACCGCCGCGCTGACCACGTCCCGGCATCTGGACGAGGTGCACACGTGGATGAGGGACATGGACGTCACCACGATCCGCGCCGCCGCGGGTGACAAGCCCGGATTCGGCGACCCACGGGGCTGGGCGCCCCCGTCGCTGGACCGGTCGACGACGGCCCTGCTCCAGTACACGTCGGGATCGACCGGCACCCCCAAAGGCACGGTCATCCAGCACGACCAGTTCCTGTTCAACAGCGACGAGGGCATGCGAGCGCTCCAGTGGCGCGGGCCTTCGGGCGGCTGGCTGCCGCTGTACCACGACATGGGGCTCAACGTGTTCCTGTGGCCGCTGCTGCGCGGCGACAGAAGCGTGCTGATGGAACCGCTGGCTTTCGTCCGACGGCCGCTGCGCTGGCTCCAGTTGATCGAGAGCGAGGGCCTGACCGTGTCGTTCGCTCCCAACTTCGCCTTCGAGCTGTGCACACGCAAGGTCAGCGAGGAGCAGGCGGCCACGCTGGACCTGTCCCGCTGGGACCTGGCCGGCTGTGCCTCGGAGCCCATCGCACCGGACACCCTCGCCGGCTTCGGCGCCAAGTTCGCGGCCTCCGGACTCCGCCCGGAGGCGCTGGTCCCCGTCTACGGCCTCGCCGAGGCGACCGTGTTCGTCTCCGGGCACCCGGGCCGGCGACCCGTGACCCGCGAAGTGGACCTCGACGCGCTCGCGCGGGGCACGTTCGCCCCGGCCACCGGAGCGGCCAGGACGCGCGAGATCGTCAGTTGCGGTGTGCCCACCCCCGCGGTGGAGATCCGCGTGGTCGACCCGACGTCCCGTGAGGTGCTCCCGGAAGGCTCCCTCGGAGAGATCTGGCTGCGCGGTCGCAGCATCTCCCCCGGCTACTGGCAGCGGGACGACAACGCGGAGACCTTCGACGCCGTCACCGCGAACGGCGACCGCGGCCACCTCCGCACCGGCGACATCGGCGTGCTGCACGAAGGTGAGCTGTACGTGCACGGGCGGCTCAAGGACGTCATCATCGTGCACGGGCGCAACGTCTACCCCCAGGACGTGGAGCAGGAACTGCGCGCCCAGCACCCGGAGTTGGGCAACGCGGGCGTGGTGTTCGGCGGTCCTGGCCACGCCCATGGCGGCGACGAGTCCATGGTCGTCGTCACGCACGAGGTGCGCCACATGCGGCACGACGAGTTGCCCGCTCTCGCGGCCGGTATCCGGCACACGGTGGGGCGCGAGTTCGGCATCAGCGTCGACAGCGTGGCGCTGCTCAAGCCCGGCAGTGTCCTGCGCACGACGAGCGGCAAGGTGCGCCGCGCGGCAATGCGGGACCTCTTCCACCAGGGCCTGCTGACCCCCCTCTACCAGGACCCTCGCTAGAGGGTGTCTTCAACGTCCCGTCCGGGCCGCGACGTACTGGTCCACTCACCCGAAGGGCTCCCATGCACATGCAGAACGCCGGTGCCGACACGCTCCACGCCGAACTCCAGGAGTGGCTCTGCGCCCGCCTGGCCGAGGAGCTGCGGCTCCCGCAGGGGGAAGTCGATCCGACTGTGCCCATGTCCGCGTACGGCCTGGATTCGGTCAAGGCCGTCACCCTTCTCACCACGGTCGAAGACCATGTGGGCTTCGAGATCGACCCCAACGCCGTCTGGGAGTTCCCTACCGTGGCCTCCCTCGCCGAGTCGCTGGCCGGCCAGTTGGCCGCCCGGCCCGCGCCGAGTTGATCTCAGGTTCGAGAAGGCGTTGGACACTGCTTCCCCGGACCAGGTGACGGGTGGCCGTTCGTGGGGCTTCGTCGCTCCGGTCTCCGGCCGCAGTCGTCCGCAGATGTCCAGGACCGTCGTCCTGTCCACGACGGTCCAGCCTTTCGCGACAGCTATCGCACGCAACTGTGCGTCAGGTTCGTAGGCGAGAGGGTGCCCGACCATGTCGAGCACGTCGATGTCGGACGGGGAGTCCCCCATCGCGAGGGACTGCCGCCAGTCGACGGGAATCCCGGCGGTGGCCTCTCGCAGGATCGCTCCCTTGACTCCGCTGCTCGCCGGAGCGCGGAGGTAGCGTTCCGTGCACCGGCCGTGAGGGTCGGTCTCCAGCACCAGCCCCCAGGCGTGTTCCACCCCCAGGTCCCGGGCCGCGTGCAGGACCGCCTCCTGGGGGCTGCCGGAGAGCAGACACGGGGAGAAGCCCTGGGCCCGCAGCGCTCTGACCAGCCGCCGGGCGTGCGGGAAGAGCTGCCCGCGCGCAAGCCTCCAGCCCTGCGCGCCCACCTCGCCCAGAACAGCGGCGGGGAGCCCCCTGACGCTGCGTGCGTAGGCGTCGTGGAAGTGGGCCGCGCATTCGTCGTGGTCGATGACCCGTGCGCGATAGGCGTCGATCGCCGAGCGTGCGCGGCGAACGGCGCAGACCTCAGCTCCTGGGACGGCCAACAGGACCTTGGTCACGGCCTCCGCGAGAAAGCCCTCCAGGAGCGTTCCGTCGAGGTCCAGAACAGCGAGTGCGGCTTTCATCGGTACCCTTCGCGGGGCCAGGACGCGGTACACAGTCCGTAGTACGCCGAAGCCCGCCCGGAGCGCCGACGTCTGGACCTGCCGGTCCTCCCAGGAGAACAGCCGCCGCCCCTTCCGGACGAGAAGCTCCGGCCGGGAAGGTGTTGAACCTGGTGAACCATGGAGGACGCGACCGGGGCCCGCGCGTGGCGCAACGCCAGGAGTGCGGAATGCCAGGAGTACCAGCACGCTCCTGTGCCACGGCGCCGTTGTCCCGCACACTTGCTCCCACGGTGCCCGAGTGGGCACGGGAGGGGCGGTTTCTGATGAGACATCGCGCAAGACGGGTGCTGGCGGCCGGGCTCGGGGTCCTGGTCGCCGGCGCGTTGACCTGTACGGCGCAGGCGGCTCCGTCGCAGCAGGCCCAGCAAGGGCAACAGGGGCAGCACGGGCAACAGGCCCAGCAGATACGGCAGGACTTCAACGGCGACGGTTACCAGGACCTCGCCATCGGCGCGCCCGGAAAGTACGGGGAGGAGACCTCCACGGGCTATGTGGCCGTCACATACGGCTCGGCCTCCGGCCTGCGCACGGCAGGCAAGACGGTCATCGAGCAGAACACGCCCGGGGTGCCCGGCGCCTCGGAGCTGGGCGACCAGTTCGGCTACCGGCTGGTGGGCGGTGACTACGACGGTGACGGGTTCACCGATCTGGTCGTCGTCAGCCCCGGCGAGCGGTTCGACGATCCGGACGGCTCGGACCCCGGCGGCTGGGGCTCGGTGACCCTGCTGTGGGGCGGTGCGAACGGGCTGAGCGGCCAGGGCGCCAAGCTGCTGTCGACCGGTGTCCAGGACAACTACCGGTACGGGCATCACGTCTACGCCGGTGACTACAACGGCGACGGCGGACAGGACCTGCTGGTGTCGCGCGGCGGCGATCACGGATTCGCCGTGCTCCAGGGGCCGTTCACCCGCTCGGGAGAGCCCGCCGACATCACACCGGTCGAGCTGGGGAACCTGGAGAGTTCCGTTCCCTCCGTCATCGTGGGCGATCTGAACGGGGACGGCGCCGACGACGTCGTGGTGTGCCAGTCCTTCGAGGAGTCCAGTGAGCTGTCCCGACTGTTCATGGGCGGCCCTGGCGGTCTCACCTTTGAGCGCACCCTGCCCTACGCCGCGACGGGCGCCGTCGGCGACTTCGACAAGGACGGGTACGGCGACCTCGCCTACCGCGCCGTCACCGGGCTCTACGAGGAGTTGCCGTACGACCCCGGCACCGTGAAGGTGAGCTACGGAACCGCGAGCGGGCCCGGCACCCGCACGGCCACCTTCACGCAGAACACCTCCGGCGTCCCGGGCACCAGTGAGGCGGACGACCAGTTCGGCGGCACGCTCTCGGCCGGTGACGCCAATGGTGACGGCTACGCAGACCTCGCCGTCGGAGTGCCGTACGAGGCCGTCGGCACCGCGAAGGCGGCGGGCGCGACGGTGCTGCTCAAGGGCTCGTCGACGGGTCTGACCGGCGCCGGGGCGCAGGCGTTCCACCAGGACACCGCGGGCGTCACCGGGGTCGCCGAGCAGGGGGACCACTTCGGCAGTGCCATCCAGCTCATGGACTACGGCGCCGACGGCAAGGCCGACCTCGCGGCCTCCGCGCCGGGCGAGAACGACTCCAGCGGAGCGGTCTGGTCGCTGCCGGGCGCGTCCGGCAGCCTCACCGCCACCGGGTCGTTCTCCTTCGGCCCGGCAGCGCTCGACGCCTGGTGGGGGACGAACGTGCTGGGTGCCTCCTTCGGCGGCTCGGCGTACGCGCCGCTGTGGGGCCCGGACTGAGCCAGGACTGAGCCCGGGCCGAGGTCCAGGCTGAGGTCCGGGGCCCTCGGGGCCCTGGGGCGGCTGCTCAAGGGGTGTCGCGTACTGCCGTCAGGCCGTTGAACACCCCCACGTACGCCGTACCGTCGGGACCGAGGGTCACCGGCGCCCAGTTGTTGTCATAGGCGAGGCCCGTGCCGACGAGACGGCGCCAGCGGCGCTCGCCCGTGCGGAAGTCGACGGCCGTCAGATACCAGGCGTCGATGCCCAGGGCGTTCGGCGGCTTCTCGTAGAAGTAGAGCAGCCCGCTCGCGGTGGAGAGCTTCGGCACCGTCGAGGGTGAGCGCACGTCGCTCTCCCAGACGGTGTCGCAGCCGCTGCCGTCCGCGCGCACGTCGACGCGGGTGGCGCCGCCGGTCACGGAGCGGCCGAAGGTGAGCGAGGTGATGTTCTCGTAGCCGTAGTTGTTCTCGACGACCAGGCTGTTGCCCCAACTGATCAGCGAGTTGTCGGTCGTCGAGGCGCCGCTGCCGAAGACGGGTACCTTGCACACCAGGCGTTCGTCGTCGAGCACGTCCTCGCCGCGCCGGTACACCAGGACGTTCATGCGGTCGTCGGCGTTGTCCGTGATGGCGACGTATTTCTCGCCGCCGCCATTCTCTGCGTCGGCGCCGAACAGGTCGGGGGTGGTTCCCGAACCCTGGTTCACCGAGCCGGGTTTGCTGCCCGTGCCGCGGTCGTACGTCTGCCGCCAGACCGCCCGCGGGGTGCCGTCGTCGGTGGCGCGGAAGCCGTAGAGCGCGTGGTCGGAGACGATGGAGACGCCGTCCTCGGCGACGGAGAAGGAGTTCTGGATCTCTTCGCCTTCGAGCCGGATGGAGCGGACGGTCCCCGTGTCCGGGTCGACGGTGCCGACGCGGCCCTGACGCGTCACCCACCAGAGGCGGCCCTCCCAGTCGGGCATCACGGAGGTGACCGGGTCGCATTCGCCGCTCGGGTAGAGGTTGGTCCACGAGACGCAGTCGTGCGGGACGTGTGCGGTGAGGTCCCACTCGTCGGTCACCTCGAAGCGCCAACCGCCGTCCGCCGAGCGTTCGTGCGCGAGGCGCAGGATGTGCTGCCGGGAGTCGGCGAACACCAGGCGGTCCTTGTCGTCGAGGTAGGAGTAGGCGCCGCCGGAGGTGTCCTTGAAGATACGGGAGAAGTCGAGCCGGGTGATGGCCTCCACCGTGGACGGCCGCTGCGGCAGCTTGTACTCGGCCAGCGTGTCCATGGTCTCCGGGTCGAGCAGCTTGACCAGGAACCCCTCGAAGGTCCCGCAGACGGTGACGATGCGGCCCTCCGCGTCGAAGGTGACCGTGGCGCACTCGCCGCCGAGCGCCGCCATCTTCTCGCTGCTCACCCCGGGGTTGCGGCCCTGCGGCCCCTGCCAGGGGTACGTGCCGCTGCCTGCGGCGTCCGCGTGCATGCCGCTGCGTCCGTTGGGTGCCATGTACGGATGCTGCGGCGGCTCCGTGCCGGGCACGGGCGCCGGGTCAGCGGGCGCGCCCTCGTACTGCTCGACGAGCCGGTGGCCCGGTGCCTTCGGGATGTCGTCGGCGTACGCGGGGGTCGGCAGCGCGAACACCGCGACGGCGAGGAGCGACGTCAGAGCGCAGCGGTGTCGGGGTCTGCTCGGCATGGGTGGAACGTAGGTTGGCCCACCTGAAGTGTCCATGGAAGGTGAAGGCTTTTCATGACAACGCAACAGGCGCGACGCGACGCAACGCTCGACAGTGGCCGCTTCCCGAGTGCGCACGGGCGATGGCATGGTCACGGCATGAACAGATCAGCCGGACTCCCCCACGAGGTCAACCAGGCCAACCAGGCCAACGAGGTCGACCAGGTCAACGCACCAGAGTTTCCGCGGCAGTTCGCGCGGACGCGCCGCTTCTCGCTCGGTACGGTCAGGCACCCTCGCGTCTCCCCCGGCGGTGCGCGGGTGCTGTTTCTGCGGACGGGCGGGGGCGCCGATCCGGTGGGGCGGCTGTGGGCGTGGGAGGACGGTGCGGAACGGCTGCTGGCCGACCCCCGCGCGCTCACCTCCGTTCCCTCGGGCCCGGTCACCGAGGCGGAGCGGTCGCGCAGGGAGCGGCTGCGGGAGCAGACGGAGGGTGTGACCTCGTTCGCGGCCGACGCCGAAGCGCGTCTCGTGGTCTTCGCGCTCGGCGGGACGCTGTGGGCGGTGCGTGCGGAGGGCGGGGACGGGGGCGGGGACGGGGGCGATGCGAAGGGTGCCGGTGGAGGGGCCGGGGCCGGAGAGGGGGCCGGTGGAGGGGCCGGGCCCTCCCCCGTACCGGCGGCGGGGCCCGTCGCCGGCCCGCGCCCCTCGCCCGACGGACGGCTGATCGCCTACGTGACGGGCGGTGCCCTGCACGTCGTACGGCCCGACGGCACCGGCGAGATGCGGCTCGCCGCGCCGGAGGGCCCCGAGGTGACGTACGGGCTGACCGACTATGTGTCGGCCGAGTCGATGGGGCGCATGCACGGGTACTGGTGGGCGCCGGACGGCGGGGCACTGCTGGCGGCGCGCGTCGACACCTCGCGGGTGCACCGTCGCTGGATCACCGACCCGGCCGACCCGGCGGCGCCCCCGCGCATGACCCGCTACCCGGCCGCGGGGACCGCCAACGCGGACGTCTCCCTCCACCTCCTCCACCTCGACGGGCGGCGCGTGGACGTGGACTGGGACAGGGCCGCCTTCGAGTACGTCGTCACCGCGGGCTGGGACGGACACGGTCCGCTGGTCACCGTGCTGAGCCGCGACCAGCGGACCCTGCGCACCCTCGCCGTCGACCCGGCCTCGGGAGCGACCCGGGTGCTGGAGGAGCAGCGCGACCCGTGGTGGGTGGAGATCGTGCCGGGCGCCTGGTGCCGTACGGCCTCCGGGGCGCTGGTGAGTCCGTACGAGAGCGGGGACACGAGACGGCTGCGGGTCGGCGGGGAGACGGTCACACCTGTGGGGCTGCAACTGGGCGAAGTGCTCGGCACGCAAGGGGAGTCGGTGCTCTTCACCGCGGGTGAGGACCCGACCGAGGAACATGTGTGGAGGTACGCGCCCGGACAGGGGTGCCTGCGGATCAGCGACACGCCGGGCAGTCACCGCGCCGCCATGGGCGGCGACACCCTCGTCCTGGACTCGCTCACCCGCGACGGGCAGGAGGTGAGCGTGGTGCGCGTGGCGCATGCGGCGGAGACGGAGGCGGGGAGTGGGCTCCGGGGCGCTGTGCGGAAGCGGGGGTTCATCGCCTCGCGCGCCGAGGAGCCCTCGGTCCTCCCCCGCCCCTTCTTCCTGTCCCTCGGCGACCGCCAGTTGCGCAGCGCGCTGTTCCTGCCGTCCTGGTACGAGCCCGGCGCGCCCGGCACGGCCCCGCTCCCCGTACTGCTCGACCCCTACAGCGGCCCCGGCGCCCGCCAGGTGATGCGGGCCAGGCACTGGAGCACATGCGTGTCGCAGTGGTTCGCCGAACAGGGCTTCGCCGTGCTGGTCACCGACGGGAGGGGCACCCCGGGCCGCGGCCCCGCCTGGGAGAAGGCCGTCAGGGGCGATCAGCTCACGCCCGTGCTGGCGGACCAGATCGACGCGCTGCGCACGGCGGCCCGTTCCCGTCCGTACCTGGATCTGGGGCGGGTGGCGATCCGCGGCTGGTCCTTCGGGGGCATCCTCGCGACGGCGGCCGTACTGCGCCACCCCGACGTGTTCCACGCCGCCGTCGCCGGAGCGGCACCCTCGGACCAGCGGCTCTACGACACGCACTGGAAGGAACGCTTCCTGGGGCACCCCGACGAGGAGCCCGAGAACTACGACCGCTGCTCGCTGCTGGCCGAGGCCCCGCTGCTGCGGCGCCCACTCCTGCTGGTGCATGGGACCACCGACGACAACGTGGCCTTCGCGAACACGCTGCGCCTGTCGGCCGCGCTGCTGGCGGCCGGACGGGAGCACACCGTGCTGCCGCTGCCCGGACAGTCGCACATGGTGACGGACGAGGCCGCGGCCGAGGCACTGCTCGGGTTCCAGCTCCGGTTCCTGCGCGACGCACTCGCGGGGCGCGCGGACGCGGCGCGTACGGAGCCCGCTGACCACGGGGCGGGGCGCTCGCAGGCGGATCCGGTACGGGGATGAACGCGGCGCCGCCGCGTTCCGTATGGCCTGGAGAACCGTTGCACGGAGTTGTTCCACGAGGGTTGTCCACGGAAGGGAAGTGCCGTCATGAACGCCTCTCTCACCTCACGTCTCACTTCACGACGCACCTCACATCTCGCCTCACGCCGGTCCGTCCTCGCGGCCGCGGGCACAGTCGGGCTCGCCACCGCGCTCGTCGCCTGCGGCGGCTCGGGGGAGGAAGACGGGCAGGAAGCGGGCGATGCCGCGCCCGAGGGCGATGCGGGAGAGGACGCCGAGGACGGGTCCGGTGCCGGTGAGGGCCAGGAGTTGGGCAAGGCGGCCGACATCCCCGAGGGAGGGGGCAAGGTCTTCAAGGAGCAGAAGGTGGTGGTGACCCAGCCCAGCGCGGGGCAGTACAAGGCGTACTCGGCCACCTGCACGCACAAGGGCTGCCTCGTGACGGAGGTGGCGAACGGAACCATCAAGTGCCCCTGTCACGGCAGCAGTTTCAGCATCTCCGACGGCAGCGTCTCCGGCGGCCCCGCGACCCGGCCGCTGCCCAGCGCCAAGGTCTCGGTGGAGGGCGGCACCGTGCGGCTCGACGACTGAGCTCCAGCACAGCGTGAGGCGGGGGCGTGCGGCAGGCGCGTGGTGGGGGCGCGCGCCTGCCGTCCGTATGATTTCGCCCATGACAGCCCAACGCCCGGAACCCGCGGCGCACAGTGCCCTACGCGTTTCTCACGCCGACCGCGAGAGGGTCGTGGACCAACTGCGGGAAGCGGCTGCCGAAGGCCGTCTGGAGATGGACGAGCTGGACACCCGGCTGGGCCAGGCACTCACCGCCAAGACCTTCGGCGATCTGGCACCGCTCACCGCCGATCTGCCGCCCGTCGACTCCCCCGAGCGGCCCGTCGGCCCTCCGGAGCGGAAGGAACCGCTGATCCTCAAGGGCGGCATGCACGGCGCGTCACGCACGGGGCGCTGGCAGGTGCCCGGACGGATCGCCGCGTACGGCAACATCGGGGGCGTCACGCTCGACTTCACCCTGACCGAAACCCGGCTGCCCGAGGTGGAGGTGGAGGTGCACGGCCAGATGGCGGGCGTCACCATCGTCATCCCCGGCGACTGGGCCGCGGAGACGGACGACGTGGAACCCGAGATCGGCGGCGTACAGGACAAAACGACGCCCGACCGCCTGCCCGGCACCCCGCTGATCCGTCTCACGGGCAACGCGGGCATGGGCGGCGTGATCGTCCGCCACCCCAACTTCCGCGAACGCCGCAGACTCAAGCGCGGCCGTTAGCAGAACCCTTGGCCGTGCCGTCCGCCGGGGCGTGTCAGCGCTTCTGCTGCCACACGCCCACCACGTCCGCCGTCCTGGTGACGGTGGCGACGAGGGCGAGGGTGTGGCGGATCATCGCCGGTGTGTAGTCCTCGGGCACACCGGCGATGGCGTCCTCGGGGACGACGGCGGTGTAGCCGAGGTTGACTGCGTCGAAGACCGCGTTGGGTATCGCCACGTTCGCGGAGACCCCCACGACGACCAGCGACCGTATCCCCAGGTTGCGCAGCAGCGGGTCCACATCCGTCCCGGCGAGGGGCGACAGCCCGTGCAGCCTGCGCACGACGATGTCCTCCTCCGCGACGGGCACGGGTTCGGCGACGCGCACGGCCGAGGAACCGGTCAGCTGCCGCACGGGCAGCCGCTCGGCCGCCCTGAACAGGCGCGCGTTGCTGTTCGAGCCCCGGCCGTCGGGACGACGCTCGGCGACCGCGTGCAGCACCTGCACCCCCGCCGCGTGCGCGGCCCGCGTGAGCTGCGCGACGTGGTCAAGAGCGCCCGACTCCCGTGCCGCCCGCGCCAGTTCGGGCAGCGCGCTCTCCTCCCCCACGACGCCACGCTGGCACTCGACGGTGAGCAGCGCCGTGCTCCCGGGCTCCACCGTGGCCGCGAGGCGCTCCCGCGCGGTGGAGCCCTCTCCGCCCCCGCCGTCCGTGCTGCCTGCCGCGTTCGCTGCCATCTGCGCTCCTCACGGTGACGGACGGGACACCCCGGCCTGGGCCAGGCCGGAGGATAGGAGGCATTGCGCACGGACGGAAGAGCCCTCATGATTTTCTGACACCTCATCAGGAGTCGGGCGGAGAGTGGAGAGAGCCATGTCGGTCACGGATCAGCAGCGCCGGGGGCGCCGGATCATGATGTCGTCCGAGGAACTGGACGCGTTCCTCACCGAGCAGCGCACCTGCCGGGTCGCGACGGTCGGCTCCGACGGCGCCCCACACGTCGGAGCCCTGTGGTTCTGCTGGGACGGCCAGGCGCTCTGGCTCTACTCGATCACCCGCAGCAAGCGCTGGGCCCAGTTGCGGCGCGATCCGCGGATCGCGGTGGTCGTGGACGACGGGGAGGAGTACATGGAACTGCGAGGCGTCGAACTCACCGGTGAGGCCGTGTCCGTCGGCGAAGCACCGCGCACGGGCGAGGTGTGCCCGGAGCTGACGGCGCCCGAACGGCTCTTCGCCGCCAAATACTTCGGCCTGGACCACATGCCGCACGACGAACGGCACGCGTGGCTGCGTCTGACCCCGCAGTCCGTGGTCTCCTGGGACTTCCGCAAAATCTGATCCCCCTCTCCCCCGTCGCTCCTCCTCCTTCACTCATTCATAGCGCCGCGCCTCCGCCGGTATCAGCACCCTCGCCACCGCGTCGGCCAGCGGCACGATGTCGTCCTCGGTGAGGGGTGAGACCGTCAGCCGCACCCCTGGAGGCGAGGCGAGGCGGAACCGGGCTCCGGGGGCCACGGCCCACCCCTCGTGCAGCAGCCGGGTGACGGCGCCCGTCTCGTCCGGGACGGGCACCCAGACGTTCATCCCGCTGCGGCCGTGCGCCTCGACACCCCGCGCGGCCAGGGCTCCGACCAGCGCGTCCCGCCGCTCCCCATAGGCTCGGGCCACCTCCCGTGCGTCGACGGCGGCCGTCTCCCACAGGTGCGCGACCGCGTCCTGGAGCAGATGGCTGACCCAGCCGGGACCGAGCCGCTGCCGCCCGCGCACCCGGCCGACCGTGACCTCGTCACCGGTGAGCACGGCCAGGCGCAGATCCGGCCCGTACGCCTTGGCGGTGGAGCGCACCAGCGCCCAGTGGTCCGTCCCGCCCGCCAGCGGGTGCAGCGGGAGGCCGACGATGCCGTGGCCGTGATCGTCCTCGATCAGGAGGGTGCCGGGGTGCGCGGCCAGCACCGCCCGCAGCTCTCTCGCGCGCTCGGCCGAGAGCGCGGCGCCGGTGGGGTTCTGGGCGCGGTCGGTGACGATCAGGGCCCGCGCACCCTGGCGCAGCGCGCGCTCGGCGCCCTCGGCCGACGGCCCGTCATCGTCCACGGCCACCGGGACGGGGCGCAGCCCGAGGGCCGGGACGAGATCGAGCAGGCTGCCCCACCCCGGATCCTCGACGGCCACGGCGTCACCCGGTTTCAGATGCGCGTTCAGCACCCGCTCGATGGCGTCCAGCGACCCGGACGTCAGCCCCACGGGCCCCTCGGGGACACCGTCCTCGTCGAACGCGGCGCGCGCTGTGCGGGCGAGGGAGTCGTCGACGGCGGGAGTGCCATAGAGCGCGGGGCGGCGCGCCGCGCGCTCGGCCGCCACCCTCAGCGCCTCGCTCAGCGACGGCAGCAGCGCGACATCCGGATTGCCCTGCGCTATGTCCATGGCCCCCTCCGGGACCTCCACGCGGATGGCCTCGCGGGCCGTGCTGGCAGGACGATCACGCACCCGGCTGCCGCGCCGCCCCGCCGTCTCGATCACCCCGCGCTCGCGCAGGGTGCGATAGGCCGCAGCCACCGTGTTCGGATTCACCCCCAGCTCGACCGCCAACTCCCGCATCGGCGGCAGCACTTCACCCGGTATCAGCTCTCCCGCACCCACCCCCCGCTCCACACTCTCGGCAATCTCGGCTGCACGACGACCTGCGATCCGATACTCTCCTAGCACAAAGCCAAGTATGCACTAGTACAAATACCTGCGCAAGGAGAATCCCATGCCCATCCCGGCCAACGCCCCCTCCACCGACACTTCCTCCGCCGACACCCCCTCCACTCCCGGCCCGTACTCCCCCACCGAGCGCACCGTCCCGACCCGGGCCCGCGAGCGGGCGACGTACGACCGCGAGGTGGTCCATTCGATACTCGACGCCGGTTACCTCTGCCACCTCGGCTTCGTGCGCGACGGCGCGCCCGTGGTGCTGCCCACGCTCTACGCACGAGTGGGAGAGCGGCTCTACGTCCACGGCTCCACCGGCTCCCGGCCCCTGCGGGAGGCCGGCGAGCAGGACCCCGGGCTGCCCGTCTGCCTGACCGTGACGCACGTCGACGGACTGGTGCTCGCGCGCTCGGCCTTCCACCACTCCATCAACTACCGCTCCGTCGTGGTGCACGGCACGGCCGTCCAGGTCACGGAGCGCGAGGAGCGGTCCGCCGCGCTCGACGCGCTCACCGATCACATCGTCCCGGGGCGCGCCGCCGACTCCCGGCCCGCGAACCCGAAGGAGCTGGCCGCCACCGCCGTCCTCCGGCTGGATCTCGAAGAGGTCTCCGCCAAGATCCGCGCCAAGGGCCCGAGCGACGACGAGGAGGACCTCGGCCTCCCGTACTGGACCGGTGTCGTCCCCGTGACCCGTACGTACGGCACGCCCGTCCCCGCCGACGACCTCGCGCCCGGCATCGGGCTGCCCGGCTATCTCGCGCCCGAGGCCCTCGCCACGGCCCACGGCGGGGACGGCACGGCGAACGGCGCGGTGAACGGCGCGGAGGGGCGCTGATCCCGTAGCCCGCCGCGCACCGCACGCGCACACAGCACCCACCACAAGGAGACCCGAACCCCATGCTCATCCACCCCTGGGACGCCGCCCGCGACGACGCGGAGTGGCAACGGTGGCTCGCGGGCCACGACTTCGGCCAGCTCGCCGTGAACGGCGGCCCCGGAGAGCCGCCCCTCGTCCAGCCCCTGCACTTCGCGTACCAAAGCACGCGAAGTACGCAGAGCACCCGGAGCACGTCGGACGGCGGCACACTGGGCAGCGTCCTCGCCCACCTCGCCCGTCCGAACCCCCTGTGGCCCGCGCTGGACGCGGCCCCGGAGGTGCTGCTCAGCGTCGTGGACGACTACGTCTTCGTCCCCGGCCCCTGGCAGGCGCCCGAGGACACGCCACCGGAGCACGGCGTCCCCACCAGCCTCTACGCCGCCGTCCAGTTGCGCTGCACCGCGCACATCGTCGACGGCCCTGAGGAGAAGGCCGCGCTGCTGCGCGCCCAGATGGACCACTTCCAGCCCGAGGGCGGTTCGGCGCCCGTGACGGCGGGAGAGGCGCCGTACGGGCGGCTGCTGTCCGGCATTCGCGGGCTGCGGCTGGAGGTCACGGACGTCCGGGCGAAGTTCAAGTACGCGGGGCACCGGACGGACGCGGTGCGGCAGCGCATCGCGGAGGGTCTCGCCGCGCGGGGCGGGCCGCGTGACGCGAGCGCGCGCGACCTCCAGTTGCGACGGGGCGCCACGGCGCCGTGACACGTACGGGGCCGGAACGCGTACGGGCCCGCCCGTCGCGAACCGCCCACCCCCGGGGCCGGGCCGCCCGTGGCGCGTCAGGGGGGCGCCGTGCGGGGTGCGTCAGGGGGTGGGCGCCGTGCGGGGCGGGCGGGCGCCGCTGTCCGGTGCTGCGTCGGCGTGCCCGGCGCCGCCGGAGGCGACCAACTCCCCCTGGCCGCCTCCCGTACCGCCCTTCGGCGCCGAAGACTGCGCGATGAAAGCGCCCAGCAGCACGACCGCACCGCCGACGACCTGCACGGGCGACAGATGCTCGCCCAGCAGCACCCACGCGAGCACGGTCGCGATGACCGCCTCCAGGCAGGCGACGACTCCCGCGACCTGGGGCGATAGCCTGCGTACCGAGATGACGCCGGTGAGGTAGGCCAGCACCGTCGCCACCAGGACGATCCACGCCAGCAGCGCGAGCCCTGGCACGGACGTGCCGTCCATCGGGGCCTGTCCGCCGAGCACGGCCCAGTCCATCCGCCAGGGGCGGGCGACGACGGTGAGGACGACGGCGCCGAACAGCAGCCCGTAGGCGATGACCCCGATCGGGTCGGCGGCCCGCTTGCCGTCCTTGGCCGAGCTGCCGTGGTCGGACAGTACGAAGTACGCCGTCTGGCAGCACGCGGCGCCCAGCGCCAGCAGCAGCCCGACGGGGTCCACGCTCAGCCCGGCCCACACCTCGACCACGCAGGCCAGCCCGCCGACGGCGAGCACCACACCCACGGCCGCGGCCCTGGTCACGGGCCGCCGCTGCACGAAACGCACCCATCCGAGCACAAGCGCGGGCGCGAGATACTCGATGAGCAGCGCGACCCCGACGGGGATACGGGAGAGCGCGGCGAAGTAGCACGCCTGCACACCGGCGACGGCCAGCAGCCCGTACCCGGCCAGCAGCCCCGGCCGTTCCCGCAGCAGCGCACGGTGGCGCCAGGCCAGCGGGAGCATCACGAGCGCGGCACCGGCCGCCCGCAGCCAGGTGACATGCAGGGGATCGAGGCCCGCCTCGATCAGCGGTTTGGCCGCGGGCCCTGAACCGCCGTAGGCGAAGGCCGAGAGCAGCGCGATGGCGATTCCAGAGTTCCGGCCCGGGGCGGCCGGCGCGGTGGAGGTGGCGTGCATTGCCACATGATGTCAGGAGCCAACAGCAGTGTCACCCGTGTTGCTCCTGACTCCGAGGCGTACGGCCAGCCGCCCCGTGTCCACTCCAGCGCGCCGCAGCACCTCCACGCCCCGGCACTCCTCGTCCGCCACGAGCCCCGCGAACAGGTCGATGCCCTCGGCCGCCGGCGCGCCCCGGCGCCAGGCCCTGCGCAGTGCGAGATCCATCGCCGCCGAGGCCGTCGGCGACCATCCGGGGACGGCTCCGGGCTGGTCCGCGACGGCGGGCACCGCTCCGGAGTCCTCGACGGCGCCCTGCCAGCGCAGCCCGTAGCCGATGCTGCGCTGCACGAGATAGCCCAGCAGCTTCCCCATCTGCGGGCCGCCGCCGTCCAGGAGTTCCCACACCTCCGGGTCTGACTCCAGGAGGCTGTGGAGCAGATGGGCCGTGTCGATCTGGCGGTCGCCGTCCCGCGCGGCGCGCCTGCGCGCCGTCGTCACCATCGACGCCAGCCGCTCGCTGAGCTGGTCGTCGGCTCCCCTGTCGACGGGCTGACTGGACGATGTACGGATCTCCACGCAACCACCACATCACATGCGCGCTTTTTGGACATCGGCACCCCGGGGCATATGCGGGTCCCACTGAGGTCGGGTATGGCGCCCCGCCTCTCCTCCTTGGGGAGGAGGCGCGATCTTGGCGAGAAGACGCAACCTGAACGCCCGCTTCCACGTCCCACTGGGCGAAGCGGTCCATGACATCCGACGGTGTCCCCGCCTCCCGCGCACGACCGTCCCGCCACGCCCCCGGCCGAGGAGACCGATGGCCACCCGCACCCAGCCCGTACTGGAGAGCTGGCTGGTGGCGCTGCTCGCGATCGACGGCAAGGAGTACGTGTACCGGGTCTACGCGCCCTGCGACGCGCTGCCCGGCGATCTGTTCTGGTCGGCGTTCCACGCGCACGACGACTCGCTGCTCCCCCGCGCGCTCGACTCCTTCGACACGGCCGAGATCTGGCGGCTCCGGGACTGAGCGTCACCGCTCCCGCCACCGCTACCCTTCACCGCTCCCGCCACCACCTCACCGCCCCCGTGTCGGCCACTGGCGAGGCGAAATGGCGCATGTCCCCCATGTCCGCTGACGCCGCCCGTCACCCATGGAGGGTGACGACACACGGAGTTGGCGTGATCTGAGCGGTACGGGGAACCCCCTACGCAGACCGGCAGTCCAAGCACACAACTCTCCGCACGGCAACCACTGGAGACCTCATGGCCCGGCCCCATGCACGCTCCGCGCCCGCCGCTCTCGCCGTCGTCGCCGCTCTGGCCGTCACCCCCGCCCTCGCCGGGTGCGGCGCGGGCACCGTCTCACCCGCGGACGGCGCGCGTTCGCCCTCCGCCCCCTCGTCGGCCGCGGCCTCCGTACCCGGTTCCGGTTCCGGTTCCGGTTCCGGTTCCGGTTCCGGCGAGGACAGCACGTCCGCTCCCGCCGGGTCGGCGGCCAGTTCGCCGCCCGGTCAGGCAGCACCGAAGAGCGACGGCGAGGGAGCCGACAGTGCCCGTGGCGGCGGGGCCCCCGCCTGGTGCGCCACCTCCGCGCTCACCCCCTCGGTCCGCGCCCTCGAAGCGGGAGCGGGCAACCGCTACGCGGCGCTGGTGGTCACCAACACCTCCGGCGCGCCCTGCCGCACCCAGGGCTGGCCCGGCCTCCAGTTCCTCCGCGCCGACGGCGACCCGATCCCGACCACAACCGTGCGCGACCGCTCCCAGTCCGCCACCCAGCTCACCCTCCAGCCCGGCGAGCGCGCCTGGAGCCGCCTGCACTGGACCGTCGTCCCCGGTGAAGGCGACCCGGACGACGGAAGCTGCCCGACCCCCGCGGCGCTCCGCGTGATCCCGCCCGACCAGCGCGAGGCCGACTCCGCGAAGTGGAAGCTGGGGAGCGTCTGCGGGACCGGGCACGTGGAGGAACGGGCACTGCGCGCCGGCGACGGCCCGGCGCGCTGACGGCGGGCGCGACCAGCGGGCAACACGGGAGCCCGGGGCCGGAGGGCACGCGACGGATCGCGCGCGCTCCCGGGCCCCGGGCTCTCTCGTATCCGGGAAGCCGGTCCTCCCCTGCAGGGGATCACCCCTCCCCTGCAGGGGTCAGTCCTCCTCGGCGAGGATCAGATACAGCTTCTTGCGGGCCTCGTTGACCACCTCGAGCGCCTTGTCGCGCTGCTCGGCGGAGCCGGTGGCCCACACCTGTTGGAAGGCGCTGGCCAGGCCGCCGCCCGCCTTGCGCACCTCGTGCAGTGCTTCCCAGTCGACGCCGCGCCCGGCCTCCTCCCAGGGGGCCTCGGGGCCGGACTCGGCCTCGGTACGGCCGGACTCGGTGAGCGCGAACAGCTTCTTTCCGCCCTCGCTCTCGCTGCTGATCAGCCCTTCGTCCTCCAGCATCTGGAGGGTGGGATACACCGAGCCGGGGCTCGGCTTCCAGGCTCCGCCACTGCGCTCGTCGATCTCCTGGATCATCTCGTAGCCGTGCATGGGGCGGTCCTTGAGGAGGGCCAGGATCGAGGCCCGCACGTCGCCGCGCCGCGCCCTTCCGCGCCGTCCCCCGTGGCCGCGGCCACGGCCGCCGAAGGGCGGGCCGTCACCGAAGGGCGGCCCGAAGGGGCCGAAGGCGGCACGCAGCCGCTCGCCGCCGCCGAAGCCACCCCCTCCCGGGCCGCCGAAGCCCCCGAAACCGCCGAATCCACCGGGCCCGCCAGGGCCACCGAAACCACCGGGTCCGCGACCCCCACGGCCGCGTCCGCCCCCATGGGCGTGCTCATGTCCTTCTGTACGCATCGTCGACACTCCTTCTCACTAGTCGTTGATCTGTCGCGATGCCTCAACGATATATCGGAAGAGTTCGCTTAGCAATACCCCACCCCGACACACCTCTGTCCTGTCGCAGTGAAGGTTGATTGCCTCGGCGTCGGCCGTGTCCCGTCTCGCTGAACTTGGAGGAGTCTCACTCGCCTGAGCAGGGCAGCCATCCAATCTCACGTTCGATGGTTGTTGTCGAGGGCGAGGTAACTCGCTGGGGTGACTCGCGTCCCAATCCGTGTGGCTTGTCTCACGGCATCCGCGACGGTCGTGTCATGGATGGAGGCAGCGTCCTGCGGGGGTGAGGCTCCGCCGGACGTCTCGGATCTCGATGCTGACCGAACTCCCACTCGGCAGTGCCCGGCTCTCTCACCTGTGCCGATAGGACTTCGCACAGAGCGGGGGCGGGTGCCAGATACTGTGACGCTCGTCCGCTGACAAGGCGACGGGGGCAACGATGCGCATCGCAGTGACGGGGGCAGCGGGCGGCCTGGGCGGGCGGGTGGTGCAGTTGCTCGCGGGCCAGGACAGCCTGGACGTCGTAGCGATGACCAGGCGGAAACTACCTACGGAGGCATTGCCGGCGCAGGTGGAAGTCGCCGTCGCCGACTACGCTGATCCGCCCGCGCTGCGTGCGGCGCTGAAGGATGTGGACACTCTGGTCTTCGTCTCCAGTGACGGGCCCGATGCACGGATGCTGCTGCACCACCGCAACGTTGTCGCCGCCGCGGCAGCCGAGTGTGTCGGCCATGTCGCGGCGCTGAGCAGCGTCGACGCCGACATGGCGTCCCCGTTCTGCTATGCCGTGGTCAACCGGCTTACCGAGGACCTGCTCCTGGCCTCCGGCGTCCCGTACTCGTTCGCCAGGGCTTCGCTGTACATCGAGTTCTTCCAATCCTGGCTCACCGAGGCACGTGCGACTGGGCTGCTGCGGCTCCCGGCCGCGGATGGCCGGATCTCCCTAGTGGCGCGCGACGACGTGGCCCGCGCCCTCGCCGCGCTCGCGGTGGGTGAGCCGACCGGGCGTCACCATGACATCACCGGCCCCGAGGTGACGGACCTGGCAGGCATCGCCTCGGTCACGGCGGAGGCGTGGGAGACGCCTGTCGCCTACGTGGACATCCCGGCTGACACGTACTGCGCCGAGGCGGCGGCGACCGGCCTGGATCCCTGGTGGCTCTACGCCTTCTCGTCCATGTTCGCCTCGGTGCGCGAGCAGCGCTGGGATCGAGTCTGCAACGACTACACCCGGCTGACTGGCCGCCTCCCCCTCGCTCTCCGCGACGTCCTATCAGCACAGGTGAGAGAGCCGGACGCTGCCGAGCGGGCCAACAACGCGCTCAGTGGGGCCAACTCAAGCGCTGCCGCGGAGCCTGGCCAGAAAACCTCCAAGATCTGATGAGACGGGACAGGCCATCTGGGACCGTGCAGACGCCACCGGGGATCGGCTGTTGACGCTGCCGGTGCTGTTCCATCTCCTCTGCATCCGGGATCTGAGCTCCGAGACGATGACGGTCGAGTTTCTGGGTCCGCGCACGGTCGTCCACTCGGCCGACGGAGCCGGCCGGTGACCGGGAAGAGACAGGTGCCGCAAACGTCCCGCATCGCGGAATTTCCCGAGGCCGCCACCGCGCCGGCCCGATGAAGCCGACCCGGAAACACGGTGGAGCCCGTTCCACCCCAGCTACCGCTGCTGAGCCTGAGTACAGCCAGGTCGTGAGGTGGCCCGGCTGGAGGTCACACGGTGAGGGCGCCGCCGACGAAGGTTCGTTCTGGCGGTGACGCTACGAGTTCGACCATGGTGCCGGCGCGGAGGTCATCGCCGACGACGCGCGTGATCGCGTCGGTGAGCGCGGTGCCGAGGCGCGCGGCGATCTGGACTGCGTCGGGGCGGTCGAAGACGCCAGCGCGGACGCCCAAGATCACCGAGGCGTTTGTGTCCACGGCCTTGCCGCCCTGCGCGAAACGGCCTGCGGGGACACCGGCCAGGCCCCACCAGCATCAACGAGCTGGCCGCTCGGCTGGGCGTGGCCCCGACGACCGTCAGCCTCATGGTCAGCGAGCTGTCACGGCCGGGCGTCCTGCAGCGCACCGCCGATCCCGCCGACCGCCGCCGCCGCATCATCGCCATCACCCCCGCCTACGCCTCACCGATCGGCGAATGGCTTTCTGGCGGCGCCTCTGCCTGGGAATGTGTCATGCGCGGTCTCGACCCCGCGGAACGCGCCACAGTCATCACCGCCCTGCACGCCTACGAGGCCGCCTTGGAGCAGGCGGGCGACCAGCATCGGAAGGCGCAGCCGCGTTAGCGGGCAGCGGAAGCCCGGCCTGAGACAGGACAGCCTCGCCTACCGGTCCACCACCCAGGCCACTTTCCACAGATTGGCCCTTTCCGATGCCTCAGTGGCCCTCTACATTCATGATCATGAGAATTCGTACCGTGGACGCCTTCACCGACCGCCCCTACGCCGGGAACCCCGCAGGGGTCGTCATCTGGGACGAGGGGCCCTTCCCCGAGGACCACCGGCTCCAGCGGCTCGCCAACGAGATCAACCTCGCCGAGACCGCCTACGCGCACCCCCTCACCGACGACCCGGAGGCCGACTGGGCGTTGCGCTGGTTCACCCCCGCCACCGAGGTCGATCTGTGCGGGCACGCGACCCTGGCCACCGCGCATGTGCTGCACACCGACGGCGCCGCCTCCGGCACCGTGCGCTTCCGCACCCGCAGCGGCATCCTGACCGCCACCACCGCGGCCGACGGGGAGATCACCCTCGACTTCCCGACCGCGCCGCTCACCGGGATCCCCGTGCCCGAGGGCGTCGAGGCGGCCATCGGCGCCGAGGTCGTGCGCGCCTACGACACCGGCCCGCTCGGCGACCTCCTGCTGGAACTGGCCGACGAGAAGACCGTGCGCGGACTCACCCCCGACCAGTCCGCACTCACACGCCTCCCGCACCGCTGCGTGCTCGTCACGGCACGCGCCGAGGAGGGGGCGGCGCCGGGACGCGGCACCAAGGGGTACGACTACGTCTCCCGCAACTTCGCCCCGGCCGTCGGCATCCCCGAGGACCCGGTCACGGGCAGCGCCCACACAGCGCTCGCACCCCTGTGGTCGGAGCGGCTGGGCAGCGACACCCTGACGGGGCTTCAGGCGTCGGCGCGCACCGGGCTCGTGCGCACCACGCTGCGCGGCGAGCGTACGGAGCTGACGGGCACGGCGGTCACCGTCCTGGACGCGCAGCTGCGCGCCGAGTTCTGAACCGGTTCTCCGACGGGTTCCGAACCGGCCGAGGGGCGGACGCGGGCGGCGTCGGCGCACCCGCGCCCGCCCCTGCGCCCGCCCCCCACCCACCCCGACCGCTCCGTCGGCCTCCCCGTAGAACTCCCCCGTCACACCGTGGTCGTCACGCCGTGGGCAGCCACCCCACCTTGCCCGCGAGCAGCGCGTACCCCGTGAAGGCCACGATGTCGATCAGCGCGTGCGCCACCACCAGGGGCCCGACCCGCCCCCAACGCCGGTACAGCAGCACGAAGATCACGCCCATCGCCATGTTGCCGAGCATGCCGCCGATGCCCTGGTACAGGTGGTACGAGCCACGCAGCACCGCGCTCGCGGCCAGCGCAGCCATCGGCGCCCAGCCCGACTGGTCGAGCCTGCGCAGCAGATAGCCGACGACGATGACCTCCTCCACCACGGAGTTCTGCACCGCCGAGGCGATCAGCACGGGGAACTTCCACCACACGTCGGGCAGCGACTCGGGAACCACCGTGAGGTTGAACCCCCCGGCGCGCGCCCCGAGATAGAGCAGCAGCCCCGTCCCGCCGATCCCCGCCGCGACCAGCGCGCCCCATCCGGCGTCGAATCCTGGCCTGCGCCTGTCCAGGCCGAGGGCGCGCAGCCCACCGGCCCGTTCCCGCGTCAGCAGATGCGCCACGAGCGCGACGGGCACGAGGGCCGTGGCGATCCCGAAGAGCTGCCAGGCCAGGTCGAGCCACGGACGGTCGGGCGCGCGCGAGGTGTTCAGCTTCGCTGCCTGGTCGGCGAGCCCGCCGGGCGCGGTCAGCGAACCGATGAAGCTGATCAGCGCCGAGACCGCGCTCGCGCCGAGGGACAGGGCCAGTACGAGCACCGTCTCCTGCCGCAGCAGCCTCGGCGACAGCCCGCCGCCGGGCGGCACAGGGGACGCAGGGGTCGAAGCGGTGTCACGCGCCTGTGACTGCACACATGCCTCCAGTTCAGCAATCCCGCCTCTTCGGCACTCCCGCCCCGCTAGGGTCTCGAAAACGGGTACGGGGAGCGCGCGACAGGCCGGGGGGACGAGCGCCATCCGTCACGGCATACCGCCCATTCCTGTCGCCATCCCGCCATCGAGGGGCTTCCAGGAGGGGCGTGGACGCCATGGGACGTCACAGCTTGCCCGACGACTCTGCTTCGTACGGCGCGGGGGCCTCCCCCGCCCTCGAACCGCCACGCCAGGAGCGGCCGCCATCCCGCCAGGAGCGGCGCGGGACGCGGCGCCGCGCCGTCCTGATCGCCACGGCCCTCGTGCTCGCCGTGGGCACCGGCGCCGCCGTCGCCGTGCGCACGGACGTCCTCCCGCTGGGCGACGACTGCGAGGAGAGGTCCGTCCGCCTGCGCGTCGCGGCGGCCCCCGACATCGCCCCCGTGCTGCGCGCGGTCGCCGACCGCGCCCGGAAGCGGCACCTCACCTCGGACGGACACTGCCTCGACGTCCGCGTCAGCGCGCGCTCGGGCGCCGAGATGGCGACGGAGCTGGCGCGCGGAGGCCGCGAGGATCGCGGCAGCGGCGGCAGGGGCAGTGGCGGCAGAGGCAGTGGCGGCGGCGGGCGCGCATACGAGGTGTGGCTGCCCGACTCGGCGCTGTGGGTGGACCGTGCCGCGTCGTCCGACGGCGCACCGCCCCTGGAGACCGTCGGCAACGTGGCCAGCTCCCCCGTCACCCTGGCCACGATGCCCTCGGCGGCCGAGCGACTGGGCTGGCCGGAGAAGAGCTACAGCTGGGCGGGGATCGCGGGCGCCGCGACCGGCGAGAAGGAACTGCGCGTCGGCAGCGCCGACCCCGCGCGCAGCGCGACGGGGCTGCTGGCGCTCACCGCGATCCAGCGCTCCACGGCCAAGGAGCGCGGCAAGGACGCCGAGACCCGTACGGCGGCTGCCGCCGAACTGCTCGCCGAGCGCGCGGCCCCCGGGGACACGCAGGTCATGGCGACGCTGCCCAAGAACGACTCCGGCACGGAGAAGGGCAAACCGCAGCGCAACCAGGCCCTGCTCGTCTCCGAGCAGGCCGCCTTCGCGCACAACACCTCGGCCAACAGCGCGCCCGACCTGAAGCTGTTCTATCCGAAGGACGGCGGCACCCTGCTCGACTACCCGTACACCCTCGTCGACGAGGAGAGCCTCGGCACCAAGAAGAGCCGCGCGGCCTCCCGTTTCCAGACCCTCCTGGGCGACGCGCAGGGCCGCCGCGCGCTGACCCGCGCGGGCTTCCGGCTCCAGGACGGCGGGGCCGAGCCCGCCGTGACCCACCGTGCGGGCGGGCGCGAGCCGCAGCCGTACGGGGCCGCACCGGCCGATCCGCCGTCGGCCGGTACGGTGCGCGCGGCCCTGGGCATGTGGACGATCACGGTGCAGAGCGCGCGGCTGACGCTCGTCGTGGACGCGTCGGCCTCCATGTCGTCGGCCGTGCCGGGGCGTGCGGGGCAGTCACGGATGGACGTCACCAAGGCGTCGCTGCTCCAGGGGCTCTCGCAGTTCACGCCGGACGACGAGATCGGCCTGTGGGAGTTCGCCACCCGTCTTGAGGGCGAGCGCGACTACCGCGAGCTGGTGCCCACCGCGCGGCTGGGCGACCGAGGCGGCGACGGCACGACCCAGCGCGACAGGCTCACCTCTGCCTTCGGCCGTCTGCACCCGATCCCGGGCGGAGCGACGGGCCTGTACGACACGGCACTCGCCGCGTACGAGAAGGCCCGCGAGACCTACCGCCCCGGCAAGTTCAACGCGCTGGTCGTGCTCACGGACGGCGCCAACCAGGACCCGGACAGCATCTCCCGCAAGAAGCTGACCGAGAAGCTCAAGCGGCTCAGCGGCGGCGACCGTCCCGTACCGCTGATCGCCATCGCCGTCGGGCCCGACGCCGACGAGGAGGCGTGCGAGGACCTCGCCGGGGCGACGGGCGGCTCGGCGCACCAGGTCGACGATCCCGCGCAGATCTACTCCGTGATCCTCAAGGCCGTCATGGCGGCGGGCAGCAAGCACTGAACCGCCCCCCCACCCGCCGCGCGGCACACAGCACCGCACACAGCACCGCACAGGGCGCAGCACGCCGCGCACAGCACCGCACGCGGCAAGCGCCACGCCGCGGAACCGCCGTCAGGGACCGGCCGGCCAAGTGTGCACCGGCTCCCCGGTCAGGGCCAGTTCGCGGTAGCGCCGCGTCACCGCCGCCAGTGCCTTGTCCCGGTCCAGGCCCGCTTCCTGCGCCCGGTGATAGGCCGCCGCCTGCCAGGAGGCGCCGTTCACCCCCAGGCGGCAGCGCTCCTCGATGACGGACAGATACCGGTCCCTGTCCGCCGCCTCCACGCCCCAGGCGTCGAGCCCGGCCGCGGCGAGGGGCAGCAGTTCCTCCCGCACGAGCCGCACCGCCGGCACCTGCGCCAGCCCGCCGCCCCTCCCCGCGCGGGGCCACCACAGGTGCGCGTCGATGCCGTGACGGCATGCCGCGTCGAAGTTGCGGGAGGCGTCCTCGAAGGGCAGCCGCGCCCACACCGGGCGCGGTTCGTCGGACAGGGCGCGGACCAGCCCGTAGTAGAAGGCGGTGTTCGCCAGGACGTCCGTGACGGTGGGCCCGGCGGGCAGCACCCTGTTCTCCACCCGCAGATGCGGTACCCCGTCGACCACTCCGTAGACGGGCCGGTTCCAGCGGTAGACGGTGCCGTTGTGCAGCGCCAGCTCGGCCAGCGTCGGGGTGCCGCCCTCGTCGAGCACGCGCAGGGGTTCCTCGTCCTGGCAGATGGGGAGCAGGGCCGGGAAGTAGCGCAGGTTCTCCTCGAAGAGGTCGTAGGCCGAGTCGATCCAGCGCTCCCCGAACCAGGTGCGCGGCCGTACGCCCTGCACGGACAGCTCGGGCGGGCGGGTGTCCGTCGACTGGAGGAAGAGCGGCGGCCTGGACTCGCGCCACAGTTCACGGCCGAAGAGGAAGGGCGAGTTGGCGCCGAGCGCGATCTGCGCGCCCGCGACCGCCTGGGCCGCGTTCCACGCGTCGGGAAAGCGCTCGGGGGTCACCTGGAGGTGGAGCTGTACGGAGGTGCACGCGGCCTCGGGCGCGATCGATCCTGAGGTGCACCTGAGCCGCTCGACCCCCTGTATGTCGAGGACGACCTCCTCGCCGCGCGAGGCCATGATCTGGTCGTTGAGCAGCGTGTACCTGGCCGCCGAGGTGAGGTTCGACGAGACGAGATCCTCGTCCGTGAGCGTCGGCAGAATACCGATCATCACAATGCGCGCGTCCACCTCGCTCGCCTGCCTGTCCGCGTAGGCGAGTCCCGTGCGCAGTTCCTCCGCCAACTGGTCGAAGACACGCCCGGAGAGCTGGTGCGGCACGATATTCACTTCGAGATTGAACTGTGCCAGCTCGGTCTGGAAATCCTCGCTCGCTATTCGCTCCAGAACCTCCGCATTCATCATCTGGGGCATCCCGTGGGCATCGGCGAGATTCAGCTCGATCTCCAGCCCCATGAGATTCCTGGGGCGGTCGAACCGCTTCTCTTCCAGCAATCGCTCCAGGCTCTGAAGACACTGGCGCAACTTCCGCCGGTACCGCTGCCGATCGGACAGGTCGAACCTGTCGGCCACGACCTTCTCTCCCATCGGAGCGTCCCTCCTCCATACGGCCGCTTCGTGTCAGCCATGATGCCCTGCCATGTGATCGACAACGCCTCACCGGCCCCCACAGGCTCAACAGCCGCTAGGCTGGACGGAGTCGCACGCAGGCACATTCCGGAGGCATACGGTCCGGGGCCGGGGACCGGTACGCGGCGCTCGTGAAAAAAACCGACGAGTTTCCGCCGACCGCGTATTCCACTTCCTCCGAGGCAGACGACGCGCATAAGGCACTCATCAGCGGGAATGCCCCCTCGTAAACGTCCTGATATCCCCTTCCGGTGATGAAGGACACTTGCTAGCTGAAACGCCACCTGAACACGTGTCGTATAAACTCCGCCACGAGGCAGAGACTTGGCGCCCCTACGGCTCCCGACTGTCGACGCCCCCGCCGCCCTCGCGGCCCCTCTACGCCGACAGTGCCGTCCGCGCCCCCGCCGAGCACCACATGTCTCCGAAGTGAGAGGCGACCTACCATGCCGCTGCATGTCCCCCCGGCCCCCGCCCCCGCCCTGCGCAGTGTCCTCACCGCCCTCCGGTCGCCTACGGCCGTACGGGGATCCCGCACCCCCGCCGCCGTACGTACCGCGCACGGCACGCTGCGCCCCGAACTCCCGCTGCCCGTCCACGAGATGGCCCGCGTCCGGCCGGCCGACGACGGGCCCCGCACCCGGCTCACCGGCTGGCGGTTCCTGCTCCGGGACACCGGCAGCGCCGCCGACGGCAGGTCGGTGGGCGCGGCGGAGGCCATGCTGACGGCGGACGGCTGGGCCTTCGCCTACTTCTGCGAAGGCCCCTACGTCACCTCTACGGAGCGGGCACTGCGCCAGGCCGAGTCACTGTCCACGGACTACCAGCCCCGGCTGCTGTCCGTCCCGGAGCTCTACATGCTGACGCTGTGGCTGCACCACGACATCGGGGCCGACGCGGCGGAGGGCACCCCGGAGCCCTCGGACGTGCTGATCCCGCTGGCCCCCGCGCCGCCCGGGATCGCCGCGCACCAGCCGCACCGTCTCGACGCGCTGCTGCCGCTGCTGACGCGCCGTCTGGTGACCGCGCCGCTGCTGCGCACCTCTGTCTGACCCGTCGGCTCCATCGAAACCACCGGATCCACCGGAACCGTCTGGTCCGTCTGGCCCGTCTGGTCCGTCTGCGTTTCGGCGGAATGTCTCTCCGGCCTCGTTGTGACCACGGCCCACTCCCCCGTACGGACTAGCCCTCGCTCCTCTCGAACCCCCCGAAAGGAGGGTCGAGTTGAGGGCAACCGGCCGCCTGGGTGACGCGTCTTCATCAGTTGAGGAGTGCTGAGTCGAAATCCCTGCGGAATCGAGCTCGTAGGGGAAGACTGGGACCACGTCGAAAAACGGGGGGAGCGGTCATGAACGTAAGGACAGGCCGCACGACATACACCACAACGCAACGGAAGACGACACCGACAATGTGCAAGCACCAGCCGCCGTGCCCGACAGCAGACTCCGCCGACCGGGAGGCCGCCCATCCGGTGGCCCACTTCCCGGAACAGGGGTGGAGTCTGCTGTGCAACGGAGTTCTCCTCTTCGAGGACACGGGTGAGCTGCTGCCGGATGGTCAGATCATCGCTCCGCACAAGCCGCTCGGTACTCAGCACATCGCCACCGCGGCCTGACCACGCCGCAACGGCACCATGGAAGGCCAGGGCCGGCACGGCAGCACTTCGCCGCACCGGCCCTGACACATGCCGGGACGCTTCTCAGCGCCCCGGCACCCGGTCCCTCTTCGCTTCCGCGGCTCAGCCGTCGTACTCCTCCACCGGCGGGCACGAGCAGACCAGATTGCGGTCCCCGTAGGCTCCGTCGATCCGCCGCACCGGCGGCCAGTACTTGTCCGAGGACTCCACGCCTGCCGGGAAGGCGGCTTCCTCCCTGCTGTACGGGTGTTCCCAGTCCCGGCCGAGCTGCGCCGCCGTGTGGGGCGCGTTGGCCAGCGGGTTGTCGTCCTTCGCCCACTCCCCCGAGCCGACCTTCTCGATCTCGCCGCGAATGGCGATCATGGCCTCGCAGAAGCGGTCCACCTCGGCGAGGTCCTCGCTCTCCGTGGGCTCGATCATCAGCGTGCCCGCGACGGGGAAGGACATCGTCGGCGCGTGGAAGCCGTAGTCGATGAGGCGCTTGGCGACGTCGTCGATGCTCACGCCGGTCTGCTTGGTCAGGGGCCGCACGTCGATGATGCACTCGTGCGCGACGAGGCCGTTCGGGCCCGTGTAGAGCACCGGGTAGTGCGGCTCCAGTCGCTTGGCGATGTAGTTGGCGCTGAGCACGGCCACCTGTGTGGCGCGGCGCAGCCCCTCGGCGCCCATCAGCCGCAGATACGCCCAGGAGATCGGCAGGATTCCCGCCGAGCCCCACGGCGCGCCGGAGACCGGGCCGATACCGGTGCTGGGCCCGGCGGCGGCCTGGAGCGGATGGTTCGGCAGGTACGGGGCGAGGTGCTCGCGCACGCCGATGGGGCCCACCCCGGGACCGCCGCCGCCGTGCGGGATGCAGAACGTCTTGTGCAGGTTCAGGTGCGACACGTCCGCGCCGAACCGTCCCGGCTTCGCCACGCCCACCAGCGCGTTGAGGTTCGCGCCGTCCACGTACACCTGGCCGCCCGCGTCGTGCACGGCGGCGCAGATGTCGCTGATGTGCTCCTCGAACACGCCGTGCGTCGAGGGGTAGGTGACCATCAGCACGGCCAGCTCGGAGCCGTGCTTCTCGATCTTGGCGTGCAGGTCGTCCAGCTCGACGTCGCCGTTCTCGCTGGTCTTCACGACGACGACCTTCATCCCCGCCATCACCGCGCTCGCGGCGTTGGTGCCGTGCGCGGAGGAGGGGATGAGGCAGACGGTGCGCTGCTCGTCACCGGCCGCGCGGTGGTACGCGCGCACCGCGAGCAGCCCCGCCAGCTCACCCTGCGAACCGGCGTTGGGCTGGAGGGAGACCTTGTCGTAGCCGGTGATCTCGGCCAGCCGCTCCTCCAGCTCCTGGATGAGGGTGAGATAGCCCTGCGCCTGCTCGGCGGGCGCGAAGGGGTGCAGCGCGCCGAACTGCGGCCAGGTGACCGGCTCCATCTCGGTGGTGCCGTTCAGCTTCATCGTGCAGGAGCCGAGCGGGATCATGCCCCGGTCCAGCGCGTAGTCGCGGTCGGCGAGGCGGCGCAGATAGCGCAGCATCGCCGTCTCCGAGCGGTGCTCGTGGAAGACCGGGTGCGTCAGGTACTCGTCCTCGCGCAGCAGCCCTGCGGGCAGCGTGTCGTCCGTCGCCGCGTCCAGCCGCTCGACGTCGGCCTCGACCTCGAAGGCGGCCCACACGGCGGCGAGCTGGGCGCGGCCCGTCGTCTCGTCGCAGGTGATCCCGACGTGGTCGGCGTCCACGTGCCGCAGGTTGACGCCCATGTCGCGGGCGCGGGCCACGATCCGGGCCGCGCCGTCCGGCACCCGCACGGTGACGGTGTCGAAGTACGCCGCGTGCACGACCTCCACGCCGCCCTGCCGCAGGCCCTCGGCGAGGAGCGCGGCGTAGCGGTGGGTGCGGCGCGCGATGGCGGCCAGTCCATCGGGGCCGTGGTAGACCGCGTACATCCCGGCCATCACGGCGAGGAGCACCTGCGCCGTGCAGATGTTGCTGGTGGCCTTCTCGCGGCGGATGTGCTGCTCACGGGTCTGGAGCGCGAGGCGGTACGCCTGGCGGCCGTCGGCGTCCTTGGAGACGCCGACGAGACGGCCCGGCAGGCTGCGCGCGTACACGTCGCGCACGGACATGTAGCCCGCGTGCGGCCCGCCGAAGCCCATGGGGACGCCGAAGCGCTGGCTGGAGCCGACGGCGATGTCGGCGCCCAGCTCGCCGGGCGAGGTGAGGAGCGTCAGCGCGAGCAGATCGGCGGCGACGGTGACGACGGCGCCCAGCTCGTGGGCCTGGTCGATGAGGGCACGCGGATCGCGCACGGCGCCGGAGGCGCCCGGGTACTGGAGCAGGACGCCGAAGACGCCGCGCTCGACGATCGCGGCCGGGATGCCCTCGCTCAGATCGGCGACGACGACCTCGACGCCTGTGGGCTCGGCCCGGGTCCGCAGGACGGCGACGGTCTGGGGCAGGCAGTCGGCGTCGACGAGATAGACGCCCTGCTTGACCTTGCCGACCCGGCGCGACATGGCCATCGCCTCGGCCGCCGCGGTGGGCTCGTCCAGGAGGGAGGCGCCGGAGGTGGGCAGCCCCGTCAGATCGGCGACGACGGTCTGGAAGTTGAGCAGCGCCTCCAGGCGGCCCTGGGAGATCTCGGGCTGGTACGGGGTGTACGCCGTGTACCAGGCGGGGTTCTCCATGACGTTGCGGAGGATCACGGGCGGGGTGAACGTCCCGTGGTACCCCAGGCCGATCATGGAGTGCAGCACCTCGTTGCGCCCGGCGAGGGAGTGCAGCTCGGCCAGCACGTCCGCCTCGCTGCGAGCTTCCGGCAGGTCGAGGGCTTCGACGCTCTTGATCACGTCGGGCACCGCGGCGGCGGTCAGCTCGTCCAGCGAGCCGTAGCCGACCTGAGCGAGCATCTTCGCCTGCGCGCCGGTGTCCGGGCCGATGTGGCGTCGCTCGAACGGTGTGCCGCGCTCCAGCTCGGTGAGGGGGATGCGATGGGAAGTCATCTGCGGAGGCCTCCTGGTCTCTGCGACCTTTGGGGGCACCACGGCGCGGGTGCCCGGATGGCCTCCCCCTCTGTCATCACGACCTGAGAGTTTCACCGGACCGTCCGGCAGTGTGGCCCGCCCGGCCCGGCTTTCACCGTCGGTGAGGAGGGGCACCCGGCGCTGGACCGCGGCCCGCCCTGCTTTCCAGAGTGACCTCGTCCGCGCGGTACGTGAGCCTGAGAGATTCCGGGGAGGGTTTGCTCCTTCGGCGCCTCGGGCGACTTTGCCAGAGGACTCTCCCGCACGGGGTCGACAGCCGTTTCCGAGCCTACCAGCGAGGTAGGACGAGAGGACCGGCTGTGCGCTCAAGTGGCCAATGGCCGAAATCTGCCTTTTCGTTGTACTAAGGACTCCAGGGACTCTGATGGAGCAGCCGCGACCAGGAGGAGGGACCGTGCAGACCGATATCGATCCGCGGAGCCTGATCGGCCGCAGGGCCGTCGACAGCAGGGGGACGAAGATCGGCACCGTGGACGAGGTGTATCTCGACGACGCCACGGGCGAACCCGAGTGGGCCGCCGTACGCACCGGCATCTTCAGCCGTGACGCCTTCGTGCCCCTGGAGCCGAGCGAGGTGGAGAACGAGGCGCTGCGCATCCCCTTCGAGCGCGACCTGATCAAGGAAGCGCCCGACTTCGGAGTGGGCCGCCATCTCTCCCCCGAGCAGGAACTCCAGCTCTACCACCACTACGGGCTCGACGTACCCGTGAGGGGCGAGGGCCCCTCACCGACCACGGCTCCCTCCGTCCCGCCGCTCGCGGCCCGGGACCGGAACTTCGGGCGCGTGGCCGGGTCCGGCTCCGGGTCCGGGTCCGGGGGCTGAGGGGCGGCACCCGGGCGGCGATCCGCCCCGGCGGCCCCGGTCACCCCTGCCGTCGCCGCCCGCGCGGCCGGGTCCCGGTCGTCCGGAGACGGGCCCGTTCCGTCCGTCATCGCGGCCATGGCCGCCAGCGGTGGCGGATCGGCCGGGCTGAGGTCCGGATCGTCGACGGAGAACGTCCGCACCCGCCCCGGTACCGAGCCCGGATACTCGAACCGCACGGTCACCCTGCCTATGCCGCTGCCCTGGACCCATCCAGGGCCGTACTCGGCGTGCCGGACATCGTGCCCCGCCACCCAACGCCTGCCCACGGGCACCTCGACGGCAGGCTCACGCGCCGGTGCCGACGCCGACGCGGGCTCCCCGTTCCGCGGCTGCTCGGCCACTGATCCGGTCCCGGTTCCGGTTGCCGACCCGGCGCCCGCCGCCGTCCCGTCCGGCCCGGCCGCCGGGTGCGCGGCGTCGTCCGCCGCATCCTCAGCAGGCTCACCGGGAGCGACATCGGCGCCGAGAGCGGCACCATCAGCAGCGCCGTCGGCACCACCGGCCGCACCGTCACCACCGGCAGCGGCCTCAGCCGCGCTGAGCGCCTCGGCCGCGCTGGCCTGCGCGAACAGGTCCTCCTGCGTGAAGTCCGCGAGCCCGCTCACCCCGACCCCCAGCAGCCGCACCCCCGAGGTGGTGTCCACGCCGTCGATGAGCCGCGCCGCGGCCTCGCGCACCACCCCTGGGTCGTCGGTGGGTCCCCGGAGCGTCTCGGAGCGGGTGAGCGTCGAGAAGTCGTAGCTCCGGACCTTGATCACCACGGTTCTGCCGGAACGCCCCGCCGCGCGCAACCGCTCCACGCAGCGGTCCGCCAGCCGGGCCACCTCCAGCCGCACCCGGGTCCTGTCGGTGAGGTCCACATCGAAGGTGTCCTCGACGGAGACCGACTTCGCGTCCCGCTCGGCGACCACGGGCCGCGCGTCCAAGCCGTTCGCCATGGCATAGAGCGAAGCTCCGTGCGCCCTGCCCAGCAGCCGCAGCAGCTCCGCCTCGCCCGCCTCGGCCGTCTCGCCCACGGTGGTGATCCCGGCCCGGCGCAGGACCTCCGCGGTGGCGGGCCCGACGCCGGGCAGCGTCCGCACGGACATGGGCGCCAACAGCTCGCGCTCGGTGCCCGGCGTGATCAGCACCAGGCCGTCCGGCTTGGCCTGCTCCGAGGCGATCTTGGCCAGCATCTTGGACCCGGCGAGCCCCACCGAGCCGCTGAGCCCCGTGGCCCGCCTGATCTCCTCGCGCAGCCGCTCCCCGACGGCCCGCACGTCCTCGGCACGGGTCCCTGGCCCGACCTCGCCGCCCGCCTCCAGATCCACGAACGCCTCATCGAGGCTCAGCGGCTCCACGAGCGGGGAGAGGCGGGCGAGCAGTTCCATGACGATGTCGCTCACCTGCCGGTACAGCGCGCCGCGCGGCGTCAGATAGGCGGCGTTGGGACACAGGCGCCGCGCCTGGGCCATGGGCATCGCGGAGTGCACCCCGAAGACCCGAGCCTCGTACGACGCGGTGGCGACCACCCCGCGCGGGCCGAGACCGCCCACGATCACCGGCTTTCCGCGCAGGCTCGGCTTCGACGCCTGCTCCACCGCGGCGAAGAAGGCATCCATGTCGAGATGCAGGATCGTCGGTACGCCCCTCACGCCTACCGATGCTGCCGCATGGCACTGACAATCTCACCCGCGGCACCCGCGACGCCGCCCCGCGCCACCTGTCGCACCGGGCGATCCCGGTGCGCGAGCACCGCTCACACGGCGCGGTTGCGCCTGCGGGCCAGTTCGTCGCCGGGGTGTTCGCCGACGATGGTCTCGCCGGTGTCGACGCGCTCGCCGTGCAACTGCGACAGCGCGCCCTCGACGTCCCTCCACACCACGCCCACGGCGATCCCGAAGACACCCTGGCCGCCCTGGAGCAGATCGACGACCTCGTCGGGCGAGGAGCACTCGTAGACCGTGGCCCCGTCGCTCATCAGCGTCATCTGCGCCAAATCCGTCATCCCGCGCGAGCGCAGGTGCTGCACGGCGGTGCGGATGTTCTGGAGCGAGACGCCGGTGTCCAGGAGCCGCTTCACGATCTTGAGTACGACCACGTCGCGGAAGCTGTAGAGCCGCTGGCTGCCCGAGCCGTAGGCCGAGCGGATGCTGGGCTCCACCAGACCCGTACGGGCCCAGTAGTCGAGCTGTCTGTAGGTGATCCCCGCCGCCGAGCAGGCGGTGGGGCCGCGATAGCCGACCTCGCCCGGCTCCTGGCCCTGCGCGTCGGCCGCCTGCGGTTCCAGGGCCTGCGCGCGCGGTGCGGCAGGCCGCGCCGCGGACCCGGAGGCGGGAGAGGAGCCCCCCGCTGCCGTGCCGTCGCCGGTGCTACTCACGCGGACCTCCGTCCTCCACATCCCGGGTCGCCCCCGGAATCTGCCCACTTGAAGGTAGGCAGTCACCCGGGGTGCGTCAACGATCGCCACACTCGGCACGCCGAGTGATAATCACCCAAGGTGTGGTTTCCCGCACCCGCGAACCGGGAAGTGCTGACTGAATGGCCTCGGGAACCTCACAGGTCCGCAGGTCCCCGAGGGTGACGGAGGTCACTGGCTGCTGGTGCCGAAGTCCTCGGGCGAGATCTGGTCGAGGAACTCGCGGAATTTCTCCACTTCGTCCTCCTGCTCGTCCGGGATCGCGATCCCGGCGTCGTCCAGCACCCCGTCACTGCCGTAGATCGGCGTTCCGGTGCGCAGAGCGAGCGCTATGGCGTCGGATGGACGGGCACTCACCTCGACTCCGCTGGCGAAGACCAGCTCGGCGTAGAACACGCCTTCGCGCAGGTCAGTGATCCTGACAGCCGTGAGCTCCTGCCCCACCGCTTCCAGGACGTCCTTGAACAGGTCATGGGTCAGTGGGCGCGCAGGCGTCATGCCCTGCTGTGCGAAGGCAATGGCCGTCGCCTCCCCAGGGCCGATCCAGATGGGGAGGTACCGGTCGCCGCCCACTTCACGCAGGAGCACGATCGGTTGGTTCGAGGGCATTTCGACCCGGACACCCACAACGTCGAGCTCGTTCACACAGTAACCCTAGGCCGTGCCCGGCCTGTTTGGGTAGTCGGGGCCCCCTCCCGGCTCCCGGCGCGCCGCTCCGGCGGGCCGCCCGCCAGGCGGTTTACCCGCTGCTGCCGGTCTTGTCGGGGTGAGCCGGTCCCTGTCAGGTCGAGGTCAGGTCGAACGGAGGCCGAGCGCGGCCCGTACGAAGGCGGCGTGCAGCCGCGCGGAGAGCCCTGACAGCTCCCGCGCCGTGGCCTCGGCCTTCGAGCGCGCCTGGGGGTTCTGATGGCGGCGCAGGGGCGCCACGATCTGCTCGACGAGATCGGCCTCGCGGTCGGCCGCGGCCTTCATCGAGCGCAGATGACGGGGTTCGATGCCAAAACGCCCCAGGTCGGCCACCAGACGGGCGACGGCGACCTCGGCGACGTCGTACGCGCCGTCCACCGCCGGAGCGATGAGGCCGTACGACTCCCACTCCGCCAGCTCCTCCTCCGCCACCTCGGCCGCAGCGAGCAGCTCGGCCCGTCCCAGCCGGGCCGCCGTGGGTGCGGCCTGTGCCGCCTCTGCTATCTCAGCGTTCCGGTCCACCGGGCCGCAGGGCGGCCCCGGCGCTGGGAGGGGCGGCTGCTCGCCGCGGGCGAGGGCGTCGAGATGCTCCCTGATGACCTTCAGCGGGAGATAGTGGTCGCGCTGTATGCGCAGGACGTAGCTGAGCCGCTCAACGTCCTCGGCGCTGAACTTGCGGTACCCCGAGGGGGACCGCGTCGGCTCGACAAGGCCCTCCGTCTCCAGGAAGCGGATCTTGGAGATGGTGACCTCGGGAAACTCCTCACGGAGCACCTGGAGGACGGCCCCGATGCTCAGGGGGCCGCCGCTCCCGGCGGCGGTGCCGGTACCGGCACCGCCGGACGGTGAGCGCTGCATGAGCCTTCCCTGGAGCAGGTCAGACGGTCCGCGGGCTGGCGAAGAAGACCAGCCTGTACTTGCCGATCTGAACCTCGTCACCGTTTGCGAGCGGGACCGCGGCCTCCATCCGCTCACGGTTGACGTAGGTGCCGTTCAGGCTGCCGACGTCCGAGACCGTGAAGACCCCGTCCGGGCCGCGCCGAAACTCGACGTGGCGCCGGGAGACGGTCACGTCGTCCAGGAAGATGTCGCTCTCCGGGTGGCGGCCCGCCGTCGTCAGCTCGTTGTCCAGGAGGAAACGGCTGCCGGAGTTGGGGCCCCTCCGCACGACCAGCAGGGCCGAGCCCAGCGGCAGTGCGTCGACGGCGGCCTGCGCCTCGGGCGGAAGAGGCGACGGCGTCTGGCCTGTGACCTCGGCCTCGTACGCCTCCAGTCCCGAGATCGAGATCGTGGAGGTCGTCTCCGAGGACCCCTCGGCAGGCGCACCGCCGCGAAGCGGCGCCCCACAGTTGGAGCAGAACCGGCTCGCCTCGGCGGCCCGGGTCCCGCACCTGCTACACACCGGCAAGGCAAACCCTCCACCCGTACTTGAGGTTGATGGTGCCTCGGAACCTATGCGCCCCGACGCTCCGGGGTCAACAGAACCCGCCCCGTGACCACTCGAATTGTCTCCGGAGGGGGCACCGACCTCGTCACGGAACAGGGGGCGCTCCACGCTCTCGCCCTCGCCGCTCCCCGTGTCCCCGTGCCGGGGAGCGCGGTGCCGCGCGGCACCGCTGCCGCCGTCCTGGCGGCTCTTGCCGAACAACTTCGCAAAAAAACTCACGGGCGATTCCCCTCGCACGAAACAGACCCGCCCGTGGGGCAGGACAGACCCTCGATGCTCTCATTGGCCGATACGGACGCCCAGAACAACGTCCGCGACCTACAGACAGTTTCCCTCACGCAGTGCACTACAGGCCCGGCGACCCCCCGGTAGCCACTCCGTCATCTCACTGCGATGACGACCGAGCGTAGTCAGGCCGCTTCGCCGATCGCAAGGCGTCCACGGTGACCTTCTCGGAGCGGGTCACGGATACCGTGGCCTGCTCCTTCCGTAGAGTCTGCACGACTCCGCCGGGGATGTTCAGCGCCGGTTCGAGATCCTGCGGCTTGCCGATGACCTCGAACTGGTACGGCTGAGTGATCTTACGCCCATCGACCCGTACCCCTCCGTCACCGTCCGAAAAGTACGTATCCGCCACCACACGGACGTTGTTGACCTCTATCGCCTCGGCGCCCGCCGCACGCAGCTCCTGGACGGTGTCGAGGAGCATGTCGGCCTCCACCGACTTGTTGCGGTCGCCGACCTTCAGCTCGATGCCGGGGCCCTCCGCCGCGACAGTACCCGCCAGCACGCCCAGTTGGCGCTCCTTCTGCCGGGTCTGCTTACGGGCCTCCTCGGCCTGGTCCGAGCTGTTCTCCAGCTCGGTGCGCTGCCGGTCCAGGCTCTGCTTCTCGTCCTCCAGGCGCTTGGTGCGGTCGTCCAGCTCGTCGAGGATGCGCACCAGATCCTCGTGACGGGCACCGCGCAGGGCGCTGTTCTCGCTGGTGGAGCGCACCTGGATGGCGAGGCCGAGGCCGAGCACGAACAGCAGCAGGGCGACGATCAGTTGGGCCCGCGACACTCTCGGGGGCCACACGGCCTTCGCCAGCCGCTGGCGTCCCGACAGCCCGTCTCCTCCCCCGTCGCCCTTGGACTCGTCCTCGGGCCCGCGCTCGTTCCCGTCCTCCGCCTCGGTCTCGGCAGCGGGGCCAGGGGCGGAACCGGAGCCGGGGCCGCGCTCGGCTTCGGGGCGCGAGGTTCCGGTTCCGGGGCGCGCGTCGTCCCCGGGGGCGTTGCCGCCCTTCCCCTTGGACGCGCCGGAGGCGCCGGACGCACTGGACGCACCGGACGCAGCACCTCCGCCGCTCCGCTCCGGAGCGGGAGGCCACGACGGGGGCCGCTCCGAGGACCGCTTCGAGGGACCGGTGTCCCCCGGTTCGCGCCGGGGCCCGGGGCGCTCGGGCGGCAGCTCGCCGGGCGGGGTGTCCTTCTCGTTTCCGTCGCCGTCGTTCATCGGCCTCACGCCCGGAACACGTGCCGGCGGATCGCCGCGGCGTTGGAGAAGATCCGGATGCCGAGGACGACGACCACGCCCGTCGACAGTTGCGCGCCGACCCCGAGCTTGTCGCCGAGGAACACGATGAGCGCGGCGACCACGACGTTCGAGAGGAACGAGACGACGAAGACCTTGTCGTCGAAGATCCCGTCCAGCATGGCGCGTAGCCCGCCGAACACCGCGTCCAGCGCCGCCACGACGGCGATGGGCAGATAGGGCTCGACCACCGTCGGCACCACGGGCCGGACGACAAGTCCGGCCACGACTCCCACGATGAGACCCAGTACGGCGATCACGATGTGCTGCCCTCTCCTGTCTGCACGGGCTCTGCGTTGCGTACGGTCAGACTCGGCGCGGCGGGAAGCCGCACGTCGTCCTGGGTACTGATGCTGGTGCGCACGCCGTAGTTCTCCTGCAACACGTGCAGGTACTGGCCGTCGGCGCTGTCCTGGAACGCGGTGCTGAGCTTCTGGCCCGGACCCACCGCGAGGAGCGTGTACGGGGGCACCAGGGGCTTGTTGTCGACGAGTATCGCGTCTCCGGCGGCCCGGATCGCCGAAAGGCTGGTGAGCCGCTGGCCGTTGACGGAAACCGCCTCGGCTCCCGACTCCCACATGCCGTTGACCACGCGCTGGAGGTCGCGGTCCCGCACCCGTCCGGTGTCCGAGAAGCCGCTGCTCTGCCGGGGCCCGCCCGTGTCGCTGTCCTGGGTGTCCTTCGCGTCGTCCACGACCAGTTTCACGCCGGGCCCGTGGACGGGAAAGGCACCGGACAGCAGACCCGTGACCTCCCCCTTGTCACCACCGTGCTTCTCCAGGGCCTTGCGCTGGCGTGCCTCGACGTCCTCGCGCAGGGCGTCCACCCTCTTCTGGAGGACGTCGGCGTCGTGCGTGCCGTCCTCGATGCGCTTGATGAGTTCCTCGCGCTCCTTGGCGATCGTGGGCGCGGTGATGCGGGCCTGCGCCGCGCCCACCGTGACCACGAGCGCGGCGAGGACGAGTCCGGCGGCCAGCCACAGCTTCGCGCGCATGGTGCGCGGCAGCCCGGAGCGGCCCTCGGCGCCTCGGCGGGCAGCGGCCTCGGCGTACCCGTCGTCGAGGCTGTGATCCATCACGTTGGTCAGCAGCGACATGGAGGCATCGGGTCGCGCAGGCCGCGATGCGGTACTCCGTACGGGGTGCTGCTGCGACATGACGCACATCGTCGCATGTCGAGGTCACTACCGCCGAACGGGCCCACCGGTGTGCCGTGGGGAGGAACTTGGCGGGTGCCGCGCCTGAGCGGGCCCGGACGGAGCCGGGCCGCCGCCCCGCGCGGGCACCCGCCCGCGCCGTCAGCGCCCGGCGCCGTCCACGACGGCCGACCACTCGTCCAGCAGTGCCTGCGCGGAGGCGTCGTCGGGGCCCTCCGCCCACAGATGGGTGACGGCTTCGGCCGGGTCGGGCAGCACCATGACCCAGCGGCCGTCGGACTCCACCACGCGCACGCCGTCGGTCGTGTCCACGGAGCGCTCGCCCGCCGCCTCGACGACGGTACGCATCACGAGCCCCTTCACCGCCCACGGCGTCGCCAGGTCACGCCGCACCACGTGGGCGCGCGGGATGCGGGCGTCGATCTGGCTGAGGGTGAGCTGGGTGCGCGCGACGAGTCCGATGAGGCGGACGAACGCGGCCGTGCCGTCGAAGACGGAGCTGAACTCCGGGACGATGTAGCCGCCGCGGCCGTCGCCCCCGAAGACCGTGGCGTCGTCGCGGCCCACCCTGGTCAGGTCGTCGGGCGAGGTCGTCGTCCACTCCACCTGGGTACCGTGGTACGCAGCGACCTGCTCCGCGATACGGGTCGTGGTCACCGGCAGCGCCACCCGGCCGCTGCGGCGCTCGGCGGCGATCAGATCGAGCATGACGAGCAGGGCCCGCTGATCCTCGATGATCTTGCCGTGCTCGTCCACCAGCGACAGCCGCTCGCCGACGGGGTCGAACCTGACGCCGAACGCGGCCCGCGCGGAGGCGACGATCTCGCCCAGCCTGACCAGCCCGTCGCGCCGCGCGTCCGCGGTCTCGGTGGGGCGGAACTCGTTCAGCCCGGGGTTGATGGTGAGCGCGTCCACGCCCAGGCGCCCGAGGAGGCTGGGCAGCACGAGGCCCGCGCTGCCGCCCGCCGCGTCGACGACGACCTTGAGCCCGGACTCCGCGACACCCGTGGTGTCCACGGCGCGGAGGAGGGATCCGGTGTACGAGTCGTAGACGCTGGAGGGGAAGCGCAGGTCGCCGATCTCGCCGGGGAAGGCCCGGCGGTACTCCTGGCGCGCGTACACGCGGTCCAGCTTGCGCTGCGCCGCCTGGGAGAGGTCGGCTCCGCGCTCGTCGAAGAACATGACGTCGACGTTGTCGGGCACGCCCGGGGTCGTCCGGATCATGATGCCGCCGGCGCTGCCCCTGGCCGTCTGCTGGCGGGCCACGGGGAGCGGCACGTTCTCCAGGTCACGCACGTCGATGGCGCTGGTCTGGAGGGCCGAGATCATGGCCCGCTTCAGTGCGCGGGCGCCTCGGGAGTGGTCGCGCGCCGTGGTGACGGTGGAGCCCTTCTTGAGGGTCGTCGCATAGGCGCCCGCCAGCCGTACGGCCAGCTCCGGGGTGATCTCGACGTTCAGGATCCCGGAGACCCCGCGTGCGCCGAAGAGGTGCGCCTGGCCGCGGGACTCCCAGATGACGGACGTGTTGACGAAGGCACCGGCCTCGACGGTCTTGAAGGGGTAGACCCGCACATTCCCCTGGACAATCGATTCCTCGCCGACGAGGCACTCGTCGCCGATGACCGCGCCGTCCTCGATTCGGGCGGCGCGCATGACGTCCGTGTTCTTGCCGATGACGCAGCCGCGTAGATTCGTCTGCTGCCCGATGTAGACGTTGTCGTGCACGACGGCACGGTGCAGGAAGGCGCCGCTCTTGACGACGACGTTGGAGCCGATGACGGAGTGCTCACGGATTTCCGTGTCGGCCTCCACCTTCGCGTAGTCGCCGATATACAGCGGCCCGCGCAGCACGGCGTCGGGGTGGACCTCCGCGCCTTCGGCGACCCATACGCCGGGCGAGATCTCGAAGCCGTCGATATCGACGTCGACCTTGCCCTCCAGGACGTCGGCCTGGGCCTTCACATAGCTCTCGTGCGTCCCGACGTCCTCCCAGTAGCCCTCGGCGATGTAGCCGTAGATCGGCTTGCCTTCCTTCATGAGCTGCGGGAAGACGTCACCGGACCAGTCGACGGGGACATCGGGCTCGACGTAGTCGAAGACTTCCGGCTCCATGACGTAGATGCCGGTATTGACGGTGTCCGAGAAGACCTGACCCCAGGTGGGCTTCTCCAGGAAACGCTCGACCTTTCCGTCCTCGTCGACAATGGTGATGCCGAACTCCAGCGGATTGGGGACCCGTGTCAGACAGACGGTCACCATCGCACCGCGTTCCCGGTGGAAGTTGACCAGCTCGGTCAGATCGAAGTCGGTGAGCGCGTCTCCCGAGATGACGAGAAACGAATCGTCCTTCAGAGCTTCCTCGGCGTTCTTGACGCTGCCGGCGGTGCCGAGAGGCTTCTCCTCATTGGCATAGGTCAGCTCCATGCCAAGCTCTTCACCGTCCCCGAAGTAATTCCTCACGAGGGAGGCGAGGAATTGCACGGTGACCACGGTCTCGCTGAGCCCATGGCGCTTGAGCAGCCGTAGCACGTGTTCCATGATCGGGCGGTTGGCCACAGGCAGGAGCGGCTTGGGCATGCTCGCGGTCATCGGGCGAAGGCGCGTGCCTTCGCCACCGGCCATCACAACGGCCTTCATGTCGGAAGCGTCCTCCTTGCAAAGACGACGGTCGTACCGACTTCACCTATCCACTCCAGCATGCACGCCGGCCCGTGTTCGCGCGCTGCGGGTGGCGCTCCGGGCGACCGCTTTGGCCGTGCTGCGGGAATTGCGGCATCAGTCGGTCGAGGCGTCCGCCTTGACAAGCCGGCGGACCTGAACCACGTAGAGGATTCCTGCCCACCAGTAGAGCGTCGTACCCCATCCGGCGAACGCCCATCCGAAAATAGCAGCAAGTGAGGCGAGCCACCCGCTCCCGTCGCTGAGCAGCAGCAGCGGAAACGCGTACATCAGGTTGAAAGTGGCTGCCTTGCCGAGAAAGTTCACCTGTGGCGGCGCGTAACCGTGCCGGTCCAGGATCCACACCATGACCAGAAGCAACAGCTCCCTGGCCAGAAGGGCGGCCGTCAGCCAGATCGGGAGGATCTCGCGCCAGGTCATCCCGACGAGGGTGGACAGGATGTACAGCCGGTCGGCGGCCGGGTCGAGGATTCTGCCGAGGCTGCTGATCTGGTTCCAGCGGCGCGCGAGCTTCCCGTCCAGATAGTCGCTGACCCCGCTCAGGGCGAGGACGAGCAGCGCCCAGCCATCGCAGTTCGGCCCGCCGAACTCGGGCCACAGGATCAGCCACAGAAACACCGGCACGCCGATGAGACGGGCCATGCTGAGGATGTTCGGGATGGTGAGGACCCGGTCCGTCTGGACCCGCGTCTCCTGGACCTCCACCCGGGGGCCTCCTGTGAGTAACCGTGCCTACGATGCCCCCCGACCTTACCGGCAGTCCGTACGCACAGATGCGCGGGGGTATGTGACGTGGTGGGGCCGATCATGCGAAAAGGGCCCCCGAGCGGTCCTGGTGACAATGTCACCGGATCCGGCCCAGGGGCCCTCTTCTTAAAAGGAGTTCGGCGGCGTCCTACTCTCCCACACGCTCCCGCATGCAGTACCATCGGCGCTGAAAGGCTTAGCTTCCGGGT
>NZ_BAAGSO010000138.1:78857-168414 GCF_054782395.1 Streptomyces daliensis | reverse complement strand
CGCCCACGAATTCGGCATCTCCCAGATGCACGTCTCCCGCCTCATCTCCGGCGCCTGCCGCCGCATACGCGAAGAGATCGAGAACACACCGGAGGAAGAGGGCGAGGAGGGCACCGTGGACGCGTAAGAAATCGGCCCGCGGTGGTGTGAACCCGCGCCACGGGGTTACCCGCCTCCTACCGGTAGCGCAGGCACGGCGCCCGGGACGAAGCCCCTCCGACGCTTCGTCCCGGGCGCCGTTGTGCGGCCGGTCCGTACGGCCGACGCGTGTTCTAAGGGCCGGGCCGAAGCGGAGGGGCGGGGCCTCGGGTCAGGCCGGCACCGTCGACACGGATGTGGGCGCGGGCGTGTACGTGGGGGTGAGCTGGGCCTGGCCGAACAGCAGCGCGTACCCGCCGGGCAGTTGCGCGAGGATCCGCGCGAGAAGGCCGGGGTCCATCAGCCTGGCGACGGCGCACAGGACGGAGCCCGTGTCCCAGCGCGCGGGACCCACGGAGGTGCCGGTGCGGGAGGCGATGTCCTGGACGAATCCGAAGCCGGTGAGCCGCTGTGTCGCGGGGATCTGCGCGGCGAACTCCATCGCCGCGGGGCCGGGCAGGAGGGCGGCGAGTTCCACCCGCTCCTCGCCGGTCACCTGGCGGCCGAGCGCCGCCAGCACGGTACGCGTGATCCGCTCGGCCTTCTCCCTGGTGGGATACAGGCCTTCTTGTCTGACCTCTTCGACCAGCTCGTCGAACGTCATGCCGCTCCCCCCTCGCACAGAGAAGCCCCGGCCGGTTCGCGGAACGCGCGGGCGCGCATGAGCATCACAGGTCTCTCCCTTTCGTCTACGCACTGCGTGCGATGCCCTACGCCTTCTTATATAGCGCCCCACCCATAAAGTTGACAACTATGGGCTCAAGGGAGCCCTTGCGCGCCGCCCGCGCGGTGGGCCCGGCCAGGCAGGGCCCACCGCGCGGCACCGGTGACGCCGCGTCAGCCCGGCTGGCTGCTGTCCTTCAGCGAGCCCCAGCCGTGCCAGCGGTCGATCTCGATCCAGGCGCTGGTGCGGGTGCGGTCGCGCTGGGGGTACTGCTCACCGAGGTAGTGGCGGGCCAGCCGGTCGATGTCCGTCAGACCCTCGTCGGCGCGCAGTTCCACGACGCGGCCGATGATGCTGATGTGCGTGTACCAGTTGCTCTCGTCCAGCACGGTGAGCGTGACCCGGGGGTCGTTGCGTACGTGCTCCAGCCGCTTGCGGCCGTCGTCCATGTTGACCAGGACCCGGCCGCCGTCCCAGAGGTACCAGGTGGCCGTGGACACCGGCTGGCCGTCCGACCGCAGCGTCGTGATGACGGACGGGTTGGCCTTCTCCAACATGGCGACTGCCGCTTCCGGAAGCGGTGGCTTCGACATACGGGGCACTCCTCAAGGCATCGCTTGCGCTCGTTCGTCCACCCTGCGCCCTCGGCCGTGACCAGGACCAAGCCCGGGGGCGGGCGGGGCCAGGGTGAGGCCCCCAGCCTGGCACACCCTCCCCCGCGAACACGGGAGCCCTCACCGGGCACGACGGTGTGCGCGTCCGCCCCGCGCCATCGGCCCGGCCAGGCATGACCCGTCGGTCCCCTCGGCCGTGCCCCCTCGGTCGGGTGAACGTAGGGCGGGATCGGCGGCGCGCGCGTCGGACGTGGGCAGTGCTTCAGGCGGAACGTCCGCGAGAAGAGAGCGACCGCAGGCCATGGCCCGACGCGCACTGCTCATCATCGACGTGCAGAAGGACTTCTGCGAAGGAGGCAGCGTCCCGGTCAGGGGAGGCGCGGACAGGGCGAGCGCCATCGCCGGGCTGGTGGAGGAGACCGGGGGCGACTACGCACATGTGGTGGCCACCCGCGACCACCACATCGACCCCGGCGACCACTTCTCCCCGCACCCCGACTTCCACGACTCCTTCCCCGCACACTGCGTCGCCGGTACGGAAGGGGCCGCCTTCCACCCGCACTTCGCCGCCACGGCGGAGTCCGCCGCCGTGGACGAGGTCTTCTTCAAGGGTGCCCACTCCGCGTCCAAGAGCGGCTTCGAGGGTGCCACCGAAGACGGTGCCGCCCTCGCCGACTGGCTCCGCGAGCGCGGTGTCGAGTGTGTCGACGTCGTCGGCATCGCGACCGACCACTGCGTGCGGGCCACCGCGCTCGACGCCGTGCGGGAGGGGTTCGCGGCGCGCGTCCTGCTCGACTACACGGCGGGGGTTGCTCCCGACACCACCGAGCGGGCGCTGACGACCTGCGCGCGGCGGGTGTCGAGCTGACGGGGCGGCCCGTGGTCCACGCCTGAACCTGCGCCAGCCGGCCGTCATGGCTGGTCCGGCGCCCGTCACACGTCACACGTCGCCCGTCACACGTCGCCCGTCAGGGGAAGGTCAGGACGGGCTTGATGACCTCGCCGGAGGCGGCGGCCCGCGCCGCGGACTCGATCTCGGCGAACGGGAAGGTGGTGACGAGCCGGTCCACCGGCAGATCCCCCTGCCGGTGGAGCCTGATCAGGCGGGGGATGAACTCCGTCGGCACCGCGTCGCCCTCTAGGGCACCGTGGAGGGAGATGCCCTTGCCCATCAGCGTCATGATGTCGAGGGAGAGCTTCGCGCCCATGCCGACCAGCGCGAGCGCGCCGCGACGGCGCAGACCCGCGACGGCCTGGCCGATGACATCGGGCCTGCCCGTGGTGTCGAGGGCGTGGTGGGCACCGCCGCCGGTGAGATCGCGGATGGCGGCCACCGTGTCCTCCGCTTCCGAGGGTGCGATCGCCGCCTTGGCCCCCAGTTCCTCGGCCAGCGCGCGCCGGGCGGTGACGGGTTCGACGATCACGACCTGGCACCCGGAGGCGACCGCGGCCATGAGCGCGCTCAGGCCCACGGCTCCGGCACCGAAGATGGCGAGGTGCGAGTCCGCGGTCGGGGACAGGACGTTGAGGACGGTGCCCACGCCGGTCTGCACACCGCAGCCGAGCGGTGCGGCGAGGACGGGCGGCAGACCGGCGGGGAGGCGGACGGTGTTCGACTCGTGGGCGAGCGCGTGGGTGGCGAAGCTGGACTGGCCGAAGTAGCCCCCGAAGACCGGGGTTCCGTCGCGGGAGAGCGGTGTGGTGCCGTCGCCTCTGCCCCCGCTGGAGTTGAGGGCCGTGCCACGGAGGCAGTACGCGGGGTGGTCCTCGGCGCACATCTCGCAGGCGCCGCAGCTGCGGAAGCTGAGACACACCGCGTCGCCGGGAGCCACGGAGGTCACCTCTCTGCCGACCTCCTCCACCACTCCGGCGCCCTCGTGCCCGAAGACCATGGGCATGCGCTGTCGCGGCCAGACGCCGCGGGTGCTGAGGTCGGTGTGGCAGATGCCGGTGGCGGTCATTCTGACCAGGATCTCGTCAGCCCGGGGCGGCGCGAGGTCGACGTCCCGCACCGTGAAGGGCCCGCCAGGGGACTCGACCAATGCTGCCTGAATACGCATGACGGTTCCTCGCGTTCTCGGCCGTGCGCCGACACCGGTGCTGGAAGAGGTGCTGCCGTGGGACGGGACGTACAGGGGGTGCCGTGAGCGTGTGCTCAGACCTGTTCGAGGAGGAAGTAGTAGTGCCGCCCTCCGTCGAGCGTGCCCTTGCCGTTCATGATGCCCATGAGGGTGTTCGCGTCGACCCGCTTGAAGTGGTCGAGGACGGGCTGGCCGTCGTAGACCATGGTCGCCGTCGACTCGCCGCGGAACTCGACCATCCACAGGCTGGCCTCGCCCTTGCCCGTCCTGGTGTCGGAGTACAGCTCGCCCTCGGCGTCGCGGCACATCAGCGGCTTGGCGTCCATGACGGAGTGGAAGGTCTTGCCGTACCAGCCGATCTTGGCGAGGCTGCCGTTCAGCTGATGGCCCGTGCGGAACTCGTCCCCCTTCCAGGCGCCCAGGATCTCTTCCGGCCGCACGGTCTCCAAGGCGGCCCAGATCCGGTCCAGTTCGTCGGTGGAGACGGGGCCTTCGGCTGTCCTGAGCGCGGTGAAGCGGGCGCGTGCCTCTTCGAGGTTCATCTGGACTGCTCCTTCTCGTCACCGCCGACGACCGGTGCCGTCGGCTGCCGCCGCCCTCGCACATACTGCCGGGCATCGGCACGGTTTTCAGCCTTCCCCAGGGATGGCGCATGTCATGTACGGGGTGCGGGGGCGGGTGCAGATGCGGGCGCGGGGTACGTGGCGGAGCGTGGGGCGACGACGAGATACGGGCGGCGTCCGGCGTCGAGATACCGCTCCGTGGTCCAGCCCCGCGCCTCCAGCTCGCGCGCGCACAGCGCCAGCCCGGCAGGCGGCCCCGGCTCCGGCTCGGGGCCCGGCTCGGGCCCCGGCGCCGGAGCGGCTGGTCCGGCGGCTATGCGCCACTCGACCCGCACCGCGCCACGCGCTTCCGGCTCCGGCGGATCCGTCACGCGGTACCCCTCCCGTGTGAAGCGCCCGCCCGCCGCGCGGGCCGCGGGCGGGACACCGGCGGCCTCCAGCGCGAGGGCCACGGCGTGGACCATGCGGTGCCGTTCCCACTCGGCGGGGACCTCCAGGGGCGCGGGCAGGTCCGTGTTGGTGATGCGGCGGATCTCCAGCAGTTGCTCCCAGGCCCGCGCGGCTGCCGCCGCGTGCGCCGCGGCGGCGTCCGGAGCCGTTTCCTGGTCCGCCTCCCGGGGGCCGTCCACGCGCTCGTCCCCCGTCGTCGCGACGAAGCCCCCGCTACGGGCAGTGTCCCCGGATCCGCCAGGCCCCGCGCGTCCCGCACCCGCCCCCGCACCCCGCTCGCCCTCTCCCCCGCCACGGTCAGCGCCGCCCGAGCGCAGCAGGCTGGTACGCATCTCCCACCCGGTGGGGGTGAGATAGCGGGCGCGGCGCGGCCCGTAGGTGCGCGCGAGGCCGTATCCGACGAGTTTGGCCAGGGTGGCGGGGTGGCCGTGCAGCTCGCCCGTGCGGGGATCGGCATCGCGCAGGGCCCGCCGCTGGGCGCCCGTCAGACCGCGCCCGCCCGCTTCGGCCCAGCTCCGCGCTCCGTTCACGGCACCTCCGCCTCCTCTCGGCCCGGCCCGCCACCGGACCGTCTCCCCCGCCCCGGCGGCCCCGCCGCTGTGCCCTCTCCACGGGGTGCCGGTCCCATTTCCTCAGCGTCGCACGCACCACTGACAAGCCCCCGGCGCCGGGAGGCATCCGGCGGGGGTGCCGGGCCAGAGAGGGGTGCGAGACCCCGGGTCCCGGGTCCCGGGTCCCGGTGCGTCAGCGCCGGTACGTGTCGACGATGCGGTCGATGACCACGGCCGTCGTCCGCAGCTCGTCGGCGGAGAAGTCCTCCAGCGCGTCGGTGAGCCACTGCCGTCCCGTCTCCTCGGCGCGGGCCACCGCCTCCCGGCCTTCGCGGGTGATCGCCGCACGGCGCACCCGCTGGTCGCCGGGCTCGGGCGCGGTCTCCACGAGCCCGCGCTCCTCCAGACGGCGGACCTCGCGCGTGACGTGGGGCGCCTTGACCATCAGTCTTTCGGCCAACTCCCCCATGCGCAGCGGCTCACCGGCCCGCGCCAGCGCCCGCAGCAGGGCGAGGGCGCCGCGGTCCACGGTGAGGCCCGACTCGGAACGCAGGCGCGAGTGGGCCTGGTTGCCGGTCATGACGTAGGCGAGCGCCGAGAGGGAGTCGTAGAGCCCCGCCATCGGCGTCGGGCGGGGCGAGTCGGAGTGGTCCACGCCCCGATGATGCCGTACGGCGCCCGGTGCCGAGCCTTCGTGTACCGGGGTCACGGGCCCGTGCGGCGGGCGCCGGCGGGGCCAGGGGGTGTCGTCGGAGTCCCGTCCGGGCCGCGCGTGCGGGCCCGTGGCCAGAAACATGCCCCATACATGTACGAGGGGATTCTCGCGGGCCTTTCGCGCTGCTACCGTCAGCAGCACGTAGTTACTTTTGTTAAGTAACACGTCTTCCGTTCTCCCGATCCCCCGTGAGGAGACCGACATGCGGATCACCGTGGAGGCCGACAAATGCTGCGGCGCCGGACAGTGCGTCCTGGCAGCGCCCGAGGTGTTCGACCAGCGCGACGAGGACGGCACCGTCGTCGTCCTCGACGAGGCACCGCCCGAGGAGACCCACCCCGCGGTCCGGGAAGCCGCCCAGCTCTGTCCGGCCGCGGCCATCGCGCTCTCCTCTTGACGCGCGGAGGGGCGGGCCCCGGCCAGCCCCGTTCCGGATCGGCCCGGACCGGCCCGGACCACCCCCGGCCACCTCGAAGCACCCCGCACCACCGTGGAAGGACGACGATGACCGAAGCGCCCACCGCCCCCGCCTTCACCACACGCCGCGCGTCAGGCTGCCCCTTCGATCCCCCTCCGACGACGAGCCGGCTGCGCGAGGAGGGGCCGCTGGCACGTGTGTCGCTGTGGAACGGGTCCACGGCATGGCTGGTGACCCGGCACTCGGACCAGGTCGCGGTCCTGCGCGACCCCCGCATCAGCGCCGACAACAGGCGCCCCGGATACCCGAGCATCAGCGCGGCCGGAGAGGCCACGAGGGCCCACAACCGCACGTTCCTCACCATGGACGAGCCCGAACACGCCGCACAGCGGCGCCGGTTCACCGGGGACTTCACCGTCAAGCGCATGCAGGCCATGCGTCCGCGCATCGAGCGCATCGTCACCGAGCTGCTGGACGCCATGGAGGAGGCCGGGCCACCGGCCGACCTGGTCACCGGCTTCGCGCTGCCGCTGCCCTCCCTGGTCATCTGCGAACTCCTGGGCGTCCCCTACGAGGACCACGGCTTCTTCCAGCGGGCCAGCGCCGTCATCGTCGACACCCGCAGCACCCCGGGGGACGCGCTCACCGCCTCCCAGGAGCTGACGGACTATCTCAGCGCCCTCGTCGCGGCGAAGGCGCGTGAGCCGGGCGACGACCTGCTCAGCCGCATGGCCACCCAGCAGTACGCCACCGGGCAGAGCACCCTCGACGAGTGCGCCAAGCAGGCGCGGCTGCTGCTCGTGGCCGGGCACGAGACGACGGCCAACATGATCGCTCTCGGCACGTGCGCGCTGCTCAGGAACCCGGACCAGCTCGCCGCCGTACGCGACGGCGGGCCTGAGCGGGTGGCGGGCGCGGTCGAGGAGCTGCTGCGCTATCTGACCATCACGCACATGGGACGGCGGCGGACCGCCACGGAGGACATCGAGATCGGAGGGCAGCTCGTCCGGGCAGGTGACGCGGTGATCTGCGCAGCCGACCTGGCCAACCGCGACCCCGAGGTCTTCGGGGACCCCGACAGGCTGGACGTGGACCGGCAGGCACGCGGCCATCTGGCCTTCGGCTCGGGACCTCACCAGTGCCTGGGCCAGAACCTCGCCCGCGCCGAACTCCAGCTCGCCTACCCCACGCTGCTCCGGCGCTTCCCCGGGCTGCGCCTGGCCCGGCCGCTGGACGAGATCCCGTTCCGCGACGACATGGCCGTCTACGGGGTGCACGAGCTGCCCGTCGCGTGGTGAGCGGCTGAACGGCTGAGCGGCCCTCCGAGGGTGACCGCCCGGGCCTGGGACCTCGAGGCTCCCGGGTCCGGGAACCGGCCGCGCGTTCACCGGTGCAGCGCGCGTGCGAAACGACCACCTCCCCGCGCCCCCCGAAGGGGCCATATCGCAGCCGGAGGGCCCCGTTCCCTGTTGGCATGCACGGGCAAAGGGCATAACCGTTCGCATGTCAGCAGCCGCAACAACCCGGTTCGCGGAACGGGTGCGCCGGTACGCCTGTGATGCCGTCCAGTTCCTCTGGGCACAGGCCGAGAAGCACGGGAGGATATCGGCCGCCCGCCCGGCGCGGCTCCGCTTCGCGCACATCGGCGAGGGCGCGTGCATCGCCTTCCCGCCCGGAGCGATCTTCGGGGAACAGTGCATCGCGATCGGCGAACACACCCTGGTGGGGGCGCAGGTCAGCATCTCCGCGGGGTTGGCCCCCGGCCAGGACCTCGGCCCCGGCACCGTCGTCGACATCGGCGGACACTGCTCCATCGGGCGGGGCAGCCACATCGTGGGCCACAAGTCCATCGCGATCGGGGATCATGTGTTCCTCGGCCCGTACGTGTACGTGACGGACCAGAACCACACCTACGCCGACCCTCGGCGGCCCATCGGCGGACAGCCCCCGGTCAACAGCCGGGTGGCCATCGGTGACGGGTGCTGGGTGGGTACGGGCGCGATCGTGCTGCCCGGCACCCGGCTCGGCCGCAATGTCGTCGTGGCGGGTGGCGCGGTCGTGCGCGGGAGATTCCCCGACCACTGCGTCATCGCCGGTGTCCCGGCCCGAATCGTCCGCCGCTACACCCCGGGACGCGGCTGGCACGCGGTCTCCGCCGCCCGCGAGGGGACCGCCGCTGAACCCGGCCGATGCCCCGAACCCGAGGAGGCACCGTGAGGAAACCACCCGAGGGCGACATCCCCATCATGATCGTCGGGGATTCCCTGAGCCACGGCAGCAGCGGCGACTGGACGTGGCGCTACCGCTTCTGGAAGCACCTGACGCACCACGGCGTCAGCGTCGATCTCGTCGGCCCGAAGAACACCCTCGACAACATCCGCACTGCGGAGGTGGGGGACGACGACGAGACGTACGCGGACCCGGACTTCGACCGCGACCACGACGCGCAGTGGGGCCGCCCCTATGTGACTGAGAAGGACGTGATCGAGGAGAAGGTCGCCGAGTACACGCCCGACTACCTGCTGGTCCTGCTCGGCATCAACGACCTGTTCTGGTACGACGTCGAGCCGCCCCAATTCGCGGACAACCTCCGCGAGTTCGTCACCAACGCGCGCCGCGCCGCGCCGGACCTGCGCATCCTCGTGGGCACCGTCATGGAGACCAGGAAGGCCCTGGACGAACCGGACTTCGCTGCGAAGGTCGACGCGGTCAACGACCGCATCCGGGCCGTCGCCGCCGAGGAGTCGCTCGTCGTGGCGGACACCGCGAGGGAGTTCCGGGCGGCCGAACACAGTTGGGACGGCACCCACCCCAACCCCGACGGCGAGGTGCGCATCGCCGCCGCGTTCGCCGACCGGCTGGCCGACGTGTACGGGCTCGGCGCCCGCTATCCACGCCCGTATCCGGTGCTGGACGCCATCGCGCCGGAGGCGAAGAGTCCGGCGGACGGCTGACGCGGCGGAGGCCCGCCGCCTCTGCGAGCCGACGGGCCGACGGGCCGACGTCCGAGAAGCGGCCGGTCAGCGGGCGCGGTTCACCGCCGCCGTGACCGCACGGACGGAGGCGGTGAGGACCGACGTGTCCTGCCCCGCGCCCCAGACGGTCCGTTCGCCGACACGGCACCGCACATAGGTTGTGGCCGGGCTGTCGGGGCCTGTGGTGGTCGCGTGCTCGGTGTAGTCGAGGATGTCCACCGGCGTGCCCGCCGCGCCGAGCGCCGCGGAGAAGGCCGCCAACGGGCCGTTGCCCAGCCCCTCGTACGCGCCCTTGCTCTCACCCCCGCCGGTGGCCAGTTCGCAGGTGAACCGGTGCTTGCCCTCGCTCACTTCCTCGGTGCGGAAGGATTCCAGGACGACCGGTCCCCGGTGTCCGGGGTCGAGGTAGGTGGCGCGGAACAGGTCCCACAGCTCGTCGGGCGTGACCTCCGTTCCTCCGGTGTCTGTCGAGTGCTGCACCACCCGGGAGAACTCGGCGCGCAGCGCCCGGGGCAGGTCCAGGCCGTGGTGTGTCTGGAGCAGGTGGGCGATGCCGCCCTTGCCCGACTGGCTGTTGACGCGGATGACCGCCTCGTAGGCACGCCCGATGTCCTTGGGGTCGATGGGCAGATACGGCACGGCCCACGGCGCCTCCTCCTCGGGGACGCCGAGCGCTCGGGCACTTTCGGCGTGGTGGGCCAGCCCCTTGCTGATGGCGTCCTGGTGGGTGCCGGAGAAGGCGGTGTGGACGAGGTCGCCGCCGTAGGGGTGCCGGGGGTGCACGGGCAGCCTCACGCAGTCGGTGACGGTGTCGCGCACCGCGTCGATGTCAGAGAAGTCGACCATCGGATCGACGCCCTGTGCGTGGAGGTTGAGGGCGAGGGTGACCAGATCGACGTTGCCGGTGCGCTCCCCGTTGCCGAACAGGCAGCCCTCGACGCGCTGCGCGCCCGCCAGCACGGCGAGTTCGGCGCAGGCCACGCCCGTACCCCGGTCGTTGTGCGGATGCACGGAGAGGACGACGGAGTCGCGCCGGTCCAAGTGGCGGTGCATGTACTCGATCTGGTCGGCGTAGACGTTGGGGGTGGCGACCTCGACGGTGGCGGGCAGGTTGTGCACCACCGGGCGGTCGGGCGACGCGTCCCACAGTCCTGTGACGGTGTCGCAGACCTCCAGGACGAAGTCGGGCTCGGTGAGGACGAAGACCTCGGGCGAGAACTCGAAGCGGATGTCGGCGCCCGGCCTGGCGGCGGCCAGACGCGCCATGTGCGTGGCGGCCTCCTCGACCACCCCGAGGACTTCGGCGCGGCTGCGCCCGAGGACCACGTCGCGCCAGGTGGGTGCGGTGGGGATGTAGAGGTGGACGAGGGTGCGCGGCAGTCCCTCGACGGCCTCGAAGGTGCGGTCGATCAGGTCGGTGCGGGCGGGCGTGAAGACCGAGACGGTGACGTCGTCGGGGACGGCGCCGCTGGTGGCCAGGTGACGCACGAAGTCGAAGTCGGTTCGGCTCGCGGACGGGTAGGCGACCTCGATCTCCTTGAACCCCATGGCGACGAGCAGGTCGAACATGCGGCGTTTGCGCGGGGTGTCCATCGGCTCGGCCAGAGCCTGGTTGCCGTCCCGCAGATCGACGGGCACCCACAGCGGGGCCCGCTCCAGGCGTGCTTCGGGCCACCGGCGGCCGGTCAGCGGCACGTCGGTCCTGCCGAAGACGGAGCGGTAGCGGTGGCTCGGCATCGCGCTGGGGCGCTGCGGGTTCCAGGACGGCGCGTCCGCGGGAAGCGGCCCTTCGGGGGTCCGGAGTGCGGGAAAGCGGTGGGAGGCCACCGGGGCCACGGGGGACGTGGGGGACGTGGGCGTCATGACGGGAAGGGCCTTCCTCGGGTTCGGTGGGCGACCAGCAATGCCCGAGCACCCGCGGCGGGGCGCCGGTCGGTCAGACCCCGCCGCGGCAACCGAGGAGGAGAAGCGCACGCGGCATCATGGCCGGTAGACTAGGCACACATCAGGTCCTCAGACAAGTGACTGGGTCACGGACCGCGACGACGCGACGACACAACAACGAGACGACGACGAGACGGAGGTGAGCGGCGTGCCCCTCGGCACCGTCCGCCCGAGCCCCCTGGTGGAGCGGGTCATAGAGCGGCTGCGCGGCGAGATCGAGGGCGGCACATGGCCCGTCGGCGCCAAGTTGCCGAGCGAGACGACACTGGCCGACGAGCTGGGCGTCGGCCGCTCGACGGTCCGCGAGGCACTGCGCGCGCTGTCCAGCGCGGGGCTGGTGCGCGCCCGCCAGGGCGCGGGCGTCTTCGTCACCGCCACCCGGCCCGCCGAGGAGTGGCCCGACCGGCTGCGCCGCGCAGCGCTCGCCGACGTCTACGAAGTGCGGATGCTCGTCGAGGCGCAGGCGGCCCGGCTGGCCGCGCAGCGGCGCACCGACGAGGACCGCGCCGCCCTCGAAGCGGCCGTCGAGGCGCGCCGGAAGGCGTCCCACGCCGACGACACCGCGTTCGTGGACGCCGACATCGCGCTGCACGCCGCCGTCGTGACCGCGGCCCACAACCCGGTGCTCACCGATCTGTTCGCCGAGTTCGTGCCGGTGCTGCGGGGCGGCCTGATCGAGCTGCTGAAGCTGACCGGGCTGCGCGAGCGGGACACCAACCACGGCGACGCCGCGCACGCCGCGCTCGTGGAGGCCGTGTGCCGGGGCGACGAGGAGGACGCGGCGCGCACCCTCCAGGAGGAGCTGGCCGCCACGCTCGCCACCCTGCGCGCCCCGGACACGAGAGCCCAGGACCCGGTGGCTCTGGACCCGGGAGCCCAGGACCCGGGAACGCACATCACGGACGCCTCCCCCGCCGCGCCGTAGACCCGTAGGCTGCGGTGGGGGCCCAGCCCCTCAGCCCTTCAGCCCCCGGAGGCTTCGGCGCGGAGGTGGCCGCGCTGGAGGCGGGCGACCTTGTCGCGCAGTTCGGGCAGCTTCGCGTAGAGCGCGTCGCCTGGGCAGTCGGTCTCGTACGCGTCGCGGTGCCCCGACACGACGTCGAAGCTCGCCGAGGTGTCTTTATCGACCCGGCTCTGGTCGCTGCGGGAGACCATCCGGGTCCTGCCGTGCGGGTCCACGCCGGGGCGCAGCTTCCAGGCGATGACCTCGGCCACCGCCGTCAGCGCCGCGTCGGGCACCTTCATGCCCTCCTCGAAGGTGCCGAGGAGGGCGATGCCGATGCTGTCGTCGTTGAAGCCCATGGTGTGGGCGCCCCTGACCGGCCGGTTCACGCCGCCGGAGCGGCCCTCGTAGACGTTGCCGCAGCGGTCCACGACGAAGTTGTAGCCGATGTCGTCCCATCCCCTGCCCACGTGGTCCTCCTGGAGGGCGCGGAGCAGGGCGGGCGAGTCGGCGCAGTCGTAGTCGTTCTCGTGGTCGGTGTGGTGGATGAATGCCGCCCGCACACCGTGTGTGTAGGAGGCGCGCTCGCGGACGACGTCCTCGTCCGCGTGCCACGCCGCCCGCGAGACGATGTGCGGGCGGGGTATGGCAGACGTTGACTCGGACCCGGGACGACGGTGCTCCCGGGCCGCGTTTCGCATGGATGCGTCGCACGTCACCAGCAGCACAAGCGGCAGGGCCATGGCGACCGCGACTCTGGATGGCCGCATGCGCCCCACCGTGCGCCGCCCGGGGGACGCCTGCACAGGTGAACGACTCCGTTCGGGTGACGGCGCCCGGCCGTCCCGTGGGACAAAACCGCCGGTCACGGCAGAGATCACCGCGCCAGGGGAGCCGTCCGCAACCGTTCGGGCCCGGACGCCGTCACCTCAGAAGAACCACCCGTCACACCCCCGGCAGGAGACCCCGGCATGACCGACAAGGCGCAGCAGCGGCCCGTCGAAGAAGACCAGCACCACCCCGACGCTCCCTGGTGGTGGGGAATCGGCCCGGTCGGCGCCGCCGGCCTCGTCGTCGTGGGGATCGTCGCGGTCCTGTGGCTCTTCCTCGGGCTGCCCGGCACGCCGGAGGACGCGACGATGACCTACTACTCGGCTGCGAAGGTCGCCGCCGTCGGCCTGGTCGTCGCGGGTACCGCCGCGCTCGGGCGCTTCCGCTCCCGCGCTTCGGGCGGCGACGAGGACACCGCGAGCGGCGAGAGCTGAGCCGGATCCGGAAGGCCGGGGGCCGGGGGGACCGGGTCAGGCGCCCGGGCGCGGGGGCCAGTTGGCGATGGTCTTGGGGCGGGGCGCCGCGTACGTCCGCACCTTCGAGGTCGACAGCCCCAGGCGCACGAGGGACTCGGCGACGGTCACGGCGGCCGTGACCCCGTCCACCACGGGGACGCCGGTGCGCTCGGTCACGCGCTCCGCCAGGCCCGACATGCCCCCGCAGCCGAGGCAGATCACCTCGGCCCGGTCGGTCTCCACGGCGCGGGCCGCCTCCTCGACGATCGCGTCGACGGCGGCCTTCTCGTCCCGCTCCAGGTCGAGCACGGCGAGCCCGCTCGCGCGCACGGAGGCGCACCGGGCACTGAGCCCCGCCGTCAGCAGCCGGTCCTCGATCAGCGGGACGGTGCGGTCCAGGCTGGTGACGACCGAGTAGGTGCGGCCGAGGAACTGGGCCGTGGTGGCGGCGGCCTCGGTGATGTCGACGACGGGGACGTCGAGCAGCTCCTGGAGCCCTTCCCTGCCGTGCTCGCCGTACCCCGCCTGGATGACGGCGTCGAACGGCTCGGGGTGGGCGCGGACGGCCTCCATGACCGAGACCGCGGCCAGGTAGCTCTCGTAGTTGCCCTCGACGGACTCCGCGCCGAAGTGCGGGGTCAGCGGGACGATCTCGGTGTCCGGTGACGCCACGCTCCGGGCCTGCCGGCCGATCGACTCGGTGATGGAGGCGGTGGTGTTCACGTTGACGACGAGGATGCGCATGGCTCGGCCTTCCTGGGTTCCCGGGCGAGCGGCTGACCGGGGGCTTTCAGCGGCTCGTCCGGCGGATCATTCGACGGCTCGACGGTCAGCGGCTCATTCGGCGGCGACGGCGATGGCCTCGCCGTCCACGTCGCGGTACGCGGAGGTGCGGTCCGCGATCAGCGCGTAGATCGCCGCACCGGCGAAGGCACCGATGAACCAGGAGAACCCGGCGACGGGCTTGAAGTAGGGCACCAGCGCGAGGACGACGGCGATGCCGGCGGCGGGCACGAATGCCCAGACGGCGCGGGGGTTGTAGCCGCGGCGGTAGTGGTAGTCGCCGTGCGGGTCCTCGTTGTAGAGGTCGGGGACGTTGACCTTGGACTTCCGCAGCAGCCAGTAGTCCGCCATGATCACGCCGAACAGCGGCCCCAGCAGCGCACCGAGCCCGCCGAGGAAGTAGTTGACGACCAGCGGGCTGTTGTAGAGGTTCCAGGGGAGGATCACCAGCCCGATGAGGGCGCTGACCAGCCCGGCCCTGCGGAAGTTCAGCTTGCGCGGGAAGAGGTCGACGAGCGCGTAGATCGGTGCCACGAAGTTGGCCAGCAGGTTCACCGCGACCGTCAGCGCGACGAGGGCGATCGAGGCCACCGCGAGCAGGAAGGTGTTCGGGATCGTCTGGACGATGTCGGTGGGGCTGGTGATGATCCGCCCGTCGAGCTTGAACTGCGCCCCGCTGAGCACCACCGCGATGAGGGCGAAGAAAAGCATGTTCACGGGGATGCCGATGATGTTGCCGCGCACGATGGAAGCACGGCTCTTGGCCGACCGGGTGAAGTCGCAGAAGTTCAGCACGAACGTCCCGTAGATCACGACCCACAGCGCCGCGCCCTGGAGGACCTGGAGCCACATCGCGCCGCCGGTGAGCGGGGAGTCGGTGGAGAACGCGATGGAGCCGTCGGCGCGCACGAACATCCACACCGCGAGCGCGCACATGGTGATCAGGGTGGTGGGTGCGGCGAAGGCCATGTAGCGGCGGATGACCTGCATGCCGTAGCTGACGATGACCACCTGGAGCGCCCACAGCACCAGGAAGGTGATCCAGCCGAGTGCGGAGAGGCCCAGGGCCGTGTGCTCGTCGAGCGTCTTGAGCCCTGGCGCCATGGCCACGAGGAGGGACTTCAGCACGGCCGAGGCGAGATAGGTCTGGATGCCGAACCAGGCGATGGCGACCCCGCCGCGGACGAGCGCCGGTATCTTCGCACCCTTGATGCCGAAGGCGATACGGCTCATCACCGGGAAGGGGACACCGGTCTTCTGCCCCATGTAGCCGGACAGCGTCAGCAGCAGGAAGAGCAGCACGGAGGCGAGCACGAAGGCCAGCAGAATGCCCCACACGCTCAGTCCGAGCGCGAAGAGGCCGATGGCGAAGGCGTAGTTGCCGAGGCTGTGCGCGTCGTTGGCCCAGAGCGTGAAGACGTTGTACGTGCCCCAGCGGCGCCCCTCCTTCTTCGTGGGGGCCAGATCGTAGGTGTACAGGACAGAACTGGCGGTGCTGGTGGCTTCCGCGTGCGACCGGTCATCCACAGCAGTCATCAAACTGCCCCCGAGTTTCCGCTAGGGGTCGCGGCGAGGTCCCGTGATGACCACGCTCATGATGAGGGGGGCGCACCGCAGGCTTCGGCGACGGTGATGGGTGAGGGTTTCCATAAACTGGAAAGTAAATTCCGCGCGAATCCAGAACGTAGTTTTCGCCGGGGCCCACCGTCAAGAGGTACGGGACGATGACTTCGATCATGCGGACCAACCGCCCATGACCGGCCGGAATGCCCGCTCCCGCCCTTATCCGGACGCACTGCGGGCCCCCGTCCGGCTCGGGACGGGGGCCCGCGGCGCGCTCGGTGCGCACGGCGCGCACGGTGCGACGGCCGGTGATCAGCCGCTGTACATCCCCTGGAAGAACATCAGGCCGATGATCATGCCGACGACCAGCCCGGCGATGGACACCCCGATCGCCGTGGTCGCGAGCCGCTCGCCCTTGTTCTTGGCGACCACGCCGCAGACGATCCCCGCGATGCCGAAGCCGGGCGGGCAGAAGATGAGCGCGATGCACCCCAGGACGATCCCCACGATGCTCAGCGTGTTGGAGTCCCCCCGCGGCGGCTGTTGTGGCTGCTGACCCGGGCCACTCGGATACGACATGTCTCCCCCTGTCTCTGCACATGACAAAACAATCGCCCGGTCATCTGCCCCGGAACGGGGGCCTCAACCGCCCCGTATGACACTGAAGTTCGAAGCGTCCAGACGGCAGTGGACAGTGGTATGACGCGGCCACGGACACATGCCAGGCGGGGTCCTGCCAGGGGCGCGACCTGTGTACCGCACCCGTCGAAAAAACGATTCGCACTCATCCGTACAGGTGAGAAGCCCTTTCCGGATATTGCACGGTGACGTGTTCACCACGTTCCGTAGTCGTGGCACGCGTCCCACATCGCACGTTCCACGTCCCGAAAGGGTTCTCGCATGAGCATGTCCCCCCGTCGATGTACCGTCAGCCGCCTCCTGGCCACCGCCGCCGCTGTCTCCGCGGCGGTTCTCACCGTCCCCACCGCTCAGGCCGCGGCACCCGCCACACCTCAGGCAGCCGCACCCGCGAACGTCTCCTGCCAGGCGGGCGGCACCGCCGAGTTCTCCCCCGGCCTGCTCCCCATCCCGGTGCCGCGCGACACCAACGTCCAGTACACCGGGCAGGACCACTCCTGCACCGGCAGCACGGCCGAGGGCGCGGAGATCGCCACCGCCACCTTCAACGGCGCCTTCGACGTCCCCATGTCCTGCGAGATCGGCGGCTCCTCCACGCCCGCCACCGGCTCCGGCACGGTCACCTGGAAGACCAAGGACGGCCAGACCCTCAAGAGCAGCCTCTCGCTGACCATCACCGGCCAGATGTTCAACAGCGCCACGATCGACGGCAATGTCACCGACGGCGCCTTCCTCGGCGGCAAGGTGCACGGCAAGTTCAAGGTCGATCTGCTCAGGGAGGGCATCAACTGCGCAGCGCAGAGCTTCACCGGCGGTCTGCGCAAGGCGGCCTACGACGGCAGCTTCACCATCAACGCCTGACCTCACGGCACTTGAGGTGAGCGCACTCCGCCGATAGCCGGTGGGCCCGGCCCCTGCCCCGTCGGGCCCCACCAGCCAGCGCGAAGGACCCGCTGAACGAACCCCGTTCAGCGGGTCTCGCGCGTGACGCACTCTCGCATTACGCCGCGGCTCTGGCCGCGGGGGAGCGTTCCCGGACGCGGTGGTGTCGCCGTGCACCGGAAGAGGGTGCTCGGGCTGCCCTCGGATGTGCTGGGATAGCGTGCCGCTCATGACGCGTACGCAACGAAACGGGGGCCGTCCCTCGCCTGGTGCGGCCACGCCCCAGGTGGCCAAGGACGAGGACGGGGTGCGTCTGCCGCGGCTGCGCTTCCGGGAGGTGGTGGTGCGTGGTGCGGTGCAGGGGGTGGCCGCTGTCGTCCCGCTCGCGGTGAGCATGTTCTTCGTGACCGATCACCACGACCGCGAGACGTTCCTCGCCGTGGTGGCGGGGTTCGCCATGGTCTTCGCCGGGGTGGGGATAGTCTTCGGGATCTTCTTCTGGACGGCCTGCGGAGGCGACATCCGGCGCTGGCGCGACATACGCACCATCACCGGCCAGTACGAGGCCGTCACGATCATGGCTCCGGCCCTCGTACGGGCCGGTGTGCTGGCCCTGGTGCTCTTCCCGTGCGCCCTCGGCCTCTACCACCTCGTCGACGCGGCGGCGTACGACTCCTGGCTGTACGGGAGTTGAGCCCGTAGAGGTCTCCGGCCGGGCCCGCCACCGCCCCCTCGTCGAGACGGCGGACGCGAGGGGCGGGAGAGGCGCCGCGCACACCCCACCCCGCACCCCACACGTCACCCCACCCCGCCCAGCCCCTCCGCCACCCGCACCGCCGTCTCGCGCAGCCAGATGTGCGCGGCGTCGTGCGTGTGGACGGGGTGCCACCACAGCGCCTCACGCAGCGGAACCGCCTCGTAGGGGCACTCCATGACGCGCACCGGGGCGACACCGCTCAGTTGCCTCGCCAGGCGCTCCTGCACCAGCGCGATCCGGCGGGTGCCCGCCACCAGGTGCGGGAGGGTCTGGAAGCTGTCGACGGACACGTCCACGCGGGGCTCGATGCCGAGCATGCCGAGCTGCCGTACGGCGGGCGCGTCGTAGGTGCGCTGGTACGTCACCCAGGGAAGGCGTACGAGGTCCTCGGCGCGCAGTTGCTCGCCGACCTCCTCATTGTCGGCGGAGACGAGGAACACCCAGCGGTCCGCGTGCAGATCGGTCGCGGGGAAGTCGCTGATGATGCCGTGCGGCATGAGCAGCCCGTCCACGCCGCTCAGCAGGGGCCCCGTGTTCTCGACGATGTCCAGCGGGGTCTGCCGGAAGCTGAGGCGGACGTGCGGCGCCTCGTGGTGGAGGGTGCGGGCGAGTTCCGCGCCGAAGACGGCGACGGCGTAGTCCGACGCGATGAGCGTGAACGTATGCTCCTCCGTGCGGGGGTCGAAGTCGGCCCGGCTGGTGAAGAGCCGGTCCAGGAGGTCGCACACGGTGGCGGTGCGGTCCAGGAGCACCTGGCCCAGGGCCGTCAGCTCGTACTGGCCGCCCGAGCGCGCCAGCAGTTCGTCCCCGAAGTGACGCCGCAGCCTGGCCAGCGCGGCGCTCATGGCGGGCTGGCTCAGTCCGACGCGCTGCCCCGCGTAGGTGACGTTGCGCTCCTCCAGCAGGGCGCGGAGCGCCACGACGAGGTTGAGGTCGAGGCTCGCGAGATTCATATCCGTTCTCCCTCTGCGGCTTTTGCACCCTGCGCCACCGCTCTCACCAGCGGTGATTTACCGTCTGGATGAACCATATCCAGGGGATCGATTTCCCGGATCATGCCGGGCGGGGCCAGATTGGACCTCTCGACATCGGGAGGACATCCACGTGACATCCGTTAGCGGTCAGCCCCTCTTCGACGGGCCCTTCGCTCTCGCCACGCTCTCGGCCGCCGACGACGCGGCCGGCACCTCGGCCGGCACCTCGGCCGACGGCCCCTTTCCCGCGCTGGTGACCCCCGAAGGGCGCGCGCTCGGCCTGCGGACCGCGCTGGACGCGCCGGGGCTGACCGTCCGCGGCCTCCTGGAGCGCTGGGACGCGACGCTGCCGCGCCTCGGAGCCCTCGCCGCCGACCCGTCGGGTGACGGCTGGCTGCCGCTGGACGGGCTGCGGGTGCACGCGCCCGTCGAGCCCCGGCAGATCTTCCAGTCGGGCGCCAACTACCGGCAACACGTCATCGATCTGGAGGCCGCGCACCGGCCCGCCGACGATCCGCGCACCGCCGAGGAGGCGCGCGCCGAGATCGCCGGGCAGATGGACCGTCGCGCCGCCGAGGATCTGCCGTACGTCTTCACCGGGCTGCCCAGCGCCCTGACCGGGCCCTACGACGACGTGGTCCTGCCGAGGGAGGCCGCGCAGCCGGACTGGGAGCTGGAGCTGGCCGTGGTCGTCTCGCGTCCCGCCTACCGTGTGCCGCGCGAGAAGGCGCTGGAGCATGTGGCCGGGTACACCATCGCCAACGACCTGACCGACCGGGCGGCGGTCTTCCGTCGCGACATGCCCGCGATCGGCTCCGACTGGCTCGCCGCCAAGAACGCACCGGGCTTCACACCGCTCGGCCCGTGGCTGGTGCCGGCGGCGCACGTCGGCGATCCGGGCGACCTCCAGGTGACGCTGCGGCTCAACGGCGAGACCATGCAGGACGAGTCGACGGAGGACATGCTCTTCGGCGTCGCCCGCCTTGTCTCCTACATCTCGGACCGCGCCCAACTGCTGCCGGGAGACCTTGTGCTGACGGGCAGTCCGGCGGGCAACGGCATGCACTGGGGGCGGCTGCTGCGGGAGGGCGACGTGATGGAGGGCACGGTCACCGGGCTCGGCACGCAGCGCACCCGCTGTGTCGGGGAGGACGCGTGAGCGGACGTGTGAGCGGACATGTGGGCGGACATGTGAGCGGACATGTGGGCGGACATGTGAGCCCCGCACGCCCCGACCCCCGTGATCCCTCGGGCGCGATAGCCGAGGCCGCGGCGGCGTGCTCCAACTGGGGTCGTTGGGGCGAGGACGACGTCCTGGGCACCCTCAACTTCCTGGACGCGGCCAAGCGGCGCGAGGGCGCGGCGCTGGTACGGCGCGGGGTGAGCTTCTCGCTGGCGCAGCGTTTCGACACGAACGGCCCGCAGAAGGGCTGGCGACGGCGCACCAACCCGGTGCACACCATGACCGACACCGGCACCGACGCGGCCCTCGGCAACCAGGGCTTCCCGCACGGCATGGGCGGCGCCGACGACGTGATCGCGATGCCGCTCCAGTGCTCCACCCAGTGGGACGGCCTCGGCCACATCTTCGACCACGGGAAGGCGTGGAACGGGCGTCCGGCCGAGGAGGTCGTCACCTCCGAGGGCGATCTGGTCACCGGCATCGAGCACATGGCGCCGCACATCGCGGGGCGCGGCGTGCTGCTGGACGTGGGACGTGTCGTGGGCACGGGCGGCGAGCTGCCGGACGGCTTCGCCGTCACCGAGGAGCACCTGGCGGCGACGGCCGACGCGCACGGGGTGAGCGTCGGCCGCGGCGACCTCGTCCTCGTCCGCACGGGCCAGCTCGCGCGTGTCCGGCGCGAGGGCTGGGGCGACTACGCGGGCGGCCCCGCGCCTGGCCTCTCCTTCACCACCGCGGGCTGGCTGCACCGCACCGAGATCGCCGCCGTCGCCACCGACACCTGGGGGTTCGAGGTGCGGCCCAACGAGTTCGAGCACGCCTTCCAGCCGCTGCACCAGGTGGCCATCCCGCACATCGGTCTGACACTGGGCGAGATGTGGGACCTCGACGGGCTCGCCGAGGACTGCGCGGCCGACGGTGTCCACGACTTCTGGCTCACCGCCGCACCGCTGCCCGTCACGGGGGCCGTCGGCTCTCCCGTCAACCCGGTCGCCGTCAAGTAGGGGCGGTCGCCGTCGAGTTGGCGGCGCCGCACACCGGCCGACGCGCACTCCCGGCCGCACGCACCACCGGCCGCGCACCGCACGCGCGGCCCCACCCGGAGGAGAGCCCCATGAGGAGAGAGCCCCTATGAGCCACGCCGCACGCCGTGTCCTGGTCGTCGGCGGAGGGACCGCGGGCAACGGTCTCACCGTCCTGCTGCGCAGCGCTGGCATCGCCGTCGATCTCGTCGAGGCCAAGGACGACTGGAACGCCACCGCCGGGTCCGGCATCACCCTCCAGGGCAACGCCCTGCGGGTGCTGCGCGAGATCGGCGTCTGGGAGCGGGTACGGGAGCAGGGCTTCGCCTACGACACCCTCGGCATCACCGCGCCCGACGGCACCGTCCTGCACGTCCAGAAGGACGCCCGCACGGGCGGCGACGACCTGCCCTCCACCGTCGGCATGCGCCGCCCGCAGCTCCAGCGGCTCCTCATCGACGCCGTACGGGCCTCGGGGGCCCGGGTACGGCTCGGCACCACCGTGACCGCCTTCGAGCAGGACGCCGACAGCGTGCGCGCGTCCTTCTCCGACGGCACAGAGGACACCTACGGCCTGGTGGTCGCCGCCGACGGGGTCAACTCCCGTACCAGGGCGGCGATCGGCGTCGAGGAGCGCCCGGTCCCCACCGGCATGGCGATCTGGCGCACCCCGGCCCCGCGCCCGCGCGGCGTCGAGCGCTCCGATCTGACGTACGGCGGGCCGTGCTTCATCGCCGGTTACTCCCCGACGGGGCCCGACACCGTCTACGCCTTCCTCGTGGAGCGCAACCGCGACCGCGCCACGCTCGACCCCGCCTCGTACGCGGACGAGATGCGCCGCCTCGCGCAGGGGTACGGCGGCGCGTGGGACGAGATACGCGCGTCGATCACCGACCCGGATCAGGTCAACTACACCTGGTTCGACCGCCACTTGGTGGAGGGCCCCTGGCACCGAGGCCGGATCGTGCTCGCCGGGGACGCGGCGCACTGCTGCCCGCCGACGCTGGCGCAGGGCGCCGCCATGTCCCTGGAGGACTCCCTCGTCCTGGCCGAGCTGCTCACCACACGGGACACGTGGGACGAGCGGCTGCTGACCGACTACCGCGCGCGCCGGATGCCGCGGGTGCGTCCCGTCGTCGAAGCGTCGGTGCAGATCGGGCAGTGGCTGCTCGACGGCGTGCGCGACGCGGACCTGCCCGGGCTGATCGGCCGCACCATGGCCGTGCTGAAGGGGCGCCCATGACCGCTGCGCCCGTGACCGCGCCGTCTCCCGCGCACACGGCGGCGCCGACCGTCGACGTCCACGCGCATCTCCTGCTGCCCGAGGTGGAGGAGGCCGTCGCGGGAGAGCCGGGGCTGGCGGCGGCCCGTGAGCTGGACGCGCGGCGCAACGGGCCCGAGTCGCTGGCCGTGAGCGGCCCGATGGTCGGCGCGCGTGTCCCGCTGCTCACCGATGTCGGCGCGCGGCTCGCCGCCATGGACGGCGCACACGTCGACGTGCAGCTCGTCTCGCCCTCCCCGTCCCACTACCACTACTGGGCCGGTCCCGAACTGGCCGAGCGCGTCTGCCAGTTGGCCAACGTGGGCACGGCAGCGCACTGCGCCAAGGCGCCCGGGCGGCTGCGCGGACTCGGGCTCGTGCCGCTCCAGCACCCGGCGCTCGCGGTGCCATTGCTCGACCACGCGCTGGAGGCGGGGCTGTCCGGCGTGGAGATCTCCTCGCACGCGCCAGCGCACGGGGACGCCCAGGGGGCGGAGGGCCGGGAGGTGGAGCTGTCCGACCCGCGTCTCGACGACTTCTGGGCGCGGGCCGAGGAGACCGGTGCCGTGGTCTTCCTGCACCCCTTCGGCTGCACCCTCGACGCGCGCCTCGACCGCTGGTACCTGTCCAACACCGTGGGCCAGCCCACCGAGAACGCCGTCGCGCTCTCCCACCTCATCTTCTCGGGGGTCCTCGACCGGCACCCCGGGCTCAGGGTCCTCGCCGCGCACGGCGGCGGCTATCTGCCCACGCACATCGGCCGCTCCGACCACGCCTGGCGGGCCCGTACCGACACACGTGGCTGCGCCCACCCGCCGGGCGGCTATCTGAAGCGGCTGTACTTCGACTCGCTCGTCCACGACCCCGACGTGCTGCGCGCGCTGGTGCGCGCGGCGGGCCCGGAGCGGGTGCTGCTCGGCTCCGACTTCCCCTTCGACATGGGCACCGAGGACCCCCTCGCCGCGCTGCGGGCCGCCCGGCTGCCCGAAGCGGACTTCCACGCCGTACGCGGCGCCAACGCCGCCGACCTGCTCCACCTTCGCTGAGGAGGACACCATGACCGACGCCTTGACCGACGCCATGACCACGCGCACAGGCCGTCTGCTCACCCATCTGCGGCACGTCGACCTCGCCGTGCCCGACTACGACAAGCAGCTCGACTTCTACTCCGGCGTCTGGGGCCTGACCCGGGTGGCCGAGGACTCCGGCATCTCCTTCCTGGCGGCCGAGGGTTCCCCCGAGCAGTACGTCGTACGGCTGCGCAAGGCCGACGAGAAGCGCCTCGACCTCGTCTCCTACGGAGCCGCCACCCCGGCCGACGTCGACACCCTCGCCGAGCGGCTGCTCGCCGGAGGCGTCCGGCTCATCACCAGGCCCGGCGCCGTGGACACCCCCGGCGGCGGCTACGGCTTCCGCTTCTTCGACATCGACGGGCGCACCATCGAGGTCACGGCGGACGTCGCGGCGCGCGAGCACCGCCGGATCGAGGAGCGCGAGGCCATCCCGGTGCGGCTGTCGCACGTCGTCCTCAACTCCCCTGATCTGAACCGGACCCGGGAGTGGTACGAGCGCCACCTGGACTTCGCCCTCTCCGACACGCTCAGCTCGCCGCACATGGGCGAGGTCATGCACTTCATGCGGATCAGCAGCAAGCACCACTCGATGGCGCTCGCGCGGGGCCCGCACACGGCGCTGCACCATGTGTCCTTCGAGATGCGCGGCATCGAGGAGTACATGCGCGGCTCCGGGCGCGTCCTGCGCGCGGGCCACCGCAAGATCTGGGGCCCCGGGCGGCACATGGCGGGCGACAACACGTTCACCTACTTCCTCGACCCCCACGGCAACACCGTCGAGTACACGACGGAGCTGGAGGAGCTGGACGAGGACACCTGGCACCCCCACGTCTACGACTTCTCGCAGCCCGAGGTCACCGACCAGTGGGGCACCTCCAACCCCATGAACGAACTGATCGCCAAGGAGTCCTTCAACGACCCGGACCGGGGCTGCTTCGTCGCACCGCCCGTGTGAGTACGCGGGGCTCAGCGGGTGCGGTGGCCCTTGACGTGGGCGCGTACGGGAACGTGCGCGCGGGCGTGGAAGGCGGCGATGTTCCCGCGCACCTGCCCGGCGTCCACATGGACCCGGCTCATCCCAGCCCGTCCCACGCGTCGTGCGGGTAGGAGAACCCGGGCGCGCCGCCGCCGAGCATGTCCGCCTGCCGCGCGGCCTCCTCCGGGTGCGGCACCCCGAAGCCGTTGAGGCCGAGCGGGATCTCGGCGCGCCAGTCCAGGCCGAGTGCCCGCTCCACCGTCTCGTCCCGCGTCGCGGCCGTGAAGAACACCCCGAGCCCCAGCGCGGCGCCCGCCAGATAGGCCGTCTGGCTCACGTGCCCTAGGTCGGCGAACAGGGCGCGGTACGTCCTGCCCGTCGGGTACTTCCAGGCCGAGCGCTCCAGGACCGCCGCGTACAGGAAGAGGACACCGGCGCAGGCGACGAAGCTCTGGTCTCCGCACCAGTGCAGGATCTCCGCGTCGTCGGGGGCGCGGGCCGGGAGGGGTTCGAGGGCGTGGACGTCGGGTGCGTAGTGGTAGATGCCGGGGCGCAGGCCCGCCACGTCGCGCACGACGGGGTAGATCTCGATCGGGTGGCGCGATCCTCCGGAGGGGTTCGCCTTGAGCACCGCGGGGCCGAACCCCGGAACGTCCCACCGGTGCTGGACGCCTCCGGCCCAGTGCAGCGCGGTGCTCAACTGGTCCAGCCCCACGGGCTCGCCGGGGGCGAAGCGCCGGGTCGTGCGGCGCCGGCGCATCGTCTCCGTCAGCTCCATGGGCAGGGGCACGGGCTCCGGCAGCGGGACGGGATCGGCCGCGTACCGCTTGAAGGGGTCCGGCTCCGGTTCCCTTCCGTGCTTCTCCCGCAGCCGCGCGGTGTCGTCGGCGGCCGAGACGAAGGGGTCGTCGTCGAGCGTGCGGGAGGCCAGGTGGAAGTACGTCGCCGCGCTCCCCCAGGAGCGCCAGGGCCCCAGCTCCTCCTCGCGCCGGTGCTCGGGCGAGCCCTCCTCGACCAGCAGCCCGGCCTGCCGCAACTGCTCGACCAGCGAGGTGTCCTCCTCGCGCGGCTCCGCCCACTCCGCGTAGCGGGGCAGCAGGCTCCAGACCGCGGGGCGCAGGGCGAACTGGCGGTGGCGGACGGGGTCGTCGCAGACGAGCTGCCCGTTCCGGCACAGGAAGACGACCATGCGCGAGACGCGCAGCCGCATCAGACCCCCCTCTGATGAACGGCCCGTCGCCCGACGCGAGGCATCGGGCGACGAACGGTGGCACGGGACGGCCGAGTCAGGCCGCGCAGACCGGCATCTCGCGGGACTGCGGCGTCTCGTCCTCGTCCTCGATCAGGACCTCAAAAGCGGTGTCCCGCGTTGCCGCGTTCTGCATACTCACTCCCCCGCAAGGTGCGCGTGAACCGCCGGGTGCATATATGCAGCAGTCTAATCACGTTTCAACCAGTGCCTCAAGAGTGGAACTCGACGGTATTTCCCCGGATCAAGAATCCCCGTCGCCTTCTGTGAGAGTGGGGATGCGGGATTCCGGATCGCTCACTGAACGTTCCATTCCGTAAAGCCGTCACACCGGAATCGAGACCGCCGTATCCGTGATGGAGATCCCCTCTGTTCCGGTGACCGAGAAGAACACCGTCTGTCCGACCAGGATGTCCAGTTCCGCTGGTTTCACCGTCGAGCCCGCCAGTTCGACGAGAGTTCCCTGCTTCAGCACCTCGCGCCATTGACCGCAGGTTTTACGGTCCCGGCCGTCGAGATCGTGCACCCTGACCGTGCCGCGGGCCGGGCCACCGTGGGGGTCGGCCCAGTGGTATTCCCCGGGAGAGCCGAAGATGTGGCTGTAGAACGCCTCGTCGCGCATGGCGGCACTGGAGAAGGGAGCGCGGTCCGCCTCTTCGCCCCACACCGCGTGCGGGGGCACGGTGGCGGCCGTCGCGTGCCAGACCACCACGTCGCCGACGGCGATCTCCAGCTCGGGAACAGCGGCCGTGAAGGCGCCCCGGGCGAACCGCACTTCCACGTCGTGCTGCCGGGGCTGGGCGGTACGCGCGTCGCCACGTGCGTCGCCCACGGTGAGCGAGAAGGGGAGATCGTCCGTTTCCAGACATGACGCCAAAGGGCTTCCCACGGCATAGCGCACTCGGCCCGGCCGCGAGAACCGTTGGCCGAAGCAGTCCAGATAGGTCAGAGCACGGCTGTCCAACGCGGGCATGACGCCCCCCTCTCATGCTGGCTTCTCATGCTGAGATGTCGACGGCGAGGACGAGTTCGTCCTCCCCGCCCGAGTCGTCCAGCGTGGCGGTCACCGTGTCCAGACGGACGAACACGGCGGCGTCCGTGCCCACGGCGGGCAGGACCTGGAACTGCTGGGGCTGGTCGTAGAGGGGAACCCTGAGCCCTCCGACCAGGGGGGTCAGGACGGCTCCGAGCAGGCCGACGAGATTGGCCACGGTAATGGCCCCGAAAATGACGGCCGACGCCAGAGCCAGCAGGGGACCGATGAAGGGCACAGCGAGAAGCGCGGCGCTGATGGCGACTCCCGTCGCCGCCAGCAGCGCGGACGCCGCGGGGCCGAGAACCAGCGAGGGCACGGCCACCAGGACGGCCTCGACCTTCCAGGTGCCCGCGGCCAGGGTGACGGACGGACGGACGTCCGCAGTGAAATCAACGGTACTGCTGTGGGAAACGGGCACCGTGATGGTGGGGAAATGCAGGCAGACGCGGGGAGTGCAGACTCTTCCGAAGAAGGGGAGAGTCACGCAGACCCGCGGAATGCAGAAGTCGAGGAAACTGAGATCCAGTGAAAGCCCTAGCTGGATCTGATAGCTGAGCCGCACTCCCGCGAGCCGGATGACGTTCGCGGGCGGCGGAATGATGTCGACCACGCCCTGCGAGAAGGAAGCCGTCACCGACCAGCCCGCCGAGAACGGCCCGAGGCCGCTCGACCCGGACGCGGCCAGCGGCCCGATTGCCGAGATCTCCCTGGGCACGATGACGTTCGCCGCTGTCTCGTCGATGGCAGCGATGATGTCGGACATGGTCCCCCCTTGACGTGAGCGGCTTATACAGCCGCTCCATAGAGCTTGAGCTGGTCGTCCTCGCTCTCCGGACCGCGCAACAGATTCAGACTGAAGGCCCCCGCGCTCAGCGCGTCGAAGGGCAGGGCAACTCCGTCGAGCACGGCACGCAGCAGCGTCAGGACCAGGCATTCGACCAGGGATTCGAGGGTGTCGGGCGTGATGTCCTCGATTTCCACGGCGATCAGGCTCAGGGAAACCGTCCCCGTTCCCGGTCCGGTCACCCGTACGACGGGCCGCCCGACCGCACTCACGCCGAGCCTCGCCGTGATGGGCGTACTCGTCGGCTTTTCCTCGTTCACGTTCCGGGGTCTCCGGCAGAGCAGGACGAGGTCCACGTCGGTATGCAGCGCGAACTGACCGGCATTCAGGCTGAGCGGAGGAGGTAGCGGCAGCGACTGCGGGTGAAATTCGATCCGCGGGATCCCGAAGCGGACCGCGTACTCGATCCCTCCTGGAACGCCGGGAAAGGAGATCACCGGCAAAGCGGTCCAGTCGTTCGCCGACGCCGGTACGGCGGCGACGGCGGACGAGGTCCGGTAGTTCAGCCAGCGCGGGCGAGCGGTGAAAAAAGCGGTCAGAAAGTCGTTCAGACCCTGCTCGTTCACGCCCGCGAAAACATTCTCCGCCTCGGTCAGACTCACGTTCGCCCCCTCATGGCCAGCAGACCGCTCCTGGCCCCTTCCGCGCGTCCAGCGTCCGGAATGGTTTGAGCATCCTCCCCCGCTCAGTCAGATCACCAGAGCGCGTTTCACTTGTTTACAAGCGGATTTCCTCCCTCTGCGCCGCATTTCCTCATCTGTTCTCCGACGCCCCACGGCACTCCCGTACGCGGTCGGCATCGCACACGGCCGGCGTCGTGACGAGCGAGCCTCGCGCGTCAGGCCGTCCCGGTCGTCCCGGTCGTCCCGGCGTCGAGCCGCTGGCGGCGGGTCACCCCGTCGCGGATCGCCTCGGCGGCAAAATGTGAGCAGCGGTCACCGGTGCCGGACCGGCGCGGCAGCGCCGCACAGGGCCGTCCGCGCTGTTCACGCAGCCGGGGTCACCGTTCGGCGGAGGTGTGGAGGGCTCCCGTCGCGGCGAGGGAAAAGCGAGTACCGAATGGGGCGAGCAATTGCTCATAATTGTGCTGTGACCTCGGCAGAAAGCGCCGGAGCCGGACCATGGAGGAGTGTCATGCTGCCTAAAGTGCGGCTGCCGGATTCACGGCGGATGATCACGCTGGAAGTTCTCGGCAACGAGCGTATAAGCCCTCATTTCGCGTGCCTCACGCTGGGCGGCCCGGAGCTGGAGCACCTGGAGAACATGGGAAACGACCAGGGTGTCCGCCTTTTCTTCCCCCGTGCGGGACAAACGGAATTGCGCATGCCGGTCCGCTCGGGGAACGCGTGGATGGCGGAGCTGCTGCTGATGCCGAAATCGCGACGGCCGTGGGTGCGCAATTACACCGTCCGCCGGTTCAGGCCCGGACAGCACGAGATCGACATCGAGTTCGCGCTCCACGGCGAGCACGGTCCCGCCTCGGCGTGGGCGTCGCACGTGCGGCCCGGTGAACCGGCCGGAATCTACGACCTCGGCACCGCGTATCTGCCTCCGCCGCACGCCTCCTGGCAGTTGCTGGCCGGAGAGGAGAGCGCCGTCCCCGCCATCCTCTCGATCCTGGACCAGGCCCCCGCGTCCCTCGTCGCCGAGGTCTTCCTGGAAGTACCGGAGTCAGCGGACATCCGCGAGGACGTCAACTGCCCGGAGGGCGTACGGATCCACTGGCTGGCACGCGACAGCGACGGTGACAGCAATGGTGACGGTGACGGGGCGGTGCCCGGGGCGCTCGTCCTCGACGCGGTCAAGAACGCGGATCTGCCGCCGGGCCCCTTCTACACCTGGGCGGCGGGAGAGGCCGGGCTCCCGACCGGCCTGCGGCGCCATCTGGTGAACGACCGCGGCGTCCCCAAGTCGGACATCACGTTCATCGGCTACTGGCGCCACGGCCGCTCCAGCCCCGGCTGAGCCCGCCCTGCCCGACCACCGGAGCAGCGGGCGTCAGACCGCAGCCCAGCCGTTGTCGACGGGGAGGACGACGCCGTTGATGTTGCTGGCGGCGTCCGAGGCGAGGAAGAGGATTCCCGCGGCCTGCTCCTCCGCCGTGGAGATCCGGCCGATGTTCCCGGCGTAGGCACCGACGACACCGGGACCGTGGGCCCCCGGCTCCGCCTCCACCTGGATGGCGGTCGCGGTGCCGCCGGGGGCTATGGCGTTGGCGCGGATCCCCTTGTCGCGGTACATCACCGCGAGGGACTTCACCAGGCCCACCACACCGTGCTTGGAGGCGGTGTAGGCGGCGCCCGCCGCGCTGCCGCGCAGGGACGCCTCGGAGGCGGTGAAGACGATCGCGCCGCCGCCCGCTTCGAGCATGTGCGGCAGCGCGGCACGCGTCAGCAGGAAGGGCGCCGTCAGATTGACGCGTACGACCCGCTCCCACTCGGCGTCGTCGGTGTCCCCGACGGCCGAGAGGCGGTCCATTATCCCGGCGTTGTTGACCAGGACGTCCAGGCCGCCGAAGGTCTCCAGGGCGGTGCCGACGACCTCGTCCACCACTCCCTGGTCGCTGAGATCGCCGACGACCGCGCGCGCGGCGCCCCCGTCGGCCTCGATGGCCTCGACGGTCTCCTCGGCGCCGTCCCGGCGCAGATCGGCGACCACCACCTTCGCGCCCTCGCGGGCGAACCCCAGTGCGGCGGCCCGGCCGATCCCCGATCCCGCTCCGGTGACGACGACACTGCGCCCCTCAAGGCCGGTGCTGCTCACGCGGTACTCCCTTCCTCCGTACGCCACTGCCTCACCCCATGGGTTTTTGGCACTCACTGCCATGATGACATGACTCGCCGGACGGGCGCCCTCCTCCAGGCAGAGAGCCCCCTCGCCAGGGACCGAATTAGGGTGGGGCCGACCGGGAACGACCCTTGGGCAGCGGAACGGGGACCACCGTGGAGCAGGCGGGAGAACGTGAGGCCGCACGGACCGGCCGGCCCCGGAAGGCCGGGCGGCCTCCCCTGACGGAGCGCCGCAAGAGGGCCACCCGGCTGGAGATCGCCCATGAGGCGGTACGGCTGTTCGGCGAGCGCGGTGTGGCGGCGACGCCGGGCGAGGAGATCGCCCGCGCGGCGGGCATCTCACCCCGCACGCTGTGGCGCTACTTCCCGTCCAAGGAGGAGTGTGTGCGCCCGCTCCTATCGGCGGGGCTGGAGGCCACGGCGCAGCGCCTGCGCGACTGGCCCGCCGACCGCCCGCTGAGCGAGGCGATCCAGACCGACGCGGCCTCGGCGCCGGGCGGGCAGGAGAACGCCGCCGCGCTGCTGCGGCTGATCCGCCTGCTGCCCGGGGAGCCGGGGCTGCGCGCCGTCTGGCTACGGGTGCACCACGACGCCGAGCCCGTCTTCACGGACATCATCGCCGCCCGCACCGGGGCCGATCCGGCCGACCTGCTGCCGAGGGTCAAGGCGGTGATGCTCAACGGCGCTTTGCGCGTGGCCGCCGAGGAGTGGGCCCAGCGGTCGGACGGGGCGGACGGGACGGGCGAGGCAGGCGAGACGGGCGGGCCTGACGCGGCGGCGGGTGCGGGTGCGGGTGCGGGCGGGGAGACCGGCGCCGAGGCGTTCCGGCGTGCGCTGCTCCACGCCACCGAGAGCCTGGGCCTGTGACCCCGGACCTGGGCTGAGGGCTCCAGGAAGGCGGGGCCGACGATCCCGTCCCGTTGCCCGGCGAGGGGGCCGGGCCGGGCAACGGGGCCGGTTTCAGGCGTCGGCGTCGGCGCCCGCGTCCGCGAAGACGCCGTTGGCGGCGAAGGCCAGCTTGGCGAAGCGCTCGCCCATGCGACGGTGCGTCGCGGCGTCCGGGTGGAGCTGGTCGGGCAGCGGCAGCTCGGCGGCGTCCGCCTCGCCGTAGAGTTCGCGGCCGTCGAGGTAGTGCAGATGGGGGTCGTCGGCCGCCCGCTGCGCGGTGATACGGGCGAGCTCCTCGCGGATGACGTTGAGCGTCAGCTTCCCCGCCGCCCGCTCCGCGGGGTCACCCATGGCCCGGAAGCCCAACCGGCCCTCGCTGAGCCCGCTGAAGTCCGGAGCGGCGGGGCCGGGGGTGTCCTCGTGTATCGGGCAGAGGATGGCCGAGACGACCAGCAGCGGGGTGGTGGGGTGCCCCTCGCGGATAGTGTCGAGGAAGCCGTGCACCGCGGGGCCGAACGCGCGCAGCCGCATCAGGTCGGCGTTCACCACATTGATGCCGATCTTGACGCTGATCAGGTCCGCGGGGGTGTCCCGCAGCGTACGGGCGGTGAACGGGTCGAGCAGGGCGCTTCCGCCCAGGCCCAGGTTGATCAGCTCCACGCCGCCGAGCGAGGCGGCGAGCGCGGGCCACGTGGTGGTGGGGCTGGCCGCGTCGGAGCCGTGGCTGATCGAGCTGCCGTGGTGCAGCCACACCTTGCGGCCGGAGTCGGGCACCGGGCCCACGGGCGCGTCGGTGCGCAGCTCGACCAGCTCGGTGGCCTCGTTGTGCGGCAGCCAGATCTCGATGTCCTTCTCGCGCTCGGGCAGGTCCGCGAACCGGACCGTGCCCGACGGGCCCGGCCGGACCTCGGCGGAGCCCTTGGTCATGTCGATGGTGAGCGTGTTGCCGCCGGAGACGCTGCCCTGTCCGGCGAGGCGGCCGTCGACGAGCAGGTCGTACACCCCGTCGGGGCGGGGCGGCGCGCCCACGTAGGACCGCTTGGTGGGGATCGTCTCCAGCTCGACGGCGGTGGCCCGGGTGCGGAGCACCAGCCGTACGCCGGAGGGCTGGGTCTCCACCATGGCCAGCTGCCCGTCGGCGCACTGCGCACGGGCCCACGCGGGCAGCCGGTGCGGCTGCACACCGCGCTCGGTGCGCTCCAGTTCGATGGCGCCGCGGAGGAGGTCCGCGGTGATGGGGGTGGTGATCCAGTCGTGCTCGCTGTGCATGGTCTCCGCCAGTCGGATGGGTGGGTCGGTACGGGGGGGTGGTGCATGGGGGGGGGACGCGGGCGTGGAAGCGTCCGCCGGTGCCGGTGCCAGCGGGTGCCTTGTCGGGAGCACGTTCACCGGGTCAGGAGGCCGCCGTCATGAGGCGGGCCAGCTCCGGAGCAGGGCGTCGAGCGCGTCGAGCGCCCGCGACCAGGACTCCTGCGAGTCGGGCGCACTGTGGCTGAACCCTCCCGCCATCTCCAGGCTGACGTAGCCATGGAAGACGCTGCCCAGCAGCCGGACCGCGTGCGTCTGGTCCGGCTCCGTCAGGTCGTAGCCGCGCAGGATCGCCCGCGTCATCTGCGCGTGCCTGCCACCGACGCTGGCCGCCGCCGTCTCGGGGTCGAGCCGCAGTTGGGCCGCCGCCCAGCGCCCTGGGTGCTCCCTGGCGTAGTCGCGGTAGGCGCCCGCGAAGGCAACCAGCGCGTCCTTGCCCGCACGCCCGGCCAGGGCGACGGCGGCCCGGTCGGCCAGTTCCTCCAGGGCCAGCAGGGCGATCCTGGTCTTGAGGTCCTGGGAACTCTTCAGATGCGAGTAGAGACTCGCGACCTTGACGTCGAAGCGGCGGGCGAGCGCCGTGACGGTCACCTGCTCGAAGCCGACCTCGTCGGCCAGCTCGGCGCCCGCCCTGGCCAGGCGTTCCGCGGTCAGCCCCGCACGCACCATGACGTCCCTCTCTTCGCTCTCACCTTCGGCAGAACCGATCATGCGCTTACCTAATCGATTTAGGCAAGTGCCATTAATGGTCAAGTGATCCCCTACTAGACGTAGCCGGGATGCGGCGGGGGCCGGATAAACGGAGGGGGCAGTCCACATGGCTTAACGTGAGGGGCATGGCTGCCGATCCCGCTCGGATGACGTCCGCTTCGGCGGAGCTGCGCGCGGACGCGCTCCACAACCGCGAGCGCATCCTCGAAGCGGCCCGTGCCCTGTTCGCCGCCCGCGGTCTCGACGTGCCCATGGCCACCGTCGCCCGCCACGCGGGGGTCGGCGTGGCCACGCTCTACCGGCGTTTCCCCACCCGGGACGCGCTCATGACCACGGTGTTCGCCGACCAGCTCGCGACGTGCGTGGCGACCATCGACGAGGCGCAGGCCGCGCCCGACCCGTGGCAGAGCTTCTGCGCGGTCATCGAGAGGCTGTGCGCGACGAACGTCGTCGACCGCGGATTCGCCACCGCCTTTCTGACGGGCTTCCCCGGCGCGGTGGACTTCGAGAGGGAACGCGTCCGCGCCGAGCGGAGGTTCGCCGCGCTGGCCCAACGCGCCAAGGACGCCGGTCAGTTGCGGAAGGACTTCGACCGGACGGATCTCACGCTCGTCCTCATGGCGAACAGCGGCATCCACGCCACGTCGAACGAAGCCGCGCTGGCGGCCTCCCGTCGGCTCGCCGCCCTGCTGCTCCAGTCCTTCCGGGCCGACGCCGCCGCTGCCGCGCCCCCTCTCCCGCCCCCGGCCCCGCTCGGCCTCTACCACCTCCCGGTCTCCCCCGGCCCCGCCGGTCAGGGGTGACCGCCGGGCGCGCGTGACGGCCCGTCACCCGTCGGGGCTCGCCGCCAGCGCCGCCACGAGCGCGCGAAGCCGGTGACGAAGGCCGTCACAGGCAACCCCGCCACAGCACCAGGGCCACACACCGCCCTCACCGGCCGCGCACCTGACGCGGCGCTACCGGCTCTCGGCCACCGGACGGTACGTGCACACGTGCACGCCCGTGGCGCTGACGGCCGTCGAGACGAGCGTGAGCGTGCGCAGCCCGCCGTCGTCAGGGAAGAGCCTCTTGCCGCCGCCCAGGAGGACCGGCTCGATCATGAGCCGCAGCTCGTCGGCCAGATCCTCGCTCAGGAGCGTGCGCGCGAGCGTGGGGCTTCCCATGACGAGCAGATCGCCGCCCTCGGCCGCGCGCAGCTCCCGGACGCGGGCGACGGCCTCGTCGCCCGGTATGCGGGTGGTGTTGTTCCACGTCAGCTCGTCGTCACCCAAAGTCCGCGACACGACGTACTTCGGGATGGCGTTCATCCTGTCCGCGAACGGGTCACCGGCTCTCTCCGGCCACGCCCTGGCCATCGACGTCCACGTGCGGCGCCCGAACAGCAGCGCCTCCGCTCCGCTCAGCGCGTCGTCGAAGGCGCCGCCCATCACCTCCGGGTCGAAGAACGGGTGCGACCAGCCACCGTGTGCGAATCCGCCGTCCGTGTCCTCCTCGGGGCCGCCCGGCGCCTGCACGACGCCGTCCAGGCTCATGAACTCGGTGATCACGATGCGCATGTGTCCTGCCCTCTGTTCCGTTTGCGGTACGGCGGTGGAGACCGGCGTGCCGCAGCCGATTCATCGCATCCGTCCGGCCTCCAATGGTGACCTGGACCACATCGTCGCACCGCCCACTGACACCGCCCCGTTCTCCGGCTCCGTCCGCGTCGCCCTGGCCTCCGGCAGCGCGATCTGCCCGGTCACGAAGAGGCTCCACAGCCCGAACCGCAGTCGCTCGCCCGCCGGGCCCCGGTGCGTGAGGAAGCTGGCCCGCTCGCCCCCGCCTCCGTTCCCGCCCCTGTCCCCGTCCGCGACCCGGCTCGCGCCCCACTCCAGCTGGAAGCGGCGCGTCCCCGCCCGCTCCTGCGGCGGCCTGCCGTCCGGCGGGACGATCTCGTCCAGTGCCCAGTGGTAGCCCCGCTCGCGGTACGGGCGGGTGACGCGCTCCCAGGTCAGCTCCAGGATGACGCCGGAGGCCGGGATGACGACGAGCGCGCCACGTGTCCCGTCCGCGTACCGGGTGTTCACGGCGACCACCTCCGTCGTCCCCTCGGGGTAGAGGTGCGAGGTCCCGCGCCCCACCACGGAGCCCTCGGGGCAGCCCCCGGTCCCCTCGCGCTCGACGACCGCGCGCCCGCAGACGGGGAAGTCCTCGGGGTGGACGTCCAGCGACGCGTCGAAGAGGAAGACGAACCGGCGCGGCGCCGCCGGTGGTCCGGCGGGCTCGGCGCGGCTGGTGCGGTCGAAGGCCGCCCGTACGCCCTCCGGGGTGCCGCCGTCCGGGGTCACCTCGACCGCCAGCCCGTCGACGTTGTGCGGTCCTGGCACGTCCGGCTCGTACGGGCGCTGCGGTCCGCCCGGCGCCGGGTCGGGCGGACCGCCACCCGGACCACCGCCCTGACCACCGCCCGTCGCCGCCGGTGCCGCCACCGCTCCCGGCACCGCCGCAACGGTGGCCAGCGCCACGGCGGCCAGCACCCCCGCCGACCACCCCCGTACGCGCCGCGCCCGCGCACCCCGCACCTTCCCCGCCATGGCCCCATCCCTTCTCCGCGCCCTCGCACGACCCGCCTCTCATCCTCACCGCCGGGCGTCCCGGGACCGTCGGCCCTGCCGTACCGTGGGTCTGCCCGACCTACCCCTCGGCGCACCCCCGTCCCTTGCGCAAAACTTCAACACATGGGCGGAAACGGAGAGTTGGGCGCGTTCCTGCGAGCGCGACGGGCCCGCGTCAGACCGGAGGAGGCGGGGTACGCCTCCGGCTCCGGGCGGCGGCGCGTGCCAGGGCTGCGGCGCGAGGAGCTGGCGCACCTGGCGGGTGTGAGCGTCGACTACTACGTACGGCTGGAGCAGGGCCGCAGTCACAGCGTCTCGGACGCCGTGCTCGACGCCGTCGCCGCGGCGCTGCGGCTGGACGACGACGAGCACGCGCACCTCTACCGGCTCGCCCGCCCGCACAAGGCACGCCCCGCACACGGCGCCACGGCGCGGGCCGGGATGTGGCAGTTGCTGGACTGGATCAGCGCGCCGGCGCTCGTCGTGGGGCACCGCCTGGACGTGCTGGCGTGGAACGGGCCGGTGTGCGGCCTGATCACGGACTTCGGGCGGCTGCCGCCGCGCGCCCGCAACATGTGCCGCCTCCATCTCCTCGACCCCGGGATCGGCGCCCGCTACCCCGACCGTGACGTCATCGCGCAAGAGGTGGTGGGCCACCTCCGCGTCGCCGCGGGGAACCACCCCGACGACCACGAGCTGTGGCGCCTGGTGGACGAACTGAACGCACACTGCGCCGAGTTCCGCCATCACTGGGCCCGGCACACCGTCCGCACGAAGTCGCACGGCACCAAGCGGATCGAGCACCCGTCACTCGGCCCGCTCACCCTCTTCTACGAGCTGACCCACTTCCCCCAGGACCCCGAGCTGGCGCTGCTCGTCTACACCGCGGCCCCCGGCACCCCGGGGGCCGCGGCGCTGGCCGTCCTCGCGAAGGAGGGGCGTCCACCACTCCCGTAATCGCTCAGGTAACCGCTCCCGTAGCCGCGCCGTAACGCTGTGTCGAGTAGCCGAGGGGAATCTCACCCCTCGGCTCTCACAGAACCGTGCGTAAAAGTCTCCCTTTACACGGCTCTTGTCGTTCTGATCATCAGACCGTCACGGCCACTTGGATCACGGTGAGGCGCCAGTGCGCGAACATGCGGGGGTATCGCCGGGCGATCTCCTGCAACTTCGCAAGGGCCTTCCGTTTGGCCGCGAGCCGTTTGTACTTCCGGCGGATCCAGCGCACCAGGTAGGCGTTGATGCGCATCAAGAAGGGGAACAGTTCCCACGGCCTATAACGCCCGTAGTAGTTGATCCATCCCGCTACCACAGGGTTGATTCTGCGGGCGAGTTCGTTGAAGGACAGGCCGGAACGGGTATGCAGGCGCCAGGAACGCACCTCCCGCCCCATCTTCTTCAGGGCTTCCCTGCTGACGGCCGGCTCGAACGACAGGAACTTCCTGCCATTGCGGGTCCGGTTCTGCCTGGCGCGGAACGTGTACCCGAGGAACGTGAACGCCGTGTGCTCGAAAGAGCTGCGCCGCAAGCCGTCCTTGCAGTAGACGATCCGGGTCTTGGTCGGGTGCAGTCGCAGTCCGACCTCGGCCATCCTGTCCATGAGAGCGGCCAGCACTTGGCGGGCCTGGCGCTCTGTAACGCAGTGCAAGACCGCGTCGTCCGCATAGCGTTCGAACCAAACGGTCGGGAACTCCCGCCCCATCCAGGAATCGAACGCATAGTGCAGGAACAGGTTTGCCAGTACGGGAGATACTGGAGCCCCTTGCGGGGTTCCACGCTCCCGTTGCAGCAAGGAGCCGTCGGGCATGGCGACCGGGGCCGCAAGCCACCGTCGCACATATAAAATCACCCAGACGGCGTCGGTGTGCGCCTCCAGCGCCTTGACTAGGAGGTCCCAGGGCACGCTGTCGAAGAACTTGGCGATGTCTAACTCCACCACCCAGTCCCGCTTCCAGCAGCGTTCCTTGCACCTTCCTACCGCGTCCAAGGCAGATCGCCCGGGCCGGTATCCATAACTATCTGCGTGGAAAACAGGCTCCACTTTTTGCATGAGATGCCGGGCCACTACGGTCTGTGCCACACGGTCAGCAACAGAGGGAATTCCTAGAATCCTCTCGCCGCCATCGTGCGGCTTGGGAATAGCCACCGCACGCACAGGTGGCGGGAAGTAAGAGCCTGATGAAATCCGGTTCCAGACCTTGTAAAGGTTTCCCTTCAGGTCTCCCTCGAAGTCATCAATACTCTGCCCGTCCACCCCTGGCGCGCCCTTATTCGCCCTAACCTCCTTCCACGCCTCCATGAATTCCCACTTCGAGATATCAAACGGCTTGATCTGAGACTTCATCTGGTCCATCGAATTCCTCCCGGACAACATCCGGTTGATGCGATCAACACAGTCACGAACGACCCGGCGCCTTCGCTCCACCCCCGTTACAGGGGCTTCATCGCTACTACGAGCCGGTCCGCCAGCAGGTCCCGCATCGGTACTCAACCCCTTGCGGTGTCCGCCGCTTGGGGCACTCCCTCTCGCCCACAGCATGGCGCGGGCAGTAACGGAGCCTGCCTTCTCCTGTTCCATACGAAAGCCGCAGACCGGGCTCACGTCGCCTACATGCCGGACATCACCTGGCCAATAAACGGGCACCCGCCAGGCTCATCCCGAGGTTCTGCGCACACCCCGGTTTCGATGTCGTCTGTTTTCCTTTCGACACGTCAGCAGCGATTCACTTGCGTTCGTCTTCCCGATCCCCACCTGACGCCTCTTACGACGCCTTTCCCTCATCGCTCACCACGACGGTCTTCAGCCAACGCAGCATGAGGCGGTTTGAAGCCTCCCCCCGCAGGGCGACTCCGAAGGGCCACAAAACCTTCATCTCTCGCATAGCACCATTTTCAGAAACTGTTCCTACAAACAGCTTCCTTCATGTTCAGGACACACGCGCAGGGGAAACGTCGGGCACGGCAGTAAACTCACCGCATGGCCGACATCATCGATCCCACCACTCACGCAGACCTCATCGCTCTACAGCGGACCGTGCACGAACGTTTCGCCGAGCTGGATTCGTACGCGGCCGACGTGTCCGGCATCGATCTCACCGACGAGCAGCGCGCCCACATCCAGGCCCTGCGCGAGGCCGTGCGGCAGGCCGTCGAGGCGAAGGACGCGGCGCTGCGCGACTCGGGCCTCACCAAGGAGCACGGGAACTACACGCCGGTGCAGTCGCTGAAGGACGCCGCGAAGGCGAGCGCGAGCCCGGACGCGAGCGGCGACGAGGACGCGGCGGCGGACGAGGGCGGCGCGTAGGCGTCACCAACCTCCCCGGACAGCACCCCTACGGATACACCTCCGCGCGGTCGACGCTGACGAAGGCGGCCCCGGACTGCGGCGCGTGCTCCCCGGTCACCCGCACCCGGAGCGTGTGGTTCCCCGGCGGGAGCTTGGGGCTCAGGTACTGGAGCGCCTCGCCCCTGCGCGGGTCGCCGTAGAAGTCGAGCCGCGTCTCGGGGCCGCCGTCGATGCTGAGCGCCGCGTAGCCGTTGCCGGTGTCGCGGACGGACAGCAGGGCGATGCGGCTGCCGGTGAAGGAGAAGGTGGCCGTGGCGCCCGCACGGTCGCTCCAGTGGTCGTCGCCCCAGAAGCACTGGGCCGCGCAGCCGGTGCCGGAGTTCCACGTGCCGCCGTAGGTCACCGTTCCCGGGCCGCTGGAGCGGCCGTCGTCGTTGATCCAGTAGTTGCCGGTGCCGGGGTCGCCCGAGGGCAGGTTCTGGGTGGCCCCGATCGCCTGGGGACGGCCGAAGTCGGGGCTGCCGTCGCTCTTCCATGTGAACTTCTGGGCCCGGGTGGTGCGGTCGCTGTAGGTGTTGGCCGACGTGGTCTTCGCGTGGTAGACGATCCAGTCCTCGGTGCCGTCGGGCGACCGGAAGAAGGCGTGGTGTCCGGGCCCGAAGACGCCGCGTTCGTCGGCGCGCGAGAAGACGGGCCCCGGGTGCTGGGTCCAGTTCCCCGCCACCAGCGGGTCGGCGGTCTGCGGCAGCGACATCATCCAGACCTGGTAGTCGGGCTTTCCCGTGTCGCAGGCCGAGTACGTCATCCACGTGCGCCCGTTGCGGTAGAGGAACTCGGGGCCCTCCCGCACCTCGGGGCAGCCCCCGGCCGCGTTGATCGCCACGGCGTCGCCGGAGACGGTGTACGGGTTGGACATGGGCGCGATGTTGAGGCCGTTGTGCTGGTACTGGTTGATGCCGCTGTAGGCGAGGTACAGCTTGCCGTTGTGCTGGAGCACGCCCGCGTCGATGGCGAAGTCGTTCGCGTGGTTGGGCGGGGCCAGTTTCGCCTTGAAGTGGTACGGGCCCCTCGGGTCGTCGCGCTCCGACTCCAGCACATAGAGGCGGTGGTGCTCGTCGGTGCCGTCGTCGGCGGTGTAGTAGAGGTACCAGCGGTCGCCGAAGCGGTAGAACTCCGGGGCCCAGATGTGCTGGTTCCGCGAGGGGTCGGTGTCGGTCCAGACGGTGACCGGGTCAGCGGTGAGCAGAGTGCCCAGCGAGGTGGAGCGCCACATTCTGATGCTGTCGCCCTGGGTGCTGGTCAGGTAGTAGGCGCCCTGCCAGTGGGTGACGAAGGGGTCGGGGCCTGTGTTGAGGGGGTTGCGGAAGGTGCCGGTGGCGGCGGCCGAGGCGGACGGGGCGCCCGAAGACGCGGAGGGCGCGGAGGGCGCCGGGACCGCCGAGGACGCGGGGAGGGGTGCGGCGAACAGCGCGAGCAGGGCCGCCACGGTGGCGAGCACGGTACGGAGGGGTCTTCGGAGCACGACGTCGTTCCCTTCGGCGGTGCGCCCCGGCGGGCGGGGCGGATGGGAAGAGCGGGACGAGCGGGAAGATCAGGACAGGCGAGGCGAGCAGGAAGATCGTGACGGACGGCGGTGAAACGGTCTTACAACGATGTAACGGCTCCGCACCCCGCCGTCAACGGGACCCACGGGGCCCACGGGCCACAGCGAAAACGGGCAAATATACCCTGGTACCTCGCATCACTTCTGTCATCTGCGAGGAAAACCCCCCATGCCGCTGCCCAAGGCCGAACTGCACCTCCACATCGAAGGCACCCTGGAGCCCGAGCTGGCCTTCGAACTGGCGACCCGTAACGGCGTCGAGCTGCCGTACGCGGACACCGAGGAGCTGCGCGCCGCCTACCGCTTCAGCGACCTCCAGTCGTTCCTCGACCTCTACTACGCGCTCATGACCGTCCTGCGTACCGAGGACGACTTCGCCGAGCTGACCGACGCCTATCTCGCGCGCGCCGCGGCGCAGGGCGTGCGGCACGCGGAGATCTTCTTCGACCCGCAGGCGCACACCTCGCGCGGGGTGGAGCTGGACACGGTCGTCGCGGGGCTGGTCCGGGCGCTGGAGCGCGCCGAGGAGCGGCACGGGGTGTCCGCCCAGCTCATCATGTGCTTCCTGCGGGACGAGTCGGCCGAGTCGGCCATGGCCACCCTGGAGGCCGCGAAGCCGCACCTGGCCCACATCGCGGGCGTCGGCCTGGACTCCGCCGAGGTGGGGCACCCGCCGGAGAAGTTCCGCGAGGTCTACGAGGCGGCGGGCAGGCTCGGTCTGCGCAAGGTGGCGCACGCGGGCGAGGAGGGGCCGCCGGAGTACATCCGCTCGGCCCTGGACGTGCTGGGCGTGGAGCGGATCGACCACGGTCTGCGTGCCATGGAGGATCCCTCGCTGGTGGCCCGCCTGGTGCGGGAGCGGATGCCGCTCACACTGTGCCCGCTGTCGAACGTACGGCTGCGCACCATCGACGTCCTCAAGAACCACCCGCTCCCGCGCATGCTGGAGGCCGGGCTGATGGCGACGGTGAACTCGGACGACCCCGCCTACTTCGGCGGCTACGCGGACGACAACTTCCTCGCGGTGCGCGAGGCCCTGGGGCTGGAGGACGAGCAGTTGCGGCTGCTGGCGCGCAACTCGTTCCTGGCATCCTTCCTGGAACACGACGAGGAGCGGCGCAGCCGTTACCTGGCCGAGGTGGACGCCTACGACTTCGCCGGGTAGCGGCGGGGCACGGGCGCGGCGCGGGCTGGGGGGAGGGGCGGGCGGTCGCACGGGCGCGGGGCCGAGGCATGGGTGGAGGCGCGGAGGGTACTCAGCCGGTCCGATCGACCGACCGGAAGAGGTTCCGTGACCAAGAAGAACATCTTCGTGCTCGGCCTGGACGAGGCCAACCTCGCCACGCTGCAAGACGTACCGAACGCCGACACCTACCGTTTCCACGGTCTGCTGACCCCGGAGGAGCTCCAGGGCTCGGAGGTCTCCGTCCCCGAGCTGCTGGAGCACGCCCGCGGTGTCCTGGACTCCTTCGACGGCAGCGTCGACGCGATCGTCGGCTACTGGGACTTCCCCGTGAGCACGATGGTGCCGATACTCGCCGAGCGCTACGGAACCCGTAGCACCGGCCTCGGCTCCGTGGTCAAGTGCGAGCACAAGTACTGGAGCAGGCTGGAGCAGCGCAAGGTCGTCGACGAGCATCCGCGCTTCGGCCGCGTCGACCTGGACGCGGAGGACCCGCGGCCGCCCGAGGGTGTGCGCTTCCCGATGTGGCTCAAGCCCGCGCTGTCCTACTCCTCCGAACTCGCCTTCGGCGTCAAGGACATGGCGGAGTTCCGGGAGGCCGTCGCGGAGATCCGGCAGGGGATCACGCGGGTCGGCAGGCCCTTCGAGTACGTCCTCGGCCAACTGGAACTGCCGCCGGAGATGGCCGGTGTCGGCGGCGTGGTGTGCCTCGCCGAGGAGTCCCTGACGGGTATTCAGGTGGCCGTCGAGGGATATGTGCACCAGGGTGAGGTGACGGTGTACGGCGTGCTGGACTCCATCAACTACCCCGACTCCTCCTCGTTCCTGCGCCACCAGTACCCCAGCTCCCTGCCCGAGCCGGTGCAGCACAGGCTGAGCGACGTCTCGACGCGGGTGATCGAGCAGATCGGGATGGACTCGGCCACCTTCAGCATCGAGTTCTTCTACGACCCGGGCACCGACGAGATCAACCTGCTGGAGATCAACCCCCGGCACTCGCAGTCGCACGCCGAGCTGTTCGAGTACGTCGACGGTGTGCCCAACCACCACTGCATGCTGAGCCTCGCCCTCGGCGAGGACCCCGCCCTCCCCTACCGCCAGGGCCCCTACCGCACGGCCGCCAAGTGGTACCACCGCTGGTTCACCGACGGTGTGGCCCGCGAGGTGCCGACCGCCGAGGAGATCGCACAGGTGGAGCGGGACATACCCGGTGTGGTGGTCGAGGTGGTTCCCGAGCGGGGGCAGCGGCTTGCGGACCTCGGCCAGCAGGACAGTTACAGCTACGAGATCGCCCACGTCTTCACCGGGGGCGAGGACGACGACGACATGCGGGAGAAGTACGACCGTGCCATCGCGGCGCTGCGTCTCGGGTTCGGCGACGAGCCCGGGTCCGCGCCCGGGTCCGGCTCCGAGTCCGGCACCGGCACCGTACCCGGCCCGCGAGGAGAGACCACCGGACGGCAGCCCGAGAAGCAGGGGCAGGAGTGAGCCCGTCCGGCTGACCGCACCCCGCCCCGGCGTGGTGCGTCCTGAGGAAAGGAGCGATGTCCCCGCATGCGTGAGGTGAACAATCTGCCCTACGCCACGAAGGAAGACCCGCACGTCAGCGTGCCCATGTCCGACGGCACCCTGCTGTCGGCCCGCGTCTGGCGCCCCACCTCCTCCGACCAGGAACCCGTGCCCGCGGTGCTGGAGTACATCCCGTACCGCCAGCGCGATCTCACCTCCGTGCGCGACTCGGTCCACCACCCCTACATCGCCGGACACGGCTACGCGTGCGTACGCGTGGACCTGCGCGGCACGGGTGACTCCGAGGGTGTGCTGGAGGACGAGTACCTGGAACAGGAGCAGCGCGACGCCGAGGACGTCCTCGCCTGGCTGGCCGACCAGCCCTGGTGCGACGGCAACACCGGCATGATGGGCATCTCCTGGGGTGCCTTCGCGGCGCTCCAGGTCGCGGCACGGCAGCCGGAGAGCCTGCGCGCGGTGGTCATCGCCTCCTTCACCGACGACCGCTACGCCGACGACATGCACTACATGGGCGGGGCACTGCTGTCCGACAACCTGGCCGAGGCGGGCACCATGTTCGCCTACGCCACCTGCCCGCCCGACCCCGCCGTGGCCGGTGAGCGGTGGCGGGAGATGTGGCGGGAGCGGCTGGAGAACACCGAGCCGTGGGTCCTGGAGTGGCTGCGCCACCAGCGTCGCGACGACTACTGGCGGCACGCCTCCGTCTGCGAGGACTACAGCGCGGTGCGCTGCCCCGTCCTCGCCTCCAGCGGCTGGGCCGACGGCTACTCCAACGCCGTGACCCGGCTCCTGGCCCATCTGGACGTGCCGCGCAAGGGCCTGATCGGGCCGTGGTCCCACAAGTTCCCGCACCTGGGCGAGCCGGGTCCCGCGATCGGCTACCTCCAGGAGGTCGTGCGCTGGTGGGACCACTGGCTGAAGGGCATCGACAACGGCGTCATGGAGGGCCCGGTGCTGAGCGCCTGGATGCAGGACAGTGTGCCGCCCTCCACCTCCTACGAGGAGCGTCCGGGCCGCTGGGTCGGCGAGCTGGAGTGGCCCTCCCCCGGCATCGAGCCGGTGGCACACCCCCTCCTGCGGCACCGCATCGCGGACCCGGCACTCGTGGGCACGTCGCACACCGACGGGACACACGTGGACGGGGAAGGGGACGGGGTTGTGGACGGGGGCGACGGCGCGTCGGCACACACCCCGGGCGACGCACTGACGGTGCAGTCGCCGCTGTCCGTCGGCCAGTTCGCGGGCAAGTGGGCCTCCTACAACGCGCCGCCCGACCTCCCCTACGACCAGCGCGAGGAGGACGGCGGCTCCCTCGTCTTCGACACCGACCCGCTGGACGAGCGGGTGGAGATCCTGGGCTCGCCGAGCGTCGAACTGGACCTCTCGGTGAGCGAACCCGTGGCGCAGGTGGCGGCGCGCCTGTCGGACGTGGCGCCCGACGGCAGTGCCACCCGTGTCACCTACGGCGTGCTGAACCTGGCACACCGCAACGGCACCGACGCGCCCGAACCGCTGGAGCCCGGACGCCGCTACCGCGCGCGCTTCCAGCTCAACGGTGTGGCCCAGGCGTTCCCGCCGGGGCACCGCATCCGGCTGTCGCTCTCCACCTCGTACTGGCCGCTGGCGTGGCCGCCGCCCAAGCCGGTGCTGCTGAGCGTGTACGAGCGCTCCAGCACCCTGACCCTGCCCTTCCGCCCGGCCGACGCGCCCGACGGGCTGCCCCGCGAACCGTTCGGCGAGGCCGAGGGCACACCCCCGCTGGCCACCACCTCACTGACTCCGCCGGAGGAACGGTGGGACGTCAAACGTGACCTGATCGGCTACACGTCCGAGCTGGAGATCGTCAAGGACCGGGGCATGGAGCGCTTCGAGGACATCGCCCTGGACGTGGGCCGCAGGGCCTACGAGCGCTACGCGGCCGTCGCGGACGACTTCACCTCGGTCAGCGGCGAGTCCACCTGGACGATGACCTTCCGGCGGGAGGCGTGGGAGGCGCGGGTGGTGACCCGTACGGTGCTCTCCTCCGACGAGACGGACTTCTTCGTACACGCCACGCTGGACGGCTACGAAGGCGAACGACGGGTCTTCTCCCGTACGTGGAACGAGACGGTGCCACGGGACTGTCTGTGAGCGGTGCGCCGGAGGTGTGACGGCGGGGGCGGCGGGCGTGGGGTCCGTCGTCAGCTCGTCAGGTGCGGCGCGTCTCGGTGCCCAGGCCCAGCGCCTGGGCCAGCTCCTGCGCGTTCGCGAACCGCCCGTCCTCGGGCAGTCGCGACGCCAGGCCGACGAGCTGGTCAGGGGCGTGCTCGGAGCGCAGCGCGTCCAGGACGGTGGCGCGGTCGGCCGGGTAGACGTGCCGCCCCAGATGGCGGGCCAGCTCGGCGCGCAGTGCCACGTCCCGGGGTGTCATGCCGGGCGGGGTGCCGCCGACGTGCTCGGTGTGCGGGTCGAGATCGACGTCGGGCTGGTCCTCACCCGACGGTTCCAGCTCCCGCTCCTCCACCCGGTTGGAGCGCAGCTCGCCCTGGAGCCGCTTCTTGGCCTCGTCGTCCTGAAGAGGACCGTTCTTGTCGTTCTCCTGCATGGCGCAGCACTCCCTCGCGCTCCTGGCCTGTGGCGCCGCGACGCGGGACGCGCCGCGCTGTGGGCCGTCTCCCCAGGCTGCGGCAGTGCCGTGCGCGCCGCATCCTGTCCATGACCGCTCCGGCACGGCCGTACGCACCGCACGGCCCCGTGGCGCGCACCGGCCGTGCCGGACGGCACACGCGGCAAGGCGGCCACCGCCGTTTGCACCCGTCCCGCCCGGGCACTCCGAGGTGCTCGGAAGCGGAGCCCAGGAGGTCGCAGAGGATGACGACGGAGCAGCACACCCTTCCGGCGGAGCCCGGACCACGGACGGCCGACGGAACGGAGTCGCAGGCGGGGGCGGGGCCGGAACCGGAGCCGGGTGAGCGGGGCCCTTCGCCCCACGGGCACCGCAAGGCCGTCGCGGCGCACTTCACGCACCTGGTGGACGAGGGCGCGCTCGATCTGCCCCTCCCCGGCAGCGGCGACGGGGGCACGCGGCGGCGCTGGGCCGCGCTCGCGGACCTCGCCCAGTGCGACCTCGCCCTGGCCCGGCTCGCCGAGGGCCACACCGACGCGCTGGCGATCCTCGCCGAGCTGCGGCACCTGGGCCACACCGGGCTGCCCGAGCCGCGCCCGGGAGAGCGCTGGGCGGTGTGGGCCGCCGAGCCTCCCGGCCCCCGCCTGCACGCCGAGCGCTCCCCCGGCGGCACCTGGCTGCTGAGCGGTCCCAAGCCGTACTGCTCGGGGGCCAGGGTGTGCACCCACGCCCTGGTCACGGCCAGGGACGGGGAGGAGAGCAGGCTGTTCGCCGTCGCGGTGGACGGCGCGTACAGCGCACCCGTGCCCGATAGCTGGCCCGCTGCGGGGATGGCGGCCAGCGACACCCTCGACATGCGCTTCGAGTCCGCGCCCGCCGTGCCCGTCGGCCCGCCGGGCGCCTACGTGGAGCGCCCCGGCTTCCACCACGGCGGCATCGGCGTCGCGGCCTGCTGGTACGGCGGCGCCCGCGCGGTGGCCGCCACCCTGCTCGACGCGGCCCGGGAGCGCGGCCCCGAGCCGCACGCGCTGGCACACCTCGGCGCCGTCGACTCCGGTCTGGAGGCCGCCGACGCACTGCTGGAGCGTGCCGCCGCCGAGACCGAAGCGGACCCCGAGGACCGCGCACACACCGCCGCGCGACGAGCGCTGCGGGTGCGTGCCTTCGTCGAGGCCACCGCGTCGGACGTGCTGCGCCATGTCGGGCGCGCTCTGGGCGCCGGGCCGCTGGGCCACGACGCCGCGCACGCGCGCGACGTCGCCGACCTGACCGTCTACCTCCGCCAGCACCACGCGGAGCGCGACCTCGCCCGGCTCGGCGCCACACTGGCGGAGGGCTGCTCCGGCGCGGCTACGGGCCATTCGCGCAGTGCCCACGGGGAGGCCCGGTGAGGCCGCGGAGCACCACGGGCCGGAGCGGGCCGCCCGAGACCCCCGCCGAGCCGATACCCGCCGACCCGACGCCCACCGGTCCGATGCCCGCCGACCCGATCCAGGCCCCCGGCACGCCCGAGGAACAGTGGGCCGCCTGGCCGGGCCTCGCGCGCTTCCCCGAGTGGGACCTCAGCAGCCTGCGCCGCGTCGTGGTCGTCGCCGCGCATCCCGACGACGAGGTGCTCGGCCTCGGCGGCACTCTCGCGCGCCTCGCCGAGGCGAACGTGCGGTTGCGGCTGGTGGCGGTCACCGACGGCGAGGCGTCCCACCCGGACAGCACGGCACCGATCGCCAGGGACCTCGCCCGCGTCCGCAGGGCCGAGACGCTGAGCGCCCTCGACGAACTGGGCGCGGGCGACACCGAGGTGATCAGCCTCGGCCTCCCCGACAGCGGGGTCGCCGAGGGCGAGTCCCGGCTCACCGCGCGGCTGACCGAGCTGACGGAGGGCTTCGACGTGTGCGCGGCGCCCTGGAGCGGCGACGCGCACGCCGACCACGAGGCGGCGGGCCGGGCCGCGAGCGCGGCGGGCACGGCCAACGGCGTACCCGTGCTGCACTACCCGGTGTGGACCTGGCACTGGTCGCACCCCGGCGACTCCCGCGTGCCCTGGGACCGCGCGGCGCGCGTCTCCCTGGACGCCCGCGCGAGGGCCCGTAAGCGAGCGGCGCTGGACTGCTTCGTCAGCCAGCTCCAGCCGCTGGGCGACGCGCACGCCGACGCACCCGTCCTGCCGCCAGGGGAACTTGCCCACTTCCTGCGCGACTTCGAGGTGGTGCTGCGGTGAACACCCCCGCCGCCTACTTCGCCGACATGTACGAGCGCGCCGACGACCCGTGGGGACTGGCGGAGCGCTGGTACGAGCGGCGCAAGTACGCGCTCACCGTCGCCGCACTCCCCCGCCGCGCCTACCGCAGCGCCTTCGAACCCGCCTGCTCCGTCGGGGTGCTGAGCGCGCTCCTCGCGGAGCGCTGCGCACGGCTGCTGTGCTGCGACCGCTCCGAGCGCGCCGTCGACGCGGCGAGGCGCAGGCTCGCGCCGTTCCACCCGCACGTGCGGGTGGAACGGCGCGTGCTGCCCGAGGAGTGGCCACGGGAGCGCTTCGACCTGGTGGTCCTCTCCGAGCTGCTCTACTACTTCGGGCCCGCCGACGCCGCCCGCCTGGCGGGCCGCGCCGTGGACTCCCTGGACCCGGGCGGCACCCTCCTCGCGGTGCACTGGCGCCACCCCGTGCCGGAACACGCGCTCTCGGGCGACGCCGCGCACGAGGTGCTGCGCGCCGCGCCGGGGCTGGTCGGCATCGTCCGCCACGAGGAGCCGGACTTCGTGCTGGAGGCGTTCGTCCGCGCCTCCCCCGGGCAGGACGCCGCTTCCGTCTCGGTGGCCGCCGACGAGGGGCTGACGTGATCCGCGCGGTCGCCGTCGTCGTACCGGCCCACGACGAGGAGGAACTGCTCAGCGCCTGTCTGGAGTCGGTGCGCCGTGCCGCGCTGCACCCCGCGCTGCGGGGGCTGCGGGTCGAGACGGTCGTGGTCGCGGACTCCTGCCGGGACGCCACGGCCCTGGCGGGACGCGCGGGCGGGGCGCACGTGGTCGAGGCGGACGTGCGCAGCGCGGGGGCCGCCAGGGCGCTGGGGACGGCGCACGCGCTGCGGCGCCTCACGGGGGCGGGGACGGGACCGCCGGGTGCGGCGGGGGCAGGGCAGTCGGCCCTGTCTGCTCCGTCGGCTCCGTCCGCCCTGTCGGCCGACGAGGTGTGGCTGGCGCACACCGACGCCGACAGCCGGGTGCCCCGGCGGTGGCTCGCGGCGCAGCTCGCCCGCGCGGCCGAGGGCTGCCACGCCGTGGTCGGCACCGTCACCGTCGGGGACTGGTCACCGCACACGCCCACCACGGCGGCCCGCTTCCGCGCGCACTACACCGCACACCGCGCCAGCCCCGCCGCGCCCGGAGCCGTACACCCGCATGTGCACGGGGCGAACCTGGCGGTACGCGCCGACGCGTACACCGCCGTCGGCGGGTTCCCCCGGGTGCCCACGGGCGAGGACCGCGCCCTGGTCGCTGCCCTGGACGCGGCGGGATGGCGCGTCCGGCGCACCGAGGCCCACCCGGTGCTGACCTCCGCGCGCAGGGTGCCCCGCGCGCCCGGGGGCTTCGGCGACTTCCTGCTCGGCATGGAGGCCCTCGACTCCCTGGACCCCCTGGAGCGTCTCCCGTCGCGCGAGCCGCCCGGCCGGAGGCCCAGGCGACCGGCGTACGGGGAGGGCCGCCGCGCGGGGAGCGGGCGCCATGTGTAACGGGCCGCGAGCGTGTCACCCGTGCTGAGGCGGGCCACCACGGACAGCGTCACCGTCCGCTCCGCTGGAGTCGCCGATCCGGTTCACCGCGCAGATCATGAACGGGGGAGGCGCAGAACCGTAGAACGAGGAACGAGAAACGAAGGACGAGGAACGAGGAGGAACGATGCCTGCGGGTTCCAACGCCAAGCGCGAGCGGCAGTACGAGCACATCAAGGAGGGCGCCAAGAAACGCGGCGCCTCCACCGGCAGGGCGAAGGAGATCGCCTCCCGCACGGTGAACAAGGAGCGGGCCCAGACCGGCGAGGCCAGGCGCGCGAGCCGGACCTCGGTCCAGGACAAGCCTGCGCCCAAGCGCGGTGGCGAACGCTCCCACAAGGGCCCCACGAGCCCCACCCGCGACCAGCTCTACAACGAGGCGAAGCAGCGTGGCGTCAAGGGCCGCTCGCAGATGAACAAGAAGCAACTGGAGAAGGCCCTCGGGCACTGACCCGGTGCACGCGACGCGGCACACGACGCGGTGAGGAGAGGAAGAGAAGTGGCGCACAACGAGCTGAGCGGACACCGTGTCCTGGCGATCACCGCCAACTACGGCGTCGAGCAGGACGAACTGACCGTCCCGCTGCGGCGGCTGCGCGAGAGCGGCGCCGAGGTCGATGTGGCGGCCGTATCCGACGAGCCGGTCCATACCCTCGTCGGCGACAAGGACCCGGGCAAGACCCTCCGGCCCACGGTCGAGCTGACCAAGGCCGACCCGTCCGGCTACGACCTGCTCCACATCCCCGGCGGCACACTGAACGCCGACGCGCTGCGGCTGAACGACACGGCCGTCGAGATGGTCCACGCGTTCACCTCCTCCGGGCGGCCCGTGGCCTCCATCTGCCACGGCCCGTGGCTGCTGGTCGAGGCCGCCGTCGTCGAGGGCAAGCGGCTCACCTCGTACCCGTCGGTGGCGACGGACATCCGCAACGCGGGCGGTGAGTGGGTGGACGAGCCGGTCGTCAGCGACGACGCCGGAGGGTGGACGCTCATCACCTCCCGTAACCCGCACGACCTCGACGACTACCTCCGCGAGGTCGGCGCGGCGCTCAAGGCGACCCCAGGACGCGGCTGAGGAACGCCGACGAGGCCGCCGAGCCAGAGCGAGCCGAGCCAGAAGGAGAAACACAGGCACATGGTCACCGAATCGCACGCTTCCGCCACACAGGTCTCGGTGCAGCTCAGCGGCTGCGACACGCAGGACGCGCAGGCCGTCTTCACCGTGCTGCACTCGCTGTTCCCCTCCGAGCGGGAGTCCGAGGGACCGCACCGGGCCGAGGGCGGCGCCCGGCCCGACGTATGGCTGTCGGACTTCGACGTGGCGGGCGGCGGGGGCCGCCCCGACCGCCCCGCGCTGAAGGGCACGGTGGCGGCCGAGCTGCAAGGCGCGCCCCAGGCGGTCGGCCTGCTGGAACGGGCGCTGGCCGACGCCTTCACCGTGCACGAGGAGAACTCGGCGGCCGGGGACCAGGAGCAGCAGCGGTGGCTGCGGCTGGAAAGCCGCTGAGCGGCCATCGGTGAACGGTGAGAGCCGGGGCGGGTGGGGCGCCCCGGCACTCCGCCGCCCCGGACGGCGGGGCGGTGGGGGGCTCAGCGGATGAAGCGCACGTCGGGGTGACGGGGCGACGGGCCGTCGAGCACGGGCTGGTGACGCCCCCTCAGATGCTGCTCGAAGAAGGCGAGGAGGTAGACGCGGCGGCTCCTGGTGAACCGTTCCGCTCCGACCGTGCCGATCATCCCGTCGCGCAGCCCGGAGGGCAGACCGAGGCGGTCGTCCAGTGCGGGGAGGAGGATCTGGTAGTCGGTGAACGAGTTGTGCTCGGAGCGCTCGGTCCACAGGTCGCGCCGCCACCCGCTGGAGTGCTCCCACATCGCCTTCCAGGAGGGCGAGTGCTCGTGGGTGTGCGGATGCTCCGTGGTCTCCGTGCGCAGCCACGCGCCCATCTGGAGGAACGGCCGGTCCAGGCCTGTCCGGGCCACGGGCAGCATCTGCCCGGGGTCGCTCCAGTCGTAGCCGAGCGGCCCGTCCAGATTGGCCCCGGCGTGTACGCGGCCGTCGAGCCGCATCACCTCGGCCGTGGTCATGCCGCCGAGCGAGTGCCCGAACATGCCGGTGCGGGACAGGTCCAGGGAGCGCGCGAGCCCCCGGGGCAGCGCCTTGCCGGCCGCGTCCGGCGCTGCGCCCCCGGCGAGCGCGTGGAGCCGGTCGAGTACGAACCGGATGTCGGCCAGCCTGACGTCGAGTGCTGCCCTGCTCCGCTCGACGGGTGAGGTGATGCCGGTGAGCGCGGGCGAGGGCTCGGCGACACGGCCGTCGGGGAACTCGACCGCGTGCGCCTCGTAGGTGTGGTCGACGGTGACCACCGCGTATCCCCGGCTGGCCAGTTCCGTCACGGCGACGGTGTCCAGGACCCGCTCGTTGTACATGCCCGGCGAGTACAGCACCACGGGCATGCGGCCCGCGGTGGCGGCCGGTGGTGCGCCGGTCCTGGCGTGGGTGCCGATACCGGCCCAGTCGACGGTGCCGGGCTCCGTCTTCAGGATCTTCGCCGCGCCCGCGTCGAACACGGCCGCGGCCCCGGCCCGCATGTAGGGCGCCCGCGCTGCGCCGTCGCCCTCTCCGTCGCCCGGGTGCGCCGGGTACCACACGCTGACCATCAGCTCTCGCGGGCGCTTCGTGTCCTCGCTCCAAGGGTCGGCACGTCCGTGGTCGGTCAGCCACCACTCGACGGTGCCGACCGGGTGCGGTCCCGTGGGGCGCGGCAGGCCGAGGCGGATTCCCCCGGCGGTTCCGGAGGCGGTCGGGGCGGTCCGGGTGGCGGCTCCGGCGCTCGCGGTGCCCACGGCTCCCGAGGCGCCCACGGCGGCGAGCCCCGCCAGCCCGCCGAGGCCGCCCAGCAGGGCCCGTCGGGTCACGCTACGTTTCACAGTTCGCATGCCCCGAGCCTGCTGCGGGCGCCCCTCCCGTGTCCCCGCCCTTTCGTACGCGGCCACCCCTGACTTTCGTCAGGGACGCGCGGGCAGCGATCCACATGGGCGTTCACCTCGTTCTCGCTGTCCGCCGCGGCTCTCTCTTCCTCCCCTCCCCCGCCGCTTGCTGCACTGGTATCAGGGGCTGACCTCGGCTCCCCACGCCCCGTCCACCGGCCACTGGCCGCCGACGTACGAGGTATCGCGCTCATGAGCGTCCTTCAGACCGCCGCCACCAGCGCCGACACCGGTCCCAGCACCGGACCCGGTACCGGCACCGGCAGGCACGAGAACGTCGTCTTCCACAACGACCCGGAGACCGGCCTGCGCGCGATAGTGGCCATCCACTCCACCGCGCTCGGCCCAGCGCTGGGCGGCACCCGCTTCTTCCCCTACGCGCGCGAGTCCGACGCGCTCGACGACGTGCTCGCGCTCTCCCGGGGGATGACCTACAAGAACGCGCTCGCCGGGCTCGGCCTCGGCGGCGGCAAGGCCGTCATCATCGGCGACCCGGCGACCGACCGCACGGACGCGCTGATGCGCGCGTACGGCAGGTTCGTCGACTCGCTCAACGGCGCCTACATCACCGCCGCCGACGTCGGCACGGACAGCGGCGACATGGACCTGGTCGCGCGGGAGACCCGCCATGTCGTGGGCCGCTCCGCCGGGAAGGGCGGCTGCGGCGACACCTCGGTCCTCACCGCGTACGGGGTGCTGCAAGGCATGCGCGCCGCGGCGGAGCAGGTGTGGGGTTCGGCCCGGCTCCAGGGCCGCAGGGTCGGCGTCGAGGGCGTCGGCAAGGTCGGCTCCCGGCTCGCGGGGTTGCTCCTGGAGGCGGGCGCGCACGTCGTGTGCTGGGACGCCGACGCCCGCGTCCTCGCCCGCGCCCACGACACGCTGTCACGCACACACCCCTGCGGAGACCGCGTCGAGATCGTGCCGAAGAGCAGCACCCGGCCCGTCCACGCCGACCTGGACATCTACGCGCCGTGCGCCCTCAGCGACGCCGTCGACGAGACGGTCGCGGAGACCCTGACCGCCTCCGTGGTGTGCGGCGCGGCCAACTGTCAGTTGCCGCACCCGGGGATCGCGGACATCCTGCTCGAGCGCGGGGTGCACTACGTGCCGGACTACCTCGTCAACTCCGGCGGGGTCATCCAGGCCGCCGACGAGTTGCGGGGCTTCGACATGACGCGCGCCAAGCGCAGGGCGTCCCGCATCTTCCAGACCGTGCGCCAGGTCCTCGCCCTCTCCACGGCGCGGGGCATCACGACTCTCGCCGCCGCCGGGCTGCTGGCGGAACGGCGCATCGGCGGGTCGCACGGCGGGCTCGGCCCCGCGCTCACCGGCTCCGGCGTTCCGGGCATCGCCTATCCGGGCGGCCCGGAACGGCTGGCTCCGCGCACGCCCCCGTCCCCCGGCGAACCCGCGCCCTCCCCGTCCCCTTCACCCTCCCCGTCCACCGTTCCCCCGGCCGTCAGGAAAGGACGACCGTGAAGACCACGAAGCCCGCACAGACCGTGCAGCCCGCACAGACCGTGCGGCAAGCCGCCTTCGATCTCCTCCGCGCCCACGATGCGACGGTCCTCTTCGGGAACCCCGGAACGACCGAACTCCCCTTCCTGACGGGCCTCCCCGAGGACCTCCGCTACGTCCTCGGGCTCAACGAGGCGTCGGTGACGGGCATCGCCGACGGGTACGCGCAGGCCACGGGCCGCCCCGCCGTCGTCAACCTGCACACCGCCGCGGGACTCGGCAACGCCATAGGCGCCCTCGTCAACGCGCGCGGCGCGCGCAGCCCCCTAGTGGCGCTGGTGGGACAGCAGTCCCGCGGTCTCATCGGCTCTGCGGGCGCGCTGGCCAACACCGAGCCCGTCACGCTGCCGCTCGGCGCGGTGAAGCACTCCGAGGAACCGGCCAGGGCCGACGAGGTCCCGGCAGCGCTCTCCCGGGCCCTGCATATCGCGGCCCAGCCGCCCGCCGGGCCCGTCGTGCTGTCGGTCCCCATGGACGACTGGTCCAGGCCCGCCGACGAGGAGGCGGCACGCGTCAGCGCAGGCCGCACCGTCCACAGCCGTACCGTGCCGGAACCCGCGGCCCTCGACGCGCTGGCCAGGGCGCTCACCGGGGCGCGCGCTCCGGCGATGGTGGTGGGGCCCGACGCGGCCACCGACGAGGGGTTCGAGGCGGCGGGGCGGCTCGCGCACCTGCTGGGCACCCCGGTGTGGATCGACGGGTGGGGAGCGCGCTGCGGCTTCCCCACGGGCCACCCCGCCTTCCGGGGCGTTCTGCCCATGTCGCCGCAGGGCGTGGCCAAGACCCTGTCCGGGCACGACCTCGTGCTGTGCGCGGGCGCCCCGGTCTTCCGCTACCTCTCCGAGGGCCCGGAGGACGCGGCGTCGGCGCTCCCGGAGATGCCGCGCGTCCTCGCGCTGACCAGCGATCCCGCCGAGGCGGCGCGGGCCGTGGCCGGGGACGCCTACTGCGGGGACGTCGGACTCACTCTGCGCGAACTGTGCCGTCGCGTCCCCGGACCCGTACGCGCGCTGGAGGCGCCCGCGCGGACCCCGCTGCCCGCGCCCGCGCCCGGCGCGCGGTTCACGGGCCAGCCGGAGGTCATCGGGACGCTGGCCGGGCTGCTGCCGGAGGAGACGGTGCTGGTGCACGAGGCGGCGCGCGAGTTCCCGCTGCTGTGGTCGCATCTCCCGCACCGGCTGCCAGGCAGCTACTACTTCCCCGGCGGCTACGGGCTGGGCTTCGCCACGGCGGGCGCCGTCGGCATCCAACTGGCCACCGAGCGGCCCGTGGTCGCGCTCGTCGGGGACGGCGCGCTCCAGTACACGGTGCAGGCGCTGTGGACCGCGGCGCAGCACCGGCTGCCGGTCACCTTCGCCGTGCTGGACAACGGCGAGTACGGGGTGCTCAAGGACCAGCTCTCCGCCGACGGCACGGCGCGCACGCCCGGGATGGACATCCCCAGCATCGACGTCTGCGCGCTCGCACGTGGCTACGGGGTCCCCGCGCGCGGCGCGGACACGGCGGAGGAGCTGGCCTCGGCGCTGGCCTGGGCCCTGGAGAACCCGGGCCCGCACCTGGTGGCCATCCGCGTCGAGGAGGGGGCGCGGGCCGCCTGAGAGCCACCGCTCAGGCGGCCCGCACGGGCCTGCCCGGGTGCGGCGCACCCAGCCTCACCGCACCCAGCCTCACCGCACCCGGGTGCACGGCACCCCGGCTCGCCGCCCCCGGCCACGAGGGTGCCTGCCGCCCTCGGCGCGCGCGGACGAGGCTGTGCACAGCGCCGAAGCGGCGCAGCGCACACCCTGCCGGAGCCCTCCGACGGCCTCCGGCCCCCGCCCCGAGGAAGGCCAACCGCGCATGTCCACCGAGCCCACATCCACCCGCCCCACCTCCTCCAAGACCGTGCTGATCACAGGGGCCAGCAGCGGCATCGGCGCCGCCACCGCGCGGCAGCTCGCCGCCGACGGCCACACCGTCGTGCTCGGCGCCCGCCGCGAGGAACGGCTCGCCGCCCTCGCGCGGGAGATCCGCGCGGACGGCGGCACCGTCAGCCACCGCCCCCTGGACGTGACCGACGCGTCGGACGTGGAGTCCTTCGTCCTCGACGCGCGGGAGCGGTACGGGCGCGTCGACGTCATGGTCAACAACGCCGGTGTGATGCCTCTGTCCAAGCTGGAGGCGCTCAGGCTGGACGAGTGGAACCGCATGATCGACGTCAACGTCCGCGGACTGCTCCACGGCATCGCCGCCGCGCTGCCGGTGATGCGGGCCCAGCGCTGCGGCCACTTCGTCAACCTCGCCTCCATCGGCGCCCATGTGGTGAGCCCGACGGCCTCGGTCTACTGCGCCACCAAGTACGCCGCCTGGGCGATCTCGGAGGGGCTGCGCCAGGAGGTCGGCGACATCCGCGTCACCACCATCTCCCCGGGTGTCACCGAGTCCGAGCTGGCCGACAGCATCACCGACCCGGTGGGCAAGGAGGAGATGCGCGTCTACCGCCGTATCGCCCTGCCCGCTTCCGCCGTCGCACGGGCCATCTCCTACGCGGTGGCCCAGCCTGACGACGTCGATGTCAACGAGATCGTCGTCCGGCCCGTCGCCACCATGTGACACCACGCGCGTGCGCGCGGCCGGATGTGGCACAGCCGACAGCCCGCGACGGATGATCACGGCGTCTCCGTGTGTTGCGTCTTGCGGACGTGCTCCCCTCCTCCCCCCGAGGACCCCCGGGAGCGCGTCCGCAGCACACTTCCGACCGAGGAGACAGACCCGTGATATCCAGCGACCCCGCCGCCCGCGCCGCGCAGGTGCTCTCCCGCCCCTTCTCCCTGGGCGGTCTCACCGTGCCGAACCGCGTCGTCATGGCGCCGATGACCCGCGAGTTCTCGCCGGGCGGTGTGCCGGGGCCCGACGTCGCGGACTACTACGCCCGGCGCGCGGCGGGCGGCGTCGGCCTGATCATCACGGAGGGCACATACGTCGACCACCCCGCCGCGGGCACCAGCGGCAATGTGCCGCGCTTCCACGGCGAGGACGCGCTGGCGGGCTGGAGCCGCGTCGCCGAGGCGGTGCACGCGGCGGGCGGCACGATCATGCCGCAGCTCTGGCACGTCGGCATGGCCCGCGAGGCCGGGGCACCGCCCTTCCCCGACGCGCCGCCGTCCGGGCCCTCCGGGCTCGCCCTGGACGGGACGCCCTCCGGCCACGCGATGACGCGGGAGGACCTGGACGACGTCATCGCGGCCTTCGCCGGAGCAGCGGCTGCGGCCGAACGCCTCGGCTTCGACGGCATCGAACTGCACGGCGCCCACGGCTACCTCATCGACCAGTTCCTGTGGGAGGTCACCAACCGGCGCACCGACGACTACGGCGGTGACGCCGTGGCCCGTGCGCGCTTCGCGGCCGAGATCGTGGCCGCCTGCCGCGCGGCGGTCTCCGACGGGTTCCCGATCCTCTTCCGCATGTCGCAGTGGAAGATGAACAACTACGAAGCCCGCCTCGCGGAGAGCCCGGAGGAGCTGGAGGCCATCCTCGCGCCGCTCGCCGCCGCCGGCGTCGACGCCTTCCACTGCTCGACGCGCCGCTACTGGCTGCCCGAGTTCGAGGGCTCGGACCTCAACCTCGCCGGGTGGGTCAAGAAGCTGACGGGCAAGCCGACGCTCACCGTCGGCTCGGTCGGCCTCGACAACGAGTTCATCGCCTCGTTCCAGGGCGGGCAGTCCACCGTCACGGGCATCGACGGGCTGCTGGACCGGATGGAGCGCGACGAGTTCGACCTCGTCGCCGTCGGCCGCGCCCTGCTGGGCGACCCGAAGTGGGCGGCCAAGGTCTTCGAGGGCCGCACGGACGAACACGTCCCGTTCGACGCGTCGATGCTGCGCACACTGGGCTGAACCCTTCACCGGGCTGTGCCCCTTCACGGGGTACGGGGTGATGGTCACACGGGGTGCGCGCTTCTCGTAGGGGTGCGCCTGCTGTGGGTGCCCCTTTGAGGGTTCGTTCGCGTGCTGCAGGCCGGTGGCACGGGTTGTGCCCACCCGTCCCGCCGAGCGGGACGCTTGCCCACAACAGTTTTGGCGCCGTCGCCAGTGGGATGCCGTCGTGTGGCTTGGCGCCGTGTTCGGCTGCCTGGCCGGTGGCTTCGGCGCGGCGTATGGACCGGTAGTACGCGGCTGGCGCCGCGTGATTCTTGGCTCGGACCGTGGATATGGGGTGCCTGTGTGGTGGGGGTCGGCGCCGCGCCGGGGTGTCTCCTCGGCGTGAAGGTCTCGTGCTCGGCTTTCGGCCGGTGACTTTCTCGACCTGCGGGGACACCCCACCGCACCACCTCCCACCCGGTGGCCAACCTCCGGTCCGCTCCAACTGTTGTGGGCAGGCGTTCCGCATGGCGGAACAGGTGGGCACAACCCACCCACCGGCCCGCGGCACGCAAACGAAACCCCAGGGGGCACCGGGCTACGCACCCCCGACAGGGGGTGTTGCGCGGGACGGTCGGCCCGTGAAGGAGGGACCGGAGGTCCCGCGCTGGGGTTGGTGCCGCCACACGGCAAGGGGGCAGTCGCACCCCGCGAAGGGGGGTGGGCATTGGCGCACCCGGAACCGGACAGCGGGCCACCGGCGGGACGGGGACGGGGTGGGGTGTCCCCGCAGGTCGAGAAAGTCACCGGCGGGAAGGCAAAAACGAGACCTTCACGCCGAGGAGACACCCCACCCCGGCACCGGACACCAACCACCCACGCACCCACAACCACGGCCGAAACCCAGAATCACGCGGCGCCAGCCGCGAAGCACCGCACCACACGCCGCGCCGAAGCCACCGGCCCGCACCCGGAAACGGCGCCCCGCCCCCGCAAAGGGAACCCGCCCAGGCGTGCCACGGCGCAAAAATCAGCGCGGGACCCTACGGCACCCACCACACCGGCCAACCGTCCCGCGCAACACCCCCGACGAACGGGCAACCCCCGTTTCCTTCCGCACCCCGCGAAGGGGACCCGCTTAAATTTTGCAGAACGTGCATCTTTGCATACTATGAAAGGCATGCCGAACAAAGCCGCCGAGCCCGGGCTGCGCGAGCGCAAGAAGCAGGCCACCCGCACCGCTCTGGCCGACGCGGCGATACGCCTGGCCGCCGAACACGGCGCCGAGAATGTGACCGTCGAGGCGATCAGCGACGCGGCGGGCGTCTCCCCGCGCACGTTCTTCAACTACTTCGACACACACGACGACGCCTTCGTCATGATCGACGCGGAGGTCGGCCAGCGGGTCCGCCGGGCACTCCTGGACGCGCCCGCCGAACTGTCACCCCTCGACGCCGTGCGCGAAGCGCTGGCCGCCGAACTGGTCGAGGTCGAGCAGCGCCACGAGGTGTGGAACCTGCGCGCCAAGGTGCTCCAGAAGTCGCCGCACCTGCTCGTCCGCAGCCTCGGCGCCCACATGGCCGACGAACTGGAACTGGCCACGGCCATCGCCCAGCGGCTGCGGCCCGAGGGCGACGCAGCGGCCGAGGAGCCGCCCGAAGGTCCCGAACAGTGCATGCCCGGCGCCGAGTTGGAGCTGTATCCGCGACTGCTGGCGGCCGTCGCTGGCACCGCCGTACGGGTCTCCGTCGAGCACTGGTGCGCCCAGGGCACCGACGCCTCCTTCCCCGAGATCTTCCGGCGGGTGTTCGCGCACCTGGCCTCGGGACTCCCCCGGCCTCCGGCGGAGAGCTGACGGTCCCGCCCCGGCGGCCGCCCCCACACTCTCCCCCCTCCCCGCACTCCGCTCAGCCCCCCTCAGTCCTCTCCGCACTTTCCGACGTCCGAAGAAGGAACCCGTGACCGCAACCGAGGCGCCCGAACAGGCGCCGACCTCCATGACCAACCGGCAGATACTCCAGGCCATGTCCGGGCTCATGGCCGGGATGTTCGTGGCCATCCTCGCGGGCACCGTCGTCGCCAACGCGCTGCCCCGCATCATCGCCGACCTGGGCGCCAGCCAGTCGTCCTACACCTGGGTGGTCACCTCCGAGCTGCTGGCGATGACGGCGACCGTCCCGCTGTGGGGCAAGCTGTCCGACCTCTACAACAAGAAGCTGCTGCTCCAGCTCTCGCTCTGCATGTTCGTCGTCGGCTCCCTGCTGGCGGGCTTCTCGCAGGGTGTCGGCCTGCTCATCTTCAGCCGGGTGATCCAGGGCATCGGCGCGGGCGGTCTGACGGCCCTCGCCCAGGTCGTGATGGCCGCGGTCATCCCGCCGCGGCGGCTGGGCAAGTACGCGGGCATCTTCGGCGCGGTCTTCGCCGTCGGCACCGTGGCGGGCCCGCTCGTCGGCGGTGTGCTCGTGGACACCTCGTGGCTGGGGTGGCGCTGGTGCTTCTTCATCGGTGTGCCCTTCGCGCTCCTCGCGATCCTGCTCCTCCAGCGCACCCTGCGGCTGCCCACGGTCCGCCGCGAGGTGAAGATCGACTACCTGGGCGCTTTCCTGATCGTCGCCGGTATCTGCGCGCTCCTCATCTGGACCTCGCTGGCGGGCAACGAGTTCGACTGGGCCTCCTGGCAGACCGCCGCGCTGACCGGCGGTGGCGTGCTGCTGCTCGTCGCGGCCGTCTTCGTCGAGTCGCGGGTGCCCGAACCGATCATCCCGCTGGGCATCTTCCGCAACCGCACGGTCTCGCTGACCACCCTCGCCAGCCTGCTGGTGGGTGTGGCCATGTTCGGCGGCACCGTCTTCCTCTCGCAGTACTTCCAGATCGCGCTGGGCAAGTCCCCGACCGTGGCGGGCCTGATGAGCCTGCCGATGATCCTGGGCCTGCTCGTCTCCTCCACCGTCGCCGGGCAGATCATCAGCGCCACGGGCAAGTGGAAGGTGTACCTCGTCTCCGGTGCCGTGATCATGACGGCCGGGCTGGCGATGCTGTCCACGATCAGCGCCGACACCGGGTTCGGCCTGCTGAGCCTCTACATGGCGGTGCTGGGCGTCGGCGTCGGCATGCTGATGCAGAACCTGGTGCTCGCGGCGCAGAACGACGTGCCCGCCGCCGAGCTGGGCGCGGCGACCTCCGTGCTCTCCTTCTTCCGCAGCATGGGCGGCACGATCGGCACCAGCGTGCTGGGCGCCATCCTCGCCAACAGGGTGGCCGACGAGATGACCAAGAGCCTGGGCCGGGCCGGTCAGGCCCCTGGCGGTGGCTCGGCCGAGGGCAGCGTCCCCGACATGTCCACCCTGCCGGCGCCGCTGCGGGAGATCGTGGAGAACGCGTACGGCATCGCCACGGCCGATCTCTTCCTGATCGCCGCGCCGTTCGCGGCCCTCGCCCTGGTCGCGGTGGTGTTCATCAAGGAGAAGCCGCTGAAGACCACCAGCGGCATGGAGCGGCTGGCGCAGGAGAGCGACGGGCCCGTCGCGGAAGGTGGCGCGGCGAAGCCCGCCGACGCCGCCACCCCTGTGGGCTGACCCTCCCGGCTCCCCCGTCCCGTCCCGCCCGTTCGCGCCGCCCCCGCCGGGGGTGTGTGGACGGGCAGGACAGGACGTTCACTTACCGGCCAGTAAGGTGGGTCTCCCGGGCCGTCCCACACCCTCTGGAGACCCCATGGCACGCACCTTCAGCGTTTCCGGCAGTGTCGTCATCGCGGCGGAAGCCTCCACGATCTACGACCAGGTCAGCGACCCGAGGCGGATGGGCGAGTGGAGCCCGGAGAACCTCGGCGCCACCCTCCGCGACGCGGGCGGGAGCGCTGGTGCGAGTGGCGGCGGGGACGCGCCCGGGCAGGGCGGCGCGGCCGTCCGCACCGGCACCGTCTTCGACGGCCGCAACAAGCGCGGCGCCTTCCGCTGGACCACCCGCTGCACCGTGACGGCCGCCGAGCCCGGCGCACGCTTCGCCTTCCGCGTGCACGCCATCGGCCTGCGGCGTCCGAGGCTGCCGGGCCCCATCGCCACCTGGGAGTACCGCTTCGAACCCACAGAAGGCGGCACCCGGGTCACGGAGACCTGGACGGATGACCGGCGCCGCTGGCCCGACGCGCTGGCAAACGCGTTCGACCGCGTGGCGACGCGGGGCCACACCTTCGCCGACTTCCAGCGCGGAAACATCCGCCGAACGCTCGACAACCTCAAGGCGGCGATGGAACGTACGGCGCCCGGGGCCCGCTGAGCGCCGGTCGTTGCCGCGTTCCCACGGTGGAGGGCGACGCGGCCGGCGTCATCGACGCCGGTTTCGGCGGTGCCACGGGTGGCACCCCCCGTGAGAAGCTCCTTCCCCCCTGTGTGCTCCTATGGCCGTGGACGGTGACGATGTACGCGATACCCCTGGGTGAGGACGGTGCCGAGCTGCGCCCGCTGGAGCCGTGGCAGGCCGAGGAGTTCCTGGCCCACATGGACCGGGGACGGGAGTACGTCGCGCGGTACATCTCCCTCCCCACCCTCGTCACGGACCTGGACTCGGCACGGGCGTTCCTCCAGTCGTACGCGGACAAGACCGCGACCGACACCGGGCGGCTCTGCGGCATCTGGGCGGGCGGCAAGCTCGTCGGCTCGGTCATCTTCCGGACGATGAACATCGCGCAGGGGACGGCGGAGGCGGGCTGCTGGCTGGAGCCGTCGGCGGCGGGGAAGGGGCTGGTGACGCGGGCCGTGCGGGTGCTCATCGACTGGGCCGTCGAGGAGCGGGGCGTCCACCGTGTGGAGTGGGTGGTCGCTTCCGGGAACGAGGCCAGCATCGCCGTGGCACGGCGCCTCGGCATGAGCCGAGACGGCGTGCGACGGGAGAGCTACCTGTACCGGGGCGTACGGCACGACATGGAGATCTGGTCGATACTCGCACCCCAGTGGCGCGCGGCCAGGCCGTGACGTGGGTGTGGTTCGGGTGGGCACCCCTGACAGGGCTCAGCGGCGGTAGGTGAGGCCGTAGCCGTACGGGAAGAGTGGTTTCTTGCCGTCGCCCACGTTGATGGGCTGCTGCGCCGCGTCCCTCATCCAGGTCACCGGGAGCTTGCCGCTGGGCTTGTGGTCGCCGTAGAGCACGTCGGAGACACCGTTGCCCTCCGTGCCAGGAAGCCAGGACGCCAGCAGCGCGTCCCAGCCGGGGAGTTGGTCCGCGATGTCGAGCGGCCGTCCTGAGACGAGCACGACGGCCACGGGCACGCCGGACGCCTTCAGCCGGGCCAGTGTCTCCAGGTCCTCCTGGTCCAGGCCCAGGGAGCCGGGTCTGTCGCCCTCTCCCTCCGCGTAGGGGGTCTCGCCGACGACGGCCACGGCGACGTCGTAGCTGTCGTCGATGCCGTTGCCGTGCCGGTCGTAGGTGACGTCCGAGGGGTCGCGGGCCTCGGAGCGGATGCCGTCGAGGATGGTGGTGCCCGGTGTGACGGGGCCGCTGGAGCCCTGCCAGGTGATGGTCCAGCCGCCGCTCTGGTTGCCGATGTCGTCCGCGTTCTTGCCCGCGACGAAGACCTTGTCGCGCTTGCCGAGCGGGAGGGTCCTGTCCTCGTTCTTCAGCAGCACCTGCGACTCGCGTACGGCCTCGCGGGCTACGGCGCGGTGCTTCTCGGAGCCGACCTTCCCGGTGTAGGAGCGGTCGGTGAAGGGGTTCTCGAAGAGGCCGAGTTCGAACTTCTTGGTGAGGATGCGGCGGTTGGCGTCGTCGATCCTCGACATCGGGACGCGGCCCGCCTCCACCTCGTCGCGCAGCAGTTGCGTGAACTTCTTGTAGTCGTAGGGCACCATCACCATGTCGATCCCGGCGTTGATCCCCTTGCGCACCTCTTCGCCGGTGAACCCGCTCTCGCCGTCGAGCTGGTCGATGCCCGCCCAGTCGGAGATGACGAAGCCGTCGAAGCCCAGCTCCTTCTTGAGGACGTCCGTGAGCAGATAGCGGTTGCCGTGCATCTTGACGTCGTTCCAACTGCTGAAGGAGACCATCACGGAGCCGACGTCGCGCCTGACCGCCTCCTTGAAGGGCGGCAGGTGCACGGCGCGCAGTTCGGCCTCGCTCAGCTCGGTGTTGCCCTGGTCGTCGCCGCCGGTCGTGCCGCCGTCGCCGAGGTAGTGCTTGGCGGTGGCCATGACGGAGCCCGGCGCGTCGAGGGAGCGGCCCTGCATGCCGCTGATCTCCGAGGTCATCGCGGTGGCGAGCTGGGGCACCTCGCCGAAGGACTCGTAGGTGCGGCCCCAGCGGTCGTTGCGGGCCACGCACAGGCAGGGGGCGAAGTTCCAGTCGATGCCGGTGCCCGCGACCTCGGCCGCCGTGACCCGGCCAACCTCGCGCACCAGCCCCGGGTCCCTGGTGGCGCCGAGCCCGATGTGGTGCGGGAAGACGGTGGCGCCCTTGACGTTGCCGTGTCCGTGCACGGCGTCCACGCCGTAGATCATGGGGATGCCCAGCGGGGTGCTCAGCGCGGTCCGCTGGAAGCTGTCGTACATGTCCGCCCAGGCGGCGGGGGTGTTCGTGGCGGGTGTGGAACCGCCGCCGGAGAGCACCGAGCCGATCCGGTAGGTGGCGAGGTCGGACTGCTCGGTCAGTGACCCGCGTTCCGCCTGCGTCATCTGGCCGATCTTGTCGTCCAGGGTCATGCGGGAGAGCAGGTCCTCGACACGCTCGGCGACCGGCAGCCGCGCGTCGCGGTAGTCGGCGCCCGCGTACGGGCGGGCGGCGGCGGTGGCGGTGGCCTGCCCCGCCGACGGGACGACGGTCCCCGGGCCCACGAGCAGCGCGGCGATGCCCGCTCCGAGGGCGAGGCGGCTCAGGTGTCTTCGTTTCACAAGTTCCCCTCCTGCACGGAGGCTTGTCAGCCTCAACGGGTGGAAGCGTTCACAATGTAAAGACGTCGCTTCTCCCGGGAAACCCCTGTGACGGCGCCGCCTGCAGGTGTCCCGGCCCTTTCGTCCCCACGACGCGCTGGACCGGCCCACGCGGAGTGGATCGCTTCACGCAGTGAACGTAGGCGGGTGCGCGACGGGGGACGTAGCCGCGTACGTCCCCGGCCCCCCCGTCAGGTGCCGAGCAGGGCGCGGACCGCCGTCGTGGAGACCTTCTCGACGAGGTCGATGCCGGTCCGGTGCGAGGGCTGCCCGTCGGACAGGACGGCGATGAGGAGCGTGCGCCCGTCGGACTCGATGCGGCCGATGCTGTTGACGTCCCACAGGCCCGTGGCCGAGCGCGGCAGCCAGCCGTTCTTGAGCGCGACGGTGGTCTCGGCCTCGGCGGCGGCGGAGACGCCCCAGCGCTGGCCCTCGACGACACCGGTCATCAGGGTCCTGATGTACTCGCGCGAGTCGGCGGAGAGCGGGGAGTCCTCGCCGAACACCGCTTGCAGCAGGGCGAGTTGGTCGCCCGCCGTGGTCTGGGTCAGGCCCCAGTGCAGGTTCGTTCCGCCGGTCGTCGCCTCCAGGCCGAGGCGCTTGTTCGCGGCGTCCAGGCCCGGGGCTCCCCCGATGGCCTGCCAGAGCGCGTCGGCCGCCGTGTTGTCACTGCTGCGGATCATCGCGGACGCCAGCCGCTTCTGCTCGGCGGTGAGGTGGCTGTCGCGGTCCTGGGTCCGCAGCAGCAGGGCCGCGAGGATGTCCACCTTGACGATGCTCGCGCAGTCGAAGGTCTCGGAGTCCTTCTTCGCCCCGTGGACGACGGACTCCCCGCTCTCCACGTCCTCGACGGCGACGGCGTAGCTGCCGGAGCTTTCCGGCAGTGCCTCCAGCGCCTCGCGCACGGCGCGGTCGAGGTCCACCGAGGGCGAGGGTTCCGGCGACGGGGAGGCGGAGGACCTGCCGGACGAGGCCGACGGCGATCCCGAGGCCCGCGCGGCCAGCGCGTCCTTCCCTGGTTCCTCGCACGACATCGTCGCGGTGAGGGCCAATAAGGCCGCTGCCGCGGGCAGCGCTCTGCAACGTGATATCCGGGGCACGTCGCGGACGCTAAGCAGCGGAGATGAGAGCCGCATGTGAAGCGCGTCAACTCTGGGCAAGAAAATTCGCCCGTACGAGAGCGGTGGAGTGGTCACCCAAGCCTCTTGTGTCCCCTGAGTCTCCTGAGCCCCGGGCGTAACTGAAGTGACGGGCACGGTGGGCCGACGTACCGTAAGGCCGCCGCATCCGCGACACCGAGAGCGAGCCCAGCATGTCCACCTCCCACACCGCCGCCTCGGCCGGGACGAGCAGCACGAGCGGCACGACGGACGCGAGTGGCGGCGGCCCCTTCGCCGCCTGGCTCCGTACGGGCGCGACCCCGCTCACCACCCTCGACCCCGACGCCTGCCTCGACGAACTGGAGCCGCTGCGCGAGATCGTCGGCGATGCCCGCGTCGTCGCGCTCGGCGAGAACTCGCACTTCATCCGCGAGTTCGCCCTCGCCCGCACCCGCCTGCTGCGCTTCCTGGTCGAGCGCTGCGGCTTCACCGTCCTCGCCTTCGAGTACGGCTTCAGCGAGGGCTTCGCCCTGGACGACTGGACACAGGGCGCAGGACCTGACGACGCGCTGGAGCGCTACAGCGCCGCGGCGCTCCCCATGGGCATCGAGGAACCGCTGCGCCGCCTGCGCGCGCACAACCGCACCGCGCCGCACCCGGTGCGGTTCGCCGGGATCGACATCCCCGAGGCGGGCGGCTCGCTGCTGCCCGCGCTGGAGCCGGTCGTCGGCTATCTGCGCGAGGTCGACCCCGAGCTGCTGCCGCTGGCCGAGTCGGCGCTTTCGATCGCGCGGCGCTTCGCGGGCGGGTCCGGGGCCGTCGCGGCGCCCGCCTGGGCGCGGCTGGAGACGTCCGAGCAGGACGCGCTGAGCGCGGCGCTGGCCCGGCTGCTGACGCGGTTCCGCGCCGTGGAGCCGCTCTACGTGGACCGCGGCGGCCGGCGCCGCTTCGACATCGCCCTGCGGAGGGTGGAGGGCGCGTGCCACGCGGACTACACGTTCCGGGCCATGGCCGGGCTCTTCGCGGGGACCGGGCTGACCGCCGACACCTCGGCCCGCGAGGTCTACATGGCCGGTTCGGTGCGCTGGCATCTGGCACACGCCGAGCCGGGGACCCGTATCGTCCTGGCGGCGCACAACGCCCACATCATGAAGGAGCCGGTGTCCTTCTCCGGCCACCTCACCGGGCTGCCCATGGGCCAGCACCTCCACCGCGCCCTCGGGGACGACTACGTCGCGCTCGCGCTGACCAGCGTCACCGGCGGCACCGCCGAGATGCGCCGCGACGAGAGCGCCCGCTTCGGTTTCGTCGTCGAGGACACGCCCCTGGGCGCTCCCGAGCCCGGAAGCATCGAGTCCGCGTTCGCCGAGGCGGGCCTCGGGCTCGCCCTCGCCGACCTGCGGCGGGCGCCCGAGCAGGCTCAGGGCGCAGCGCCCGACCGGATCCGGATACAGGGCTCCTACCTCCACGCTCCCGTCCTCGACGCCTTCGACGGTGTGCTGGCCGTGCCGTCCTCCACCGTCGACGAGGGCGCCCCGGGCCCGGCCCCGGCCCCGGAGAGCGGCGCGTAGCCGCCGACGTGGCCGCTACGCGTCGCCCCTCGTCCCGATGACGACGGTGGCGCCCAGCTCGTCGCAGGAGACCACCGTCGGGGCCAGCCCGCCCCGGGCGACCGCCTCGACGCTGCACTCCGCCTGGCGCTCGCTCGTCTCGACCAGCATCCGGCCGCCGGGCGCCAGCCACTGCCGGGCCTCCCGGCTCACCCGGCGCTGGATGTCAAGACCGTCCGCGCCGCCGTCGAGCGCGGTGCGCGGCTCGTGGTCCCGCGCCTCGGGCGGCAGCAGTCCTATCGCGTCGGTAGGCACGTAGGGCGCGTTGACGACGAGTACGTCGACGCGTCCGCGCAGTGTGGGCGGCAGCGGTGCGTAGAGGTCGCCCTCGTAGACCCGGCCGCCCACGGCGGCGACGTTACGGCGGGCACAGCGCACCGCCTCGGGGTCGATGTCGGCGGCGTACAGCTCGACGCCGTCCGCGCCGGAGGCCAGCGCGGCGCCCACGGCGCCCGAGCCGCAGCACAGGTCGAGGACGACGGACGAGGCGCCGACGAAGGGCATGGCCTGGTGCACCAGGAACTCGGTGCGGCGCCGTGGCACGAACACACCGGGGCCCACGGCTATCCGGAGACCGCAGAACTCGGCCCAGCCCAGGACGTGTTCGAGGGGGAAGCCGTCGGCGCGGCGCTCCACCATGGCGGAGAGTTCGGCGGGTGTGCGGGCCGCGGAGACCAGCAGTTCCGCCTCGTCCTCGGCGAAGACGCAGCCCGCCGCGCGCAGCCTGCCGACGACGGCGGAAGAGGCGTCGGAGGCGGCAGAGATGGCGGAGGTGTCAGAGGTGTGGAGGGAAGGGGTGAGCGACATGGGGGAGGAGCCTTTCGGGATACCGACGGGCTCCCTCGGTCACCTGCGCCGCATGGACCGTACGACCGTGAACGAGGGCACCCGACCTGACACAGCGGTAATGGGTCCCACCTCCCTCGGTACGTCTACGTCCACTGCTGGGTCCGGCAACCTTACCCGAGAGTCACCCCCGCCGCCCCACCCCCGCCGTCGAAGGTGTGGCCGTACTGCGCCGCCTGCGCGCTGTACATCGCGCGGTAGCGGCCCGCCGGGTCGGCCATGAGCGCCGCGTGGTCGCCCTGCTCGGCGACCCGGCCCTCGTGGAGGACGTAGATGTGGTCGGCGTGCGCGGTCGCGGCCAGCCGGTGGGTGATCAGGACGACGGCTGTGCCGTCGGCCGTCATTTCGCGCAGCCGCGCGAAGGCGTCGATCTCGGCCTGCGGATCCAGGGCCGAGGTGGGCTCGTCGACCAGCACGAAGGGCGCGCGGCGGTAGCGGATACGGGCGTTCGCGAGCTTCTGCCACTCGCCTCCGGAGACCTGGGTGCCGCGTTCGTAGCCCTTGACGACGATGCTGTCCCAGCCGTACGGGAGGCTGTCGACGAACTCGTGCGCGTCGGCGTCCCGTGCGGCCGTCTCCAGCCGGCGCTGGTCCGGCGGTCCGGAGGGGTCGCCGATGGTCACGTTGGTGCCCGCGGTCATCTGCCAGCGGGGGAAGTCCTGGCCGAGCAGGGCCACTTGGCCGAATACCTGGTCGCGGTCGGCCTCGCGCAGCTCGACGGCGACCTCCTCCGTCTCCGTCTCCGCACGGTCCGCGCCGTCCCCCGCGCGGTCCGTACCGTCCGCGCCGCGCTCCCCCAGCCACCACACCTGCCCGCCGGTGGGAAGCAGCAGTCCGGCGAGGACCTTGGCGAGGGTGGTCTTGCCCGAGCCGTTCGCGCCGACGAGTGCCACCACGGTCCCGCGCGGTACCGAGAGGCTGACCTCCTCCAGCGAGGGCCGCTCGGCGCCCGGATAGGTGAAGGACACGCACTCCAGCCGGATCTCGCGCACCCTCTCCGGCAGCGGCCTGCCCGACACAGGGATGGCGTGGCGCGCGGCGACCGCGCACGCCTCTTCGGTGTCGTTGAGGTAGAGCGTCTCCTCGTACATCCGGTTGAGCTGCGAGACCAGGGCCGTCAGCTTGCCGGTGGAGGTGCGGATGGCGATCACCGCGGTGCCGCCCACGGCCAGCGGCATCCCGCCTCCGGTGAGCAGCAGCCACAGCACGCCGTACGCGGCGAGCCCCGCCATCCCGGAGAAGCCGGAGGCGATCAACTGGGTGCCCGCCTGGGCGCGCGAGAGCCTGCGCTGTTCGCGCTCCATCGACCCCGACATCTCCTCGTACGCGCGCAACAGCAGCCCGCCCGCGCCGTGCGCGCGGACCTCGGGCGCCGCGTGAGGCAGCGTCAGATACTGCAACAGCACGGCGATGGCGCGACGGTGGTCGATCCAGTGCAGCCTGGACGCGTACTCGCGGCGCGCCGAGCGCACCGCGCCCCAGCCCTTGGGCACCGCCACCAGGACAAGCATCGGGAGCAGGACCGGGTGCAGTGTCATCAGCACGGCCCCGGCCGCCGCCAGCCCGATCAGCGCGTTCACCACCGAGACGGACAGGCCGATCATGCGGCGCGACGAGTCCGTGCCGAACCTGCCCGCCTCCAGCAGGCGTTGCACCTCGGGTTCCTCCGTCGCACGCAGCTCGACGCGGCACGTCGCAGCGTAGTAGCGCGCCGAGATCCGGCGCTCGACCTGCGGTTCCATGCGGCCAGAGGACGCGACCGAGACGGCGGCGAGCACAGAGGTGCACACCGCGACGAGCGTGACGGCGAGCAGCGCGGGCAGCGCCTGGTGGAGCCGCTGGGGCGTGGGGCCGCCCGCGAAGAGTTCGGTGAGCACGCGGTTGGTGGCCACCAGCGCGAAGGCACCGGCCAGTCCCTGGCCGAACTCGGCGGCCACGAGGGAGCAGAGCGCGGGCCTGTCCACCTCCCAGGCCGCGCGCACCACCACGCCCACCATCCGGGGCAGGGCCTTGGCCATTCCCCAGAAACCCACCCGTAACAGGGGGCTCTCATGGCGCACGAACGGCAGGTCGTAACGGAGTTTGCCGCCGAAGAGGCGCTTCTCGGCGGCCGAGACATCGTCCTCGTCCCCCGTAAGCCTGCCGCCACGACGCGGGCGCGAATGCCGCACTGTCACAAGCACACCTCTTCCTCGGTACCGCAGTTGAGCGGGACGGGTACGGGGAGTGCGGAGGCGAGCGTGGTGGCGCGGGAGACGTGGAGAGACGCGTCACCTTTCTCTCACACACAGCCCCTGGCTGATCACAGACAGTGGATCTACACTCCCTCAAACGCGCCGGTAACTTGCGGCGCCTTCCGGCCGTGCCTGTCTCCGCACGCGCCGCCTCCCTCCGCCCGCTCGCCTGGAGAAGCTGTGACTCCCCCACACGCCGGCGCCCTCGTCCGCCGCCCCTCCCGCCCGTCCTTCCGCCAGACTTTCCGCCAGACCTTCCGTCAGCCGTCGCCGTACGGATCCGCCGCGTGACCGGGGAGCTGGCGGACGACCGCTTCCTCTCCATCGCCCTGTTCCTGCTCTTCCTCGCCTGCTGTCTTTCCCTCTCGATGTGGGCCAGTCCCGATCTGCGCGACGAGGACAGCCTCTTCACCGACACCGACCGCCCGGGGCCGATGCGCAGCGGCCTCGCCTTCACAGGTGACTTCATCTCCGTCGCCGGGGTGCTCTACCTCATCGGCATCGTCGCCGTCGCCGGTACGGACGGCGTCCTCGTCGTCGCCGCCGCCGCTGCCTCGCCCCTGCTGATGCGCCGCTGGCTGGCCGGGAAGCTGCCGATCAGGAAGGGGTGGTCGTTCGGCGACGTGCTGGCGCACCGGCTCCCGTCGGGCCCCGCACGCCGGGCCGCCGCGACCGGCGCCCTCGTGGCGACGGTGCCGCTGCTGGTGGCCCAGCTCGTACCGATCGGCCAGATCACCGCCGCGCTGATGGGCCTGCCGGGTGAGGCCGGTGAGCAGGCGGGCATCGTGCTGGTCGGCGCGCTGATGCTGGCCTGCGTCACGATCGGGGGCGCGCGCGGTGCGACGGCCCTCCAGATCTGCAAGGCCGCCGCCTTCCTGGTCATGGGGCCGCTGCTGTGCTGCCTGGTCCTCTTCCAGTTCCGCTGGGACCCGGGCGCCATGCTCAGCGCCGCCTCCCGCGCCAAGGGTTCGGCCGACGCGTATCTGTCGTTCGGCGGGCTGTTCGGCACGGACCTCACGGGGATGCTGGACCTGGCGAGCATCACGGTGACCGTGCTGCTGGGTGCCGCGTTCCTGCCGTATCTGGTGACCCGGCTCTCGGGGTGCGACGAGGTGTGGATCGCGCGGCGGGCCGCGGGGTGGGGCGCCGGTGCGGTGATCCTGCTGTGCACCGCGGCCGTGATCCTCGGCTTCGGCCTCCGGGCCCTCGTCGGGGCGCGCGAGCTGGCCGAGCAGGGCCCGCGGGGCGGCAACAACCTGCTGCTGCTCGCGGCGGCGCTGGACGGCAACGGCACCGGACACCCCGGCATGCTGCTGACGTTCGTCTCGTGCGCGGCCTTCCTGGCCGTGCTGGCCTCCGCGTCCGTGCTGCTGCTGTCCGCCTCGGCCGCGCTGGTGCACGACCTGGGGTGGGGCGCGGGCACGGGCACGGGGAGCGGGCGCGGAGCCGCCGCGAAGGGGCGGGCCCCCGTGCCGGGTCAGCCTTCCCCTGCACGGCACATGCCGGGCAACGTACGGGCCCGGCTGGCCCTGTTGGGCGTCGGCGCTGTGTGCCTCGTGCTGGCGGTGGTGGCACGCGAGGTCAACCCCCAGTTCTGGCTGACGCTGACCTACACCCAGGCGGCCTCGGTGCTGCTGCCCGCGCTGTGCTACTCACTGGGCCGCCGCCCCTTCCCCCTCGCTGCGCTGCGGCGGTGCGTGTACGGGGGCACGGCGGTCACGCTCGCCCTGGTCGCGTTCTCCCCCGCGATGTCGGGGGCACCGGACGCGGTGTTCCCGCACGCCGACTGGCAGTTGTGGCCGCTGTACGCGCCGGGGCTCGTCAGTGTTCCGGCCGGGTTCGTGCTGGGGGCGATCCGCAGGGCGGGCGAGGGGGCCCCGGACTCCGGTACGAGGCCCGCGCCCGGACCCGGGCCCGTGGGGACGGTGCCGCCGCAGGACCCGAGGGGCGGCGCGGCACGGGACGAACTCGCGGGCCGCTGACGGGAGTTGACGGGCGCGGCGGGCGCGGCGGGCGCGGCAGGCGCGGACGGGAGTTGACGGGGAGGGCGCGGGGCCCGGCGGGGCTGGTCAGCACACCTCGCGCAGGGCCGCGCCGAGCGCCGCGATCCCCTCGTGGAGGGACGCGGTCGTGCACGCCGCGTAGCCCAGTACGAGCCCCGGTCGACGCGGACGCTGGCTGTGCCAGGACAGCGGCTGGGTCTTGACGCCACGCGCGAGCGCCGCCGCCGCGAGGCCGGTATCGGGAAACGCCCCGTCGAAAGTGACCGTCAGATGGAGACCGGCGGCGGCGCCGTGGACCGTCGCGTCGGGCAGATGCTCGCGTATCGCCTCGATCATCGCGTCCCGTCGCCGCCGGTGCCGCCCGCGGAGAAGCCGGAGCTGCCGCTCCAGCTCCCCCGACTCCATCAGCGCGGCCAGGACCAGTTGCGGCAGCGCGGCGTTGCCCTGGTCGGCGAAGCGCTTGGCCGCGATCAGCGCGTCGCGGTACGCCGAGGGCACCAGCACCCAGCCGACGCGCAGGGCCGGGGCCAGCAGTTTTGAAACGCTTCCCGCGTAGCAGACGTGCTCGGGGAGCACGGACCGCAGGGCGGGGACCGGCGGCCGGTCGTAGCGGTGCTCGGCGTCGTAGTCGTCCTCGACGACGAGCCCGCCCTCGTGCGTCGCCCAGCGCATCAGGTCGCGGCGTCTCGCGCCGTCGAGCACGACTCCGGTCGGGAACTGGTGAGCGGGGGTGAGCAGCACGGCGGGCGCGCCCGTTGCGCGCAGCTCATCGACACGTACACCGTCCGCGTCGACCGCGGCCGGCGGCGTCTCCAGCCGGTGCCCGCGCAGCAGTTGGCGCACGCCGAGCGACCCGGGCTCCTCTACGGCCACCCGGGTGATCCCACAGTCCCTGAAGACCTGGCCGAGCAGGGCCAGCGCCTGTGTGGTGCCCGCCGTGATGACGACCTCGTCCGCCGGCACGACGATCCCGCGGTTGCGAGCGAGCCAGGCGGCGACGGCGTGCCGCAGCTCCGGGGCCCCGCGCGGGTCGGCGTAGCCGAGGGCGGAGGCGGGGAGGTCCCTGAGCACGGCCCGTTCGGCCCGCATCCACCGCGTGCGCGGAAAGACCGTCAGGTCGGGCAGACCGGGCGAGAGATCGATACGCGCCGGGGCCGCGCGCAGGGTGTCGAACACGTCCGCGGCGGGCGCGGCGGCGAACAGCCCTCCGGCCTCCCTCTCCGGCTCCGGGGCCGGAGGGGCGAGTGGCGCGGGAACGGCGACGACGACCGTTCCCCCGCGCCCCCACCCCTCCACCTGCCCGGCCTCGGCCAGACGCTGGTACGCCTCGGTCACGACCCCTCGGGAGACCCGCAGTTCGGCGGCGAGTACGCGGGTCGCGGGGAGCCTGCTGCCCACGGGCAGCCGGCCGTCGGAGAGGGCGACCCTGAGCCGCCCCGTCAGCCAGTCGGCGAGCCCGCCGAGTGGCGCCTCCCCGGTGTCGAGCTGGAGGAAGTCCGACCCGGCGCTTATGGACTCCTCGGGGGCGCTTTCATTGGACCTGTTCACCGGGCCATTGTGACGACAGGGTCGAGGCATGCACACAGACACCACGACCGGCCGCCCTTACGCTGCCGCTTCCTCCTCTGTCCCGTCTTCCCCGTCTTCCCTTGCCGCCGCTCCCCTCTCAGTACCCGCCGACGGAGCGCGGGCCTATGTCCACGGGTACTCGGAGCGGGAGGCCAGAAGGCTGGGCGACCAGGCCGACACGCTGGCCCGGCTCCTGCACGGCGGCACGGCGTACCCGCCCGGCAGCCGGGTGCTGGAGGTGGGCTGCGGGGTCGGCGCGCAGACCGTGCACCTGGTGAACGCGAGCCCGGGGGCACACATCGTGGCCGTGGACATCTCCGGGGACTCCCTCGCGCAGGCGCGCGCCCGGGTCGCCGCCGAGGCACCCGGAGCCCCGGTGGAGTGGCACCGGGCCGATCTCTTCGACCTCCCCTTCGCCGACGCCGAGTTCGACCACGTCTTCGCCTGTTTCGTACTGGAGCACCTGGCGGACCCGGCCGCCGCGCTGACGGCACTGCGGCGGGTGCTGCGGCCCGGAGGCGGCATCACGGTGATCGAAGGTGACCACGGCTCGGCCTTCTTCCACCCCGACAGCTCCGCTGCACGCGCCGCCGTCCAGTGCCTGGTCCGGCTCCAGGCCGACGCAGGCGGCGACTCCCTGATCGGCCGTCGCCTGTGGCCGCTGCTCACCACGGCCGGTTACCGACACGTCCGTGTCGGCCCCCGCACCGTCTACGCCGACGCCGCGCGGCCCGCCCTCGCGCGGTCGTTCACCCTCGACACGTTCACCGCCATGGTCGAGTCCGTACGCGCCGACGCGCTCGCCGCCGGACTCGTCACGGAGGCCGACTGGGACCGGGGCATCGCCGGTCTCCGCCGCACGGCCGAGGAGGACGGGACGTTCCACTACACGTTCTTCAAGGCCGAGGCGGTGAACGGCCCGGTGTAGGAGGAGGCGGAGGTGGAGGTGGAGGTGGAGGCGGGGCCCACCCCGGTCCGTCAGCGCCGTGCGGTACGCGGCGGTCAGCGCCGTGCCGTGCGTGGCGCGTCCCGCAGGACGCCCCGTACCAGCTCCGCCACCCGCTCCCACTGCTCCGCGAGATAGAAGTGGCCGCCCTCGAAGTCGTGCAGGGCGAAGCGGCCCGTGGTGTGGGCCGCCCAGCCCTGTGCGCCGTCCACGCTGGCCCTGGGGTCCGTACGTCCCACGAGCGCGACGACGGGACTGGCCACGCGTGCTCCCTCCGCGCACACATAGGTCTCCACCGCCTTGTAGTCGCTCCTGACGGCGGGGAGGACCAGGCGCAGCATCTCCTCGCTGGCCAGGACCCGCGTGTCCGTGCCGCTCAGCTTGCCGATCTCGGCGATCAGCGCGTCGTCGTCGAGCAGGTGCAGTCCGCTCGGCCGCTGCGCCGCCGGGGCCGAGCGCCCCGACACGAACAGCGCCAGCGGCGCCACGCCCCGCCTCTCCAGCCTGCGCGTCACCTCGAAGGCGACGGAAGCGCCCATGCTGTGGCCGAAGAGCGCCAGTGGGCGGTCCGTCCAGGGGGCCAGCGCCTCGGCGACCCTGTCGGCGAGGACGGTGACCTCTTCGATCCGTTCCTCGTGACTGCGGTCCTGGCGGCCGGGGTACTGGACGGCGAGCGTCTCGACGTGGGGGTGGAGCGCCTGGGAGAAGAGCCGGAAATAGCTCGCAGAACCGCCCGCGTGCGGCAGCACCGCGAGCCGGACGGCCTCACTGTCCGGTGCGGTGTGGAACCGCCTCACCCAGGCCGAGCTGTCCACGGTCACGACGCACCTCCGGCTTCCCGTGACCACGGTGGCCACGACGGTCATTCAGGCTGCCCCCGCCCGCGCTGAGTAACCGCTTCCGCCGCGTGACGCCGTGCCGAGTCGCGCCGGGTCGCGCCGCGCCCTGCCGCAGTGGGCCGGTGACGGAGCGTCACCGGGCGCGTAGACAGGGCCGTCGGCGGCGAGCGGTCCGTGTGGGGCAGCGGCGAAGGGCCGCCGGGCCGAAGGGCACGGGGGCGGTACGGCCCTCACCGGGCCGCCCGCGTCCTACGGGGAGCGCAGGAAGGCGCCCCGCGGAGCGGATATCGGCCAGATCGGACGGGCCGCGCGGGCCGAATGGGAGCGGTGCCCCGGCCCGTACACGCGACCGCACCGGCCGCACCGCACCACGTCCGCCGCTCCCGTGAACCGTCACCCCGTGTTCCGCGTCCCCGGTCCCGTCGCTCTTAGCACCGCTTTCGTCGCGCGGCAAGATCTGTCCCGGGCCGAACGTGAATGTCCGCTTCGCACGGGCGCCGGTGGGGCCGCCCGTGGTGGTCCCCGGGTGGCCCGGGTAGCTGTGAAGACGAGGGTGTCACAGCACCGCGCCGTGACGAGCGGACGTGGGGAGCGGTCGTGTCGTGGGGAGCGGTCGTGAGGAGCGTGAGTGTGGGAGGCCGCACGGTGCTTGGGGTTGCGCCCGACGCGCGGGCCGCGGCGTGTGACGAGGACACTGTCGCAGGCATAGCGCTGTCCGTGCTGGCGGCGTCGGGCACCGAGGACGCCCACCGTTCGCTGCACGGCCCCGCTCTGGTGGCCGCGGCGCACGCGGCGCAGTCCGCTCACCGGCCGGGAAGACCTGCCCGTATGGAGCGGATCCGTGTCCACGGCCCGGATGTCCGGGCCGCCGTCGTGCCCGAGTGGATACGTCCCGGCCCGCTGAGCCTCTCCCCCGTCGGCCCGCCCGCGCCGCACCTGGACCGTTCGGTCTCCCGTGCCCTGGCCGCCCTCCCCCGCACGGCGGACCCCGGCACCTGCCGACTGGCCGCCTGGCGCGACGACGAGCGTGCCGTACTCGACGAGAGCACCGCGCTGCTGCGCAGCGCGTGGCCGGAACTGCTCGCCGAACTCCGTGAGGGCGTCACCGAGGTGGCGCTGCTCGACGGGCACGCGCTCGACGGCTTCACCGACTTCGTCACCCACGGCGCGGTGTTCATCCGCCGCGGCCTCCTCACTCCTGGTCCCGGCCCCCGCTCCGGCAGACTGCCGGGACCCGTACGGTTCGCCGAGGCCCTCACCCGCGAGGGCACCCGCACCCGCTGCAACGCGGCGGCGGTCGGCACCCCGTTCCTCGTCCCTTCCGGGGAAGCTGCCGGGGCCATGGCACACGCCGAAGCCCCCGCCGCGACAGGTGCCCGCCAGGTGCCGGGCCCGCTGCGCGGCGACCCCCGCCCCGTCGCCGGGCTGTTCCAGGAGGTACTGGCCCTGGTGCGCCGCGTGACCCTCTACGAGCGGCTGTGGGAGGTCGCGGAGCTGGCGCACGACCCCCTGTCCGCGCGTCGGTGCCGGCTGCTGGAACGGGCGGTGCGCGCCGTGGACGCGCTGCGCGGGCAGTCGTCGCTGCTGACCTCGCGCGGGCTCGGCGTCCTGGCAGAGGCGGAGGAGGCGACGCGGCTCTCGCACGGCTGGGCCGCTACGGGCCGCCACGTCTGACCGGGCGGCGACGGACAGCGCCACCGGGTCAGGGCCGGGCCCCCACCCCTGACCCCGAACCCCGACCGTTCCCCGAGCGGCACAGCTCGGGCCCACCCCGCCTCCCTCGTCCGCCCCGCGTCCGTCCGCCCAGCCTCCGTCCGACCCGCCTCCGTCAGCCCGGCCCGCTCACCAGGAGGAGACGCCCATGCGTATCGCCTATCTGCACGGCGGCAGCATCCCTTCCGCGTACGCCGGCGGAGTGCACGCCATGCGCATGTGCGACGCCTTCAGCGACGCCGGTCACGACGTCACGCTCTACGCGCTGCCGGGCACCGCCACCGCCGACCCGTACGTCTACTACGGCGTGCGCAACCCCTTCCGCCTCCGCCGCATCGCGCTCACCGTCGAACGCGAGGGCGGGGAGGGCGGGCGCCCCGGCATCGCCACGGGCGGGTACGTGACCGGGGACGCCGACGCGGGTGCCGCGCTGCGGCGGCGGGCGGCGCGCGTACGGACCGAGCTGGAGCGCGGCCCGCGCCCCGACCTGCTCTACGGGCGCGAGCCCTACAGCCTGCTCGCCGCCGCCGAGCTGGCCCCCGTCGTCTACGAGGCGAACGCGCTGTGGGACGACCCGTCCTGGCGGGAGACGGAGCGCGCGCTGCTGCGGCACCCCTCGCTGAAGCGCGTGGTGTTCGTGGCGCACGGGCTGGCCCGCGCCTACGCGCAGGTCTTCCCCGAGCTGGCCGGGGTCGCGACGGAGGTGGCTCCCGACGGCGCCGACCCCGCGCCCCAGCACGTCGAAGCACCCGTCGAACTCCCGGGGCGTCCCGACGCGCTCAAGGCGGGCTACGTCGGCCATCTGCACCCGGGACGCGCGGTGGACCTCATCCTGGCACTGGCCGGACGCCTGCCCGCGATCGACGTGCATCTGGTGGGCGGCACGACGGAGGGCCTGGCCTACTGGCGCGGGCACGGCGCGCCCGCGAACGTCCACTTCCACGGGCACCGCTCGCCCGCCCAACTCGCCGCCTACTACCCGCACTTCGACGTGGTGCTGGCGCCCTACCAGTCGCGGGCCGCCGAAGCGGACGGCGCCGGTGACGCCGCGCTGTGGATGTCGCCGCCGAAGCTGTTCGAGTACATGGCGCACGGCAGGGCCATGGTCGTCTCCGACCTCCCCGTGCTGCGGGAGGTGCTGCGGGACGGTGAGGACTGCCTGCTGTGCCCGCCGGAGGACGTCGACGCCTGGACGGCTGCGGTCACGGCCCTGACCGCCGACGGCGAGCTGCGGCGACGGCTGGGGGCGAGCGCCCGCGACGAACTGCTGGCCCGCTACACCTGGCGCCGCCGCGCCGATCTGGTGCTGCCTCCCGCGCCGGAGCGGGCGCGCACGGGGAGCTGACGACGCGCGGTCCGAGGCGGACGACATGTACCGCGCCACACGCGGTGCGGCACGCGCGACGCGTCACACGTGCCGCACCGGAACCTCCGCCTCCCCCCTCCCGGCCCAACCGTCTCTCCTCATCCAGCTCACTGGGCCCCCTTGTCACGGCGTTCACTTGATTCACATAATTGCGGAGCGCTTTACGGGAGTTGCCACACGGGGCCGCACGTCTTGCGGTGGAGCGGCACAGGGGGAGCATCTCTTCTTCCGCGCCCGCACCGGGCCCCGGCTTGGCATGCCCTCGACAAAGCGTGCAACCCCCCACGAAAGGACATCCCTTGAACACGAACAGCCAGGGCGCGCGGCGCGGCAGCAGGATCACCCGCGGCGCGATGGCCTCGGCGGCCGTCGCGGCCGCCGCGTTCGCACTGATGGTGCCGGGCAGCGCGCAGGCCACGGGCGCCGGGTCCGACGGGGCGCCAGACCCCGTGCCGAGCCCGAAGATAGTCGGCGGCGAGAAGGCCCAGCAGGGCGAATTCCCGTGGATGGTGCGGCTGTCCATGGGCTGCGGCGGCGCGCTCTACAAGCAGGACGTCGTGCTCACCGCCGCGCACTGCGTGGAAGGCAGCGGCGAGAACACCGAGATCGAGGCGGTCGGCGGGGTCACCGACCTCTCCTCCCCCGACGCCGTCAAGGTCAACTCCACCAAGGTGCTCCAGGCCCCGGGCTACGACGGCAAGGGCAAGGACTGGGCGCTCATCAAGCTGGAGAAGCCCATCGACCAGCCCACCCTGCCGCTGGCCACCTCGGCGGACCTGAACGAGGGCGACTTCACCGTCGCCGGGTGGGGCGCGGACAAGGAGGGCGGCGAGCAGCAGCAGAACCTGCTGAAGGTCGACGTGCCCTTCGTCGACGACGCCACCTGCGGCAGCGCCTACGGGAGCGAGCTGACCCCGGAGGAGGAGCTGTGCGCGGGCGACCTGGAGAACGGCGGCATCGACTCCTGCCAGGGGGACTCCGGCGGCCCGCTGTTCCGTAAGGACGAGGCCGGGGAGTTCGTCCAGGTCGGCATCGTGAGCTGGGGCGACGGCTGCGCGCGTCCCGGCAAGCCCGGTGTCTACACCGAGGTGAGCACCTTCGCCGCCGACATCGAGAAGGCGGCGGGCGAACTGGGCGCCTGAAACACCCGGCACGCCTGACGCGTCCGAGGCGTCCGACGCGCTGACGTCCCCGTCGACGGCCTCACCGTCGGCGGGGACCGCCACGCGCGACGCGAGGCCACGCGACGCGGCGGCCACGAGCGGCCCGGGCCGTCTGGGCTCGGCCCGGGCCTCCCAGAGTTCTCAGGGCTCTCAGGACTTGCGGGCCACGCCCCCGTACATGGCGATGTCCCGGTCATCGACCCGCTCGTCGTCGGCGCCCGGGTGCCAGCGGTGCACCTGCACGACGCCGGGTTCGACCAGGTCGAGACCGGCGAAGAAGGACTCGGCCTCGGCGTGGGTGCGCAGCTGCATGGGCATGCCCCGGCGCGCGTACTCCTCCGCGACCTTGCCCACCTCCTCGGGCGCGAAGTCGGCGGTCCCGATGGTCGCGGCGAGGTAGCTGCCCGGGGGAAGCGGGTCGAGAAGGCGCTCGATCAGACCGTGGTCGTCATCGTCGGAAAGGATGAAGTGGAGGATGCCGATGACCATCAGCCCGACCGGCTCCCCCAGGTCCAGGGTCTCCTGGAAGACCGGGTCGGACAGGATGGCGTCCGGGTCCCGCATGTCCGCGTCGATGTAGGCGGTCCGCCCCTGCGGGGTGCTGGTCAGCAGGGCCTGGGCGTGGGTGAGGACGATCGGGTCGTTGTCGACGTAGACCACCCGCGAGGCGGGGGCCTCGCGCTGGACGACCTCGTGCAGGTTGGGCGAGGTGGGCAGTCCCGTACCGATGTCGAGGAACTGGCGGATGCCCGCTTCCTTGGCGAGCCAGCGGCCGGCGCGGTGCATGAAGGCGCGGTTGGCGCGCATGTGCACCGGCAGCGCGGGCCACTCGCGGCACATCACGCGGGCCGCTTCCTGGTCGACCTCGTAGTTGTCCTTGCCACCCAGGATGTAGTCGTACACGCGCGCCGAGTGCGCCTCGTCCGTCACGATCCTGTCTGCCTGATAGCCGTGCTGGCTCATCGCTCACCTCCGCCGGAGCGGCCCCGTCCGCGGCGACGGGCCGTGCTGTGGTCCGGTGGCCAGCATGTCACGGAGGCGGAAGCGGAGCATCCAGGGCCCCTGCCTGCCCCTCCTGCCCCTCCTGCCCCTCCTGCCCCGTCGACGCGCCCTCGTCCGGAGCGCCGCCGGCCGGGCCCGGCACTCCGGCCGGAGCGACCGGCGGTACGGCCGGAGTGACCGGCGGTACGGGCGTGTCGGCGGCCCACAGCACCCTGCGGCGCGGGGTCGCGGCCGAGGACGGACGTGCGTCCGCCCGCCGCCCTGTGGGACAGGCGGCGGACGGGCGCGGTCCGGGGTGATCCGGAGTGACGCGCGGTCACGGGAGCTTGCGGAGCGGCACGGTCAGTCGCCCGCGCCCGCTCCCGCCGCGATCACCTTCTCGTTGACGGCTCTGACCCGCTTCGGATCGACCTTGATGTCCCGCCGGTCGTACGTCCACATGCCGTTCAGCTCGTTCTCCAGGTCGGTGACCTGCGTATAGACCGAGCCGGACAGTCCGGCTGCCGCCTGCTGGAGATAGAACTTCTCGGTGTTCTCGACGTACTTCGCGGTCAGTGCCTCCTTGTCGGCCACGCCGCTGTAGATCACCGTCGGGGTGCCCGGCCACATGTGTCCGGGAGTGCGCAGGGTGAAGCCGCCGTGTTCCCCGTCCATCGCGGCGCGGTGGTCGGCCGTGGGCGGGTCGTCGTTGTTGTAGTCGTGGTGGTCGATGATGTCGCCCTTGCCCGAGTCACCCTTCGAGTTGCAGCAGTTGACGCCGCTGTGCGCGTTGACGACGCGGGAGGGGTCGGCCGCCTTGACGGACTCGGCGATCTTGCCGGTCTCGGTGCGGTCCCACTCGCCCCAGCCCTCGTTGAAGACCACCCAGCCGCCGACCGAGGGCGAGTTGTGCAGTTGCTCCATCACGCGCTTGCCCTCGGTCAGGAACGCCTGCTTGCCCTCCTCGTTCGTGATGTCACCGGACACGAAGTCCTGCCACACGAGCAGTCCGAGCCGGTCGGCGTGGTAGTACCAGCGCGCCGACTCCGCCTTGATGTGCTTGCGCACGGCGTTGAAGCCCAGCTCCTTCTGCGCCTCAAGGTCAAAGCTGAGCGCCTCGTCGCTGGGCTGGGTGTGGAGGCCGTCGGGCCAGAAGCCCTGGTCCAGCATGGCGAGGGAGAAGAACGGCTTCCCGTTGAGCACGAGCTTCTGGTGGCCGCCCACCTTCTCGATGCCGAGGGAGCGCATGCCGAAGTAACTCTTCAGCCTGTCCTTCGACCTGCCGTCGGTGAGGGTGACGTCGAGGTCGTAGAGGTACGGGTCGTCGGGCGACCACAGGTGCTGGTTCCTGACGGGCAGGCGCAGATCGCTGTTGGCGGGTCCTGTGACGGAGCCGACCTTCCTGCCCTTCGCGTCGCGGGCCACGGCCGTGACACGGGCCGACGAGGACGCGTGCTCGGACTTCGCGTTCACCGTGAGGCTGTGCGCGTCGATGTCGGGGGTGGTGACCAGCCGGTCGACGGCGGTCTTCGCGACGGGCTCCATCCAGACGGTCTGCCAGATGCCGGAGGACTGGGTGTAGAAGATGCCGCCCGGGTCCGTGGCCTGCTTGCCCCTCGGCTGGTTCTGCCCTGCCGTGTCGGTGACGGCGACGACGATCTCCTGCTTGCCGCCCCGCTTGAGCGCGTCGGTGATGTCGGCGCTGAAGGCCGAGTAGCCGCCCTTGTGCTCGGCGACCTGCTTCCCGTTGACCCACACCCGGGCGTGGTGGTCGACGGCGCCGAAGTTCAGCCTCAGCCGCTGCCTGTCGCCGACGGACCACTTCGCGGGGACGGTGATCTGCTTGCGGTAGAACATGTGGTCCTCGTGCCGCTCCAGCCCCGAGAGCTGCGACTCGACGGGGAACGGCACGGTGATCCGCTCGTCGAGGGCCTTGCCGAACTGCGGCTCCTCGCCCTTCTCCGCACCGGCGAACTCCCACTGCCCGTTCAGGTTGCGCCACTCGTCGCGCACCTCCTGCGGGCGGGGGTACTCGGGGAGCGGGTTGCGGCGGTCCAGCTTCTCGCCCCACTCGGTGAGCAGGCGTTGCGTGGACGCGTTCCGCGCGTGCCGGATGATCTGCGGCACGGTCTCCCCGCCCGCCGTCAGGCCGCCCTTCCCGTCGTACGAGAAGCGCACCTGCTGGTCCTTCTGCACGGGCTCGGCCAATGTGACGATCAGCGCTCGCGGGTCGTCGGCCGCCGGGGTGACGGACTCGACCGGCATCTTCGTCGTGTCCACCTCGATCGCCAGGTGGTCCTCGAAGCCCTCGTACCCGGCGACGTCACCGGCGAAGGTGGTCTGGAAGCGCCGCCCGTCCTCGCCGACGGAGAGCGCGACGGGGTAGACCTCGTAGTCGGCGGGCGGGGTGAAGGCGGACTCGGGGACGATCTCCCTCTCGACCGTGCCGCTCTCCCAGCTCAGGGCCAGGTTCGCGCCGCCGGTGTCCTGGAACAGCTCCACGCGTATCTCGTGCGGCTCACCGGCCGTCAGCCTGACGGGCTCGCTCTTCTGCTCGTTGTCCCAGTCGGGCACCCAGTGGTCGATGACCGGCTTGCCGTCGATGAGGATCCGGAAGCCGTTGTCGCCCTTGGCGTAGAAGGTGTAGTCGCCGGTCTCGGGGGCCTCGATACGTCCGGTCCAGCGCGCCGTCGTGTGCTCGGTGCGGCCGGTCACGGACTCGAAGATGGAGGCGAGCCCGGGGAAGTCGACGCGCGGTTCGAGCGCGACGCCGCCGAGCTCGGCGAAGTCACGGGCGCCCGGCTCGGACATCCTGAAGTATTCGCCCTTCAGGCCGTGCACGGGGGCGTTCGGGTCGTCGTCGGCGAAGGTGGCCGCCCGGTCGGCGGGAGCCGCCGAGGCGTCGGGCAGCGGTCCGTTCAACGGCAGTGCCAGCGCCGCCGCGAGCAGCAGCGACCAGAGGAGGAGAAGTCGGGGACGGATGCGGGTGCGGGTGCGGGTGCGGGTACGTCTATGTCTCACGTGATTCCTCACGCTCGTGGAGGGGCATGTCCATGAAATACGACACGTGGTCAAACATTGAGTCACAACCTCCACCACGAAACAACATGCGTGCACACAAGAAACACGCCAAGAGTGCTCCGGGACGCGGGAGTTCGCCGCCCGCCTTCGGCGCGTGGCGCGTCAGGCCGTGAACGTGTCCGCATCGGCCTCGTGCCAGTCGCGGGCCCAGTCGCGGGGCGCCGCGCCGTCCAGGAGCTGCCCCGGCTCCAGCCACTCGTACAGGTCGGCGAAGGAGCGCACCGTGTCGGGCCCCACCCGGCGCCGCAGCATGTCGGGACGCAGATCGGCGGCGGAGCGCGCCCCCAGGGAGGCCATGATCTCCATCGCGCTGTGCACCGTCGCCTGCTGGAAGCGCTGGACGCGCCGGTACTTGTCCTCGACGTCCAGGGCGCGCCCCCTGCGCGGATCCTGGGTGGCGACGCCGACGGGACAGGTGTTGGTGTGGCAGCGCTGTGACTGGATACAGCCGACCGCGAACATCATGGCCCGCGCCGCGTTGGCGTAGTCGGCGCCCTGGATCATCCGCTTGACCAGATCGGCCCCGGTGGCGACCTTGCCGCTGGCGCCGATCCGCACCCGCTCGCGCAGCCCCGAGCCGACCAGCGCGTTGTGCACGGTGGACAGGCCCTCGGTCAGCGGGGTGCCCACGTGGTCGATGAACTCCAGCGGGGCCGCGCCCGTGCCGCCCTCGGCCCCGTCGACGATGATGAAGTCGGGGGTGACGTCCTCCTCGCGCATCGCCTTGCAGACCGCCAGGACCTGGCGGCGGCTGCCCACGCAGAGCTTGAAGCCCGTCGGCTTGCCCCCGGACAGCTCGCGCATCCGGGCGAGGAAGCCCACGAGTTCGCGGGGCGTGGAGAAGACGCGGTGGTAGGGCGGCGAGACGACGGTCTTGCCCTGCGGCACCTCCCGTACGCGGGCGATCTCCGCGTTCACCTTGCCGCCCGGCAGGACGCCGCCCATGCCCGGCTTCGCGCCCTGCGAGAGCTTGAGCGAGACACAGCGCACCGCGTCCCAGCGCGCCTTGCGGGCGAACTCCTCAGCGTCGAAGTCCCCGTCGTCCGTACGGCAGCCGAAGTAGCCGGTGCCGATCTCCCACACCAGGTCGCCGCCGTGACGGAGGTGGTAGTCCGAGATCCCGCCCTCCCCGGTGTCGTGCGCGAAGCCGCCCTCGGCCGCTCCCCGGTTCAGCGCGAGGATGGCGTTGGCCGAGAGCGAGCCGAAGCTCATGGCGGAGACGTTCAGCAGGGCCATGTCGTACGGGCGCGTGCACCCGGGCCCGCCCACCCGCACCGCCGGCGGCCGTTCGGGCAGGGGCCGGGGCGCGACGGAGTGCACGAAGTACTCGTAACCGGCCTCGTAGACGGGGCGTTCCGTGCCGAAGGACGCCTGGTCGGCCATGCCCTTGGCGCGCTCGTAGACGATCGAGCGGGTGTCGCGGTCGAAGGGGCGGCCGTCGAAGTCCCGCTCCACGAAGTACTGCTGAAGCTCAGGGCGGAGGCTCTCCAGGATGTAGCGCAGATGGCCGATTACCGGGTAGTTGCGCAGGACGGAGTGGCGACGCTGGACGAGGTCGTACAGCCCGACCAGGGCGAACGCCAGCAGCACGCCCGCCGCCCACCACCAGCCGCCGTCGGCCGCCCAGCCCGCCCAGAGCGCCGCGAGGGCCAGCAGCCAGAGGATCGCCACAACTGTCACACGCGCCACTTCACGCCTCCGTATCCCTCCGTGCCGGGCTCCCGCCGGAGCCGGTCGCTGGAGACCGGCGTACCCCGACAGCATCCGGCCACCCACCCTCTCCGACCCGGGCGCGGCGTCCCCGGCGACGCGCCGCCGCACGAACGGCTGCCGCACGGAGGGACCCGCGCAGGGCCCGCGCGGAAGGACCCGTACAGAGGGCCGAGTTCCAGTCATCCCGTCCCCGCCCGTTGACGCGGCTCCGCGCAGCTTCTACAACGACAGCGTCAACACGTTTGGGAGCGCTCCCACACCCCGGCGGACACAGCCCCCTGAGCCGTTGCCCACGGCCTCCTGAGGGCCGGGAGTCATGCGCCGCCGCCCCACTCCCCCACCGGAAGGTGACGATGACGAACCTCACGAACGAGAGAACGCGCCGCACCGGGCGCTTGCGGCGGGCGCTGCTCGCCGTAGCGCTGAGCGCGGCGAGCCTGCTCACCATGGGCCAGCTCAGCGCCCCCGACGCGCACGCGGGTCAGAGCGCCCCAGCCCCGCACCGGAGCACGGACGCCGGGGCGGCGGCCCCCGGCGACGACTGGCTGCACACCCAGGGCGGCGACATCGTGGACGCGCAGGGCAACAAGGTATGGATGACGGGCACCAACTGGTTCGGCTTCAACACCGGTGAACGCGTCTTCCACGGCCTCTGGTCGGCCAATATCGAAGAACTGACCCGGGCCATGGCCGAGCGCGGGATGAACACGATCCGGGTGCCCATCTCCACGCAGTTGCTCAAGGAGTGGAAGAACGGCCAGGCCACGGCGCCCTCCGCCGTGAACACCTGGGCCAACCCGGAGCTGACGGGCATGACCTCGCTCCAGGTCTTCGACTACTGGCTCGACCTGTGCGAGCAGTACGGCATCAAGGTCATGATGGACGTCCACAGCGCCGAGGCCGACAACTCGGGCCACGTACACCCCGTGTGGTGGAAGGGCTCGGTCACCGTGGAGGACTTCTACGCCACCTGGGAGTGGCTGGCCAATCGCTACAAGAACGACGACACCATCCTCTCGATGGACATCAAGAACGAGCCGCACGGCAGGCAGAACGAGAGCCCGCGCGCCAAGTGGGACGGCTCGGCCGACCAGGACAACTGGAAGCACGCCTGCCAGACGGCGGGCCGCCGGATCCTGGCCGTCAACCCGAATCTGCTGGTGCTCTGCGAGGGCATCGAGATCTACCCGAAGAACGGCACGGACTGGGGCTCGACCACTCCGGCGGACTACCACTCCATGTGGTGGGGCGGAAACCTCCGCGGCGCCAAGGACCACCCCGTCGACCTCGGTACGCAGCAGGACCAGCTCGTGTACTCGCCGCACGACTACGGCCCCTCCGTCTACCGCCAGCCGTGGTTCGAGGGCGAGTGGAACAAGACCACGCTGACCGAGAACGTCTGGCGGCCCAACTGGCTCTACCTCAAGGAGAACGGCACCGCTCCCCTGCTCGTCGGCGAGTGGGGCGGGCGGCTCGACGGCGGCGAGAACCAGAAGTGGATGACCGCGCTGCGCGACCTCATCGTCGAGCACCGCATCCACCAGACCTTCTGGTGCCTCAACCCCAACTCCGGTGACACCGGAGGGCTGCTCGACTACGACTGGAAGACATGGGACGAGGCGAAGTACGCGCTCCTCAAGCCCGCGCTCTGGCAGAAGGACGGGCGCTTCGTCGGCCTCGACCACCAGGTCCCGCTCGGCGGCGCCAACAGCACCACCGGCACGAACGTCACCGCCGCGACGGCGGGCACGCACGACTGACGCGCCGCTGCCGCACCACTGACGCACCGCCCCTCACCAGGCGGTGAATGGGACGGGCGCCCGGTGCTCCTCCGGGCGTCCGCTCCCGGGCGCGGGGCGGTTCGTGAGCGGCTGGCGGTCCGCTCGTGAACCGCCCCGTGCCATGGCGACCGGCCGTCGGTGACCGGGCGCCCGCGATCCGTACGTACGTTCAACGCCCCGGTGACGGGCCCGTGGCAGGCTGCCGGCATGGTGTCCGGAAGTGGCAGGACCGGCGTGTGCGTGGTGCGCGTGGAGGCCCAGACGCACGGTGCGCTGATCACCCTGCGGCTCAATCCCGACGTCGAACGGGTCCCCGTGGGCGTCGATGCGTCTACAGCAGATGCCGAGTCGGCCGTACGGATGGTGCGGGAATTTCTTCTGGCCTTCCTCGCTGAGACTGCGGATCGTTGATACACCACAGTCAGCGTCCCGTGACGGCCGGGCAAGGGACCTCCGACTCCCGTCGAGGGGCGCGCTCGCGCGGGGGGAGAACGCCATGCCGCCGGATTTTCCTCACCTTCTGGCCCCCTGGGGCGCCCAGGAAACCCTGCCTGTGCTGCACCTTTTCGGGGAGCTTTCGGTCAGCGTCGGCTCGCGGCGCGTCGACGTGCCCAGAAGCTGCGGGCGCCTGCTCGCCTTCCTGGCGCTGCGCCCCTGCCGGGTCGAGCGGCCGTACGCCGCCGGGTCGCTGTGGCCCGTGCACGACGAGGCCAGAGCCAACGGGAACCTGCGCTCCGCGCTGTGGCGGCTCAACCGCATGGACGTCCGGCTGGTGGCGGCCGACAAGCACGGACTCACGATGCGTGACGAGGTGCTCATCGACCTGCGGACGGTGAGCACCTGGGCCACCCACGTCATCGAGGGTCGCGCGACACCGCGCGAACTGCGTGCCGCACCGCCCGCGCCGGACGCGCTGGAACTGCTGCCCGGCTGGTACGACGACTGGGCGCTCATGGAACGCGAACGCGTCCGGCAGCGGCTTCTGCACGCGCTGGAGTGCCAGAGCCGGCAGCTCACGCGCATGGGCCTGTGCGCGGACGCGGTCGACGTCGCGATGGCGGCCGTCGGCGCCGAGCCGCTGCGTGAGAGCGCGCAGCGCGTCCTCATCGAGGCGCATCTGGCCGCGGGCAACTGGGTCGAGGCCCGGCGCAGCCTGGGCGTGTACGCGGACCTCCTGGACCGCGAACTCGGCCTGCGCCCCGACCCCGCGCTGTCCGGCCTGCTGCGCCGCGACGCGCCCTCGCGGGGGCGCTAGGAAACGGGGGGTTGCCTGTTCGTCGGGGGTGTTGCGCGGGACGGTTCGCCGGTGTGGTGGGTGCCGTAGGGTCCCGCGCTGATTTTTGCGCTGCGGCACGGGGGCGGTGCGCGTGTGGCTTGGCGCCGTGTTCGGCTGCCTGGCCGGTGGCTTCGGCGCGGCGTATGGACCGGTACGACGCGGCTTGCGCCGCGTGGTTCATGGCTTGCGCCGGTGGATATGGGGTGCCTGTGTGGTGGGGGTCGGC
>NZ_BAAGSO010000138.1:67203-78847 GCF_054782395.1 Streptomyces daliensis | reverse complement strand
TGCACCGGTGCCGTGCCGGCACCGGTACGCCACCACCATGCGCCCGCCCCGGCGCCGCATCGGAGAGGCCCACCCTTGTTGTGGGCAAGCGTCCCGCTGGCGAGGGGGCACCTCCCAGCGGTAGCTGGGGGAGGGTGGGCACAACCCGTGCCACCGGCCCGCAACACGCGAACGAACCCCCGAAGGGGCACCCACAGAGCGCACCCCCGCCCCGGGACCGTGGGGCGCGGGGCGGAGTCATTCGCGGGACATCATGGCGCCCATGACCAGGACCCCGCGCTTCCGGCCCACGAACCGGCTCGCGCCCGCCATCACCCGGTTACGGCGCCCGGAGACCGCACTCGGCGGAGACGTGCGCCGGTCCAGCACCCGCAGGGCCTCCGTCACCACTTCCTGGGGGGACTGGCGGGCGCCGCCCGCGACGTCCGTGCCGACGGCGTCGAAGAACTCGGTCTCGGTCGCCCCCGGGGACAGCGCGAGGACACGCAGCCCGGTACCGCGCGACTCGTACCAGAGCGCCTCGGTGAAGTGCAGCACGAACGCCTTCGTGGCGGCGTAGACGGCCATGCCGGGAACCGGCAGATACGCGGCCATGCTCGCCACATTGACCAGCACCCCGTTCCCGGAGGCCCGCAGCGGCCCGATGAACGCCCGGCTGATGTCGACCAGGCTCGCGACGTCGACCTGGACCTCCTCCCGCAAGCGCTCCGGATCCTCGTCGTGGAACTGACCGCTGGTGCCGAAGCCCGCGTTGTTGACGACGCTCGTGACCGTGAGGCCGCGCCGCTCCGTTTCCCCGGCGAGAGCCTGTCCCGCTCCGGGCAGGCTCAGGTCGAGCGGAACGGCCTCGGCCCGGACGCCGTGCTCCGAGGCGAGTTCGGCGGCCAGCTTCTCCAGCCGCTCCCGGCGCCGGGCGACCAGGACGACGTCCGAACCCCGCCCGGCTATCCGGCGGGCGAACTCCGCGCCGATGCCGGAGCTGGCTCCGGTGACGAGGGTGGTCTGACCGCGGTAGTCGACGGCGTTCATGGGCTGCTCCTCGGTAGTGGATGCCCGCATCATGGCATGGGGAGCCAAACTTGTCACAGGGTGCCAAGTAGGTACCGAGTGCAGGAAACAGTAGGCTGACGTCCATGGAGGATCAGCAGGGGCGCCCGGCGGGACTGCGTGAGCGCACCCGGCGGGCGGTGCAGGCCGAGATCGTCGCCGCCGCGATGCGGCTGTTCCTGGAGCGCGGCTTCGAGGCCACGAGCATGGATCAGATCGCCATCGAGGTTGGCATGTCGCGGCGTTCGCTGTTCCGCTACTTCGGCACGAAGGAGGACATCGTGCTCGGCGACCACGCCGCGCACGGACAGGTGCTGCGGGCCGCGCTGGAGGAGCGGCCGGCCCATGAGTCCCCGTGGCAGGCGCTCAGGGCGGCCCTGGTGAAACTTCTCAGATCACTGCCGTACGACTCGGAGGACTTCCTCAAGATCACCGGCATGCTCCACGCATCCCCTGCGCTGCGGGCGCGCCGGGGAGAGAAGCAGCAGCAGTGGACGGAACTGCTGGTGCCGGACATCGCCGCACGGCTCGGGGACGCCGACGACCCCAGGAGCCGGCTGCGGGCGCACGCGCTGGTCGCCTGTGCCGTGGCCTGCTCGGATGTCGCCCTTGAGGCATGGGTCGGCAGCGGCGGCGCCGTCGGGGTGGAGGACGCCTTCGACGAGGCGGTAGCCGCGGTCCGGGGCCGGTCCGTCTGACCCCGCGTCGCCGACATCGTCCTCCGGCCCGTAGGTCCGTACGACGGTCCGGGCGAAGGGCCCTGGACCCTAGGTGCGGGGTTCCAGGAGGGGGCGGAGTTGTTCGGGGAGGAGGCGCTTGCAGTCTTCGCGGGAGGACTGGGTGAGGGCGTCCGTCGTGCAGGTGTAGTAGTCGCGGTACACGGTCTGGAAGGTGAACGTCGCCGCGACGACCGCCAGCGCGAGCACCGCGGTGACCAGGCCGCCGACCGCCGCCGTGGTCTGCGCCTTCGCCGCCTGCGCCGGAGTCACCGTGACCTGTACGGGTGAGGGCGTCCGCTGCGCTTCGGGGCCCGAGGACGTGCGGGCGCTGCCCGCGATGTCCTCCGCGGTCGCCCGCGCCCCGGAACCGGATGCCCGGGACCCGTCGGCGCTCCGCTCCTTGCCCGCCGTGCGGGACCGCCCCCGCAGGGAGTGGATGCCCCAGTACAGCGAGAGTGCTCCGAGCAGCAGCGCCACCTGCGGCAGGCTGAACAGGGCGAAGAAGAGGCCCCAGATGCCCGCGTGCAGGGAGTAGCGGGCGTGGCGTTGCAGGGGGTCGGTCGGGTCCCAGCGCATGCCGCCGCGCGGGCCGCTGCCACCGGGACCGCGCCCGTCGCCGCCGCCCTCACCGTTGCCATTGCCATTGCCATTGCCGTTGCCTTCGCCGCCCTGGCCCGTGCCGCCGAAGCCCCCGCTCTGGCGGCCCGGCTGGCGGCTGCTCCACTGGCTGCCCCACGCCGACTGCTCGTCGTCACCGGACGACCCGGACGACCCGGACGACCCGGACGACCCGGACGACCCGGACCCGTCGGACGAGGACCCCGAACCGGAACCCGGACCGGAACCCGGCGACTTCCCGTGGACCGGTCCGGGCCCGGGGGAGCCGTCGGAGTCCGTCGGGCGGCGCGGCTGCCATGGCATGTCCGGCTGCCCCTCCGGCGGTGGCGCGAAGGGGTTGTCCTCGCGGGACGTGTCGGATGCTGCCGCGCGGCGGCGGGGTCGGTCGGTCATGTGGTGTGTGTCTTCCCCTTGTCGTTCCGTGGCGCGTACGGATAGCGCCTCCGACGCTACCTCTCGTGCGCGCCCCCGTCCCGTGGGGGCCGCGTGGAGTGCCGGTATCGTTGCCGACGGTCGGACGCTTCGTAGAGTTCCCCGGAATCCTCCGCTCCACCTTCTTGTGCGACCGCACAAACCGCGTACGACCACGCAAACCGCTTTCCTCCTGGCGGCGCGACGTGACACGACACGACGCGACGTCAGGGAACCCAGCGAGAGAGAGCCCCCGCCGTGGCCGCGCACCCCAGCCCCAGCAACCCGGACCCGGACCCGGGCCCCGACCCGGGTCCGGGCCCGAACCCGGGTCTCAGTCCTCGCGGCGGCCGCCGTGACCGCCCCGCGCGCCTCGTCGTGCTCGTCTCCGGGTCCGGCACCAACCTCCAGGCCCTCCTCGACGCCATCGCGGAGCGGGGCACCGAGGGCTACGGCGCCGAGATCGTGGCCGTCGGCGCCGACCGCGCGGGCATCGAGGGGCTGGCGCGCGCCGAGCGGGCCGGGATTCCCACCTTCGTGCGGCGCGTGCGCGACCACGCCTCGCGCGCCGAGTGGGACGAGGCGCTGGCGCGCGCGACGGCGGAGTACGAGCCCGATCTCGTCGTCTCGGCGGGCTTCATGAAGATCGTGGGCAAGGAGTTCCTCGCCCGTTACGGGGGGCGTCTCATCAACACGCACCCCGCGCTGCTGCCCAGTTTCCCCGGCGCCCACGGCGTGCGCGACGCGCTCGACTACGGCGTCAAGGTGACCGGGTGCACCGTCCACTTCGTCGACGACGGTGTCGACACCGGCCCGGTCATCGCCCAGGGCGTGGTCGAGGTCCTGGAAGAGGACCACACCGATGAGGGAGCCGCTCTCCACGAGCGGATCAAGGAAGTCGAGCGACGGCTGCTCGTCGACGTCGTGGGGCGCCTCGCCCGCGACGGGTATCGCATCGAGGGACGAAAGGTACGGATTCCGGCATGAGCGCCGAAGTTACGGACACCGGTACGGACACGGGAACGAAGCGGCCGATCCGCCGCGCGCTGGTCAGCGTCTACGACAAGACCGGACTGGAAGACCTGGCCCGGGGGCTGGACGCGGCGGGCGTGCAGCTCGTCTCGACCGGCTCGACCGCGAAGAAGATCGCGGCGGCCGGGGTCCCGGTCACCGCCGTCGAGGACCTGACCGGCTTCCCCGAGTGCCTGGACGGGCGGGTCAAGACGCTGCACCCGCGCGTGCACGCGGGCATCCTCGCCGACCAGCGGCTGGCCGACCACCGCGAGCAGCTCACCGAGCTGGGCGTCGAGCCCTTCGAGCTGGTCGTCGTGAACCTCTACCCCTTCCAGGAGACCGTCGCCTCCGGCGCCTCCCCCGACGAGTGCGTGGAGCAGATCGACATCGGCGGCCCCTCGATGGTGCGCGCCGCGGCCAAGAACCACCCCTCCGTCGCGGTCGTCGTCAACCCGGACCGCTACGCCGACGTGCTCAAGGCCGTCGGCGACGGCGGCTTCGGGCTCACCGAGCGCAAGCGGCTCGCCGCCGAGGCGTTCCAGCACACGGCGGCCTACGACACGATGGTCGCGAGCTGGTTCGCGCAGGGCTACGCGGCCGTCGACGACTCCGGGCTGCCCGACTTCGTCGGCGCCACCTACACCCGCGCCAACGTGCTCCGCTACGGCGAGAACCCGCACCAGCCCGCCGCGCTCTACACCGACGGCAGCGGCACGGGCCTCGCGGGCGCCGAGCAACTCCACGGCAAGGAGATGTCCTACAACAACTACGTGGACACCGAGGCGGCCCGCCGCGCCGCCTACGACCACGCCGACCCCTGCGTCGCGATCATCAAGCACGCCAACCCGTGCGGCATCGCGGTCGGTGCCGACGTGGCAGAGGCGCACCGCAAGGCGCACGCCTGCGACTCGCTGTCCGCCTTCGGCGGGGTCATCGCCGTCAACAGGCCCGTCTCGGTGGCGCTGGCCGAGCAGGTCGCGGAGATCTTCACCGAGGTCGTCGTGGCCCCCGGCTACGAGGACGGCGCCGTCGAGGTCCTCTCCCGCAAGAAGAACATCCGCGTGCTGCGCAGCCCCGGAGCGCCCGCCGCTGAGGTCGAGTTCCGGCCCATCGAGGGCGGCACGCTGCTCCAGGTCAAGGACCGCCTCCAGGCGGAGGGCGACGATCCGGCGAACTGGCGGCTGGCGACGGGCGAGCCGCTGTCCGCCGACGAGCTGGCCGAGCTGGCCTTCGCCTGGCGCGCCTGCCGCGCCGTCAAGTCCAACGCGATCCTGCTGGCGAAGGACGGCGCGACGGTCGGCGTCGGCATGGGCCAGGTCAACCGCGTGGACTCCGCGAAGCTGGCCGTGCAGCGCGCGGGCGAGGAGCGCGCCGCCGGTGCGTACGCCGCCTCGGACGCGTTCTTCCCCTTCCCCGACGGCCTCGAGGTCCTGACGGAGGCCGGGGTCAAGGCCGTGGTCCAGCCGGGCGGTTCGGTCCGCGACGAGGCCGTGATCGAGGCCGCGAAGGCGGCGGGCGTCACGATGTACCTGACGGGGACCCGGCACTTCTTCCACTGAGCCGGTCCACAGGGCGTCCCGCGCGTCCGCACAGACGAAGACCGCGCCCCGAGAGAGGACGGGGCGCGGTCTTCGTCGTGCTGAGCCGCCTGACGGCGCTTAGGCAGCTCAGTCGGCTCAGGCGTGGGTCACTTCTTGATGACGACCACACCGGCGGCACGGTCGTGCCAGCCCTGGAGCTTGCCGGTGTTGTCGAAGAAGGGCGACAGGTACACCAGCAGCATGCCGATGTAGCAGACGAAGGCGCCGACCATCGGGATGATGTAGCGGATGAAGCCGCCGCCGACGCCCGGAACCTGACCCGTCGACTCCTTCACGACGCGCAGGCCCATGGCCATCTTGCCGAAGGTCGCGCCCTTGAAGGAGATCATCAGCCACTCGTAGAGCAGCATGAAGACGGCCAGGGACATCATGATCGCGAAGAAGGCGCCGAAGGCGCCCGTCGCGGCCTGCGACTGCTCGTCGATGCACGCCTGGTAGCCCGGGTCCATGTAGGAGCCGCAGTCCTCCATGTCGGAGGCGATGCCGAGCGTGCCCGCGAGACCCGCGAACATGACGATCGACATGACGACACCGATGATCAGACCGTCGATGAGCCGCGCGAGGAAGCGCTGGCCCATGGTGGCGAGCTGCACGGTGCCCAGGTAGTTGATGTTTATGTAGCCGCTGTTGGCCTGGACCGTGCCACCCGGAGGCGGAGGCTGCTGCGGGTAGCCGTATGCGGGCTGGCCGGGCTGCTGCTGCCCGTAGGGCGCCTGGCCCTGCTGCGGGTACCCGTAGGCGGGCTGGCCGCCGGCCGGGGGCTGGCCCTGCTGCGGGTAGCCGTACGGCTGCTGGGGCTGCTGGCCGGGCTGCTGAGGCTGCTGGCCGTAGGGGTTCTGGCCCTGGCCGGGCGGCGGTGGGTAGCTCACGAGCGGATTCCTCCGAGCGGATTGTCAGGGGACGGATGGGGCCGATGGGCTCCGGGGAATGACAGGTCCGCCCCCGCAGTTGCCACAGGTGCGCTGCGTGAGGTGTGCGGTGTACACGATGTCTTCCCCCGTTCTCCTGGCGCCGTGCCCGTGGCCCTCCGAAAAACGTGGGCGCGGCGCCGCCGCTCAATGTTGGTGGTTGAGGGCTGATGCTGTCCAGCCAAGATCCGTAAATGTGGCGAATCCGCAATGCGCCGTTGCCCGGACCGGGCTCTCGGGCCCCTTCCGCACCGGTACTTCGCTCCCGCGACGGCCTCTCGGCGGTCTCTCGACGGCCTTTCGGTGACCCCCGGCGGCCCTGGTCAGACGGGCAGCCGCCCCTCCAGGACGCCGAGTTGCTCCTCGCGCACGAGGTCGAGGCGCAGGGCCGTCGAGACGAGAGCGTCGACCCCGTGCCCGTGCTCCCGCGGGGGCTTGAGGCGGAGCTTGACCGTCAGATAGTCGATGTTCCAGTGCACGGCGGAGCGGTTGACTTCCGGCCAGTGCGGGCGCACCCGCTCCACGATCTGCTCGACGGTCGGCAGCGGCGCGTCCCGTTCGTCGCGCAGCCGGGGCTCGCAGAGCGCGGCCAGCACCAGGAAATACCGCTTCGTGCGGTCGAGCGGGAACGGCCGGACCATCGGCTCCCCGGGATCGTGGTCGTCGTCGGCGGGGCCCTCCAGATAGTCGTGCCGGGGCGCCCAGACGTCGAACCCGCACGGCTCGCCGTCCGTGCCCGCGTCGGTGCTCGTGCCCGTGCCCGTAGCCAGGATGACGCGCGCGAACTCGAAGGGGACGGGCGCGTCGGCACGCCCTGGGGCGACGGTGATGCGCTCGTCGGCGCTCTCGGGGTTCACGACGGTGTACGTGCGGTCGCGGCTGAAGTTGCTGAGCGTCCAGAAGGCGCCCGTCGCGGTCAGCTCGCCCGCCGAGCGGGAGACGTGGGGGTGGGGGAGGATCAGCCGGACACCGCAGCAGCCCGAGCGGCAGTGCGTGCGGCCGAACCGCAGGGTCTCGCCCGGCTCCAGCCGGAACTGCTCGTCCGGACCCCGGCAGCCGTCGGGCACCACGATGACGCTGTACACCAGGCCAGGGTACTCACCCTGCGTGTCCGGACACAACGGAACGTAGGCGAGGCGGGGCAGTGCGGCAGGGCGCGGCGTCCCAGGGGCCGGGCGGATTGGAGACCATGGCCCCCCATCCGCGAGGATGGCACCATGACCGCCCAGATTCTCGATGGCAAGGCCACGGCAGCAGCGATCAAGACCGATCTCACCGCGCGCGTCGAGGCGCTGAAGGCCAAGGGTGTCACGCCCGGCCTCGGCACCCTGCTCGTCGGCGATGACGTCGGCAGTCAGAAGTACGTCGCGGGCAAGCACCGCGACAGTCAGCAGATCGGCGTCAACTCGATCCAGCGCGAGCTGCCCGCGACGGCCACGCAGGAGGAGATCGAGGCGGTCGTCCGCGAGCTGAACGACAACCCGGACTGCACCGGCTACATCGTCCAGCTCCCCCTCCCCAAGGGCATCGACACCAACCGCGTGCTGGGCCTGATGGACCCCGACAAGGACGCCGACGGGCTGCACCCCACCAGCCTCGGCCGCCTCGTCCTGGGCGAGCCGGGCCCGCTGCCGTGCACCCCGCAGGGCATCATCCAGCTCCTCCGCCGCCACGAGGTCGAGATCAACGGCGCGCACGTGGTCGTCGTGGGCCGCGGCATCACCGTCGGCCGCTCCATCCCACTGCTGCTGACCCGGCGCAGCGAGAACGCCACCGTGACCCAGTGCCACACCGGCACCCGCGACCTGCCCGCGCTGCTCCGGCAGGCCGACATCGTGGTGGCCGCGGCCGGTGTCCCGCACCTCATCAAGCCCGAGGACGTGAAGCCGGGAGCGGCGGTGCTGGACGTCGGCGTGAGCCGCGACGAGAACGGCAAGATCGTCGGCGATGTGCACCCGGGCGTACGGGACGTCGCGGGCTGGATCTCCCCGAACCCGGGCGGCGTCGGCCCGATGACGCGTGCCCAGCTCCTGGTCAACGTCGTCGAGGCGGCGGAACGCCGTGTCGGCTGAGCCCGGAGCCTCCACACCACAGGGCGGCGGCGCGCTCGACGCCGTGCGGGGCGGCGCGGCGCGTGCCGCCAACGCGGTCGGCATGACGCTCGGCCTGGGCAGACTGAACAGGCTGGGCGGCGGCAAAGGAGACAAAGGGGGTGAGAGCGAGGGCGGCCGCAAGAGCCGCCGGTTTCCGCTCCTCACCCGTGACACCGCTCGCCCCGAGGGCGGCGGAAGGGCCGCCGGAGGCGACGCCCCTGCGCCGTACCGCCAGTGGCCGCTGCTCGCGGTGTGCGGCGGGGTGCTCATCGGGCTGCTGGTGACGGTGCTGGAGTTCCGCGCCGGGACCATCATCATCGGGCTGTCCATGCTGGGCGGCGCGGTGCTGCGCTGGGCGCTGCCGTCCGTCGGGATGCTGGCGGTGCGCTCGCGGTTCACGGACATGGTGACGTACGGCGTGCTGGGCTTCGTGATCACGCTGCTGGCGATGATGGCGCAGCCGAAGCCGTGGGTCACGATCCCGTTCCTGGAGGCGATCGTCCGCTTCGCGGTGCGCTGACTTTTCTCCGGGTTCCTCCGGCCGAGGCTTGCAGGAAGCGGCCCGCCCTCTCCCCTGTGGAGGGCGGGCCGCTCCTGTGCGCACCCTGTGTTTTCCGGGTGCGGTTCTGAGAGTCATGACCTCGTCACTCCCGTTCAAGAGCGGCAGGGGCGCTGTGGCACGACGGTGACCGTCTCAGGACGGATGCCGATCATGCGTGACGAAGACGTCGGACTTCGGACCACGGACTACGGACCACGGACTTCGGACACCCGGAAACGCCAACGGGAGGCGTGTGCGCGGCCGGTGGCCCCGGTGGTCCGGTGCCGGGGAAGGGGCTGGCCATCCGCTCAGGTGGCACACTGGTCATGCGTGCGACCAGCGGGGGGTGTGCGCGGGTGGGGGCGCTGGCCCGAAACACTCCCGCGCGCCCCCGTACCCGGAACTGCGAGCCTGGCTGTCTGCATCCCCCTGGGTAGCCAGTACGCGGCTCCGGGCGCTCTGGGCGCTCTGGGAGAGAGCGGCACGGCACGGGGCACGGGGGGACGTCAGCACATCGGGGGGACAAGGGGGAGGCGCAATGCCTCGTTGGAGGCCGCTACCGGAGGAACTCGACCCGCAGATCAAGGAGTTCGCGAGCCAGCTCCGGCGGCTCGTGGACCGGAGCGGGATGAGTGTCGCCACGATCGCGGACCGTACCGGGTACAGCAAGTCGTCCTGGGAGCGCTATCTCAACGGGCGGCTGCTGCCGCCGCGCGGCGCGACCCAGGCGCTGGCCGAGGTCACCGGCACGGACGTGCGCCACCTCGGCACGATGTGGGAGCTGGCCGAACGCGCCTGGAGCCGCAGCGAGATGCGGCACGACGCGACAATGGAGGCGATCAGCGTCGCCCAGGCGCGGGCTGCGCTGGGGGAGTTCGGCGACGAGCCCTCCCAGGGCAAGAAGCGCGGGCTCGGACGCGGTCGCGGCAAGGACAAGACCGCGAAGGACAAGGGCGGCGCGCCCGGGAACGGTGCGGTGCCCGGCGCCGACGCGGGGCCCGTCGCGCCGCCGCCCGTGAGCCCGCCCGCCGCCCCTGCCCCCGGCCCCGTCTCCGCGCCGCCTCCGGCCGACGACGGGGACACCGCCGTGTTCCGCGCTGTCCGGGCGACACGCGAAGAGGACAGCGGCGGCGCGCCCGCCGACGCGGTTCCGTCCGACGCGCCGTCGTCCGACGCCGGAGAGGGCGCGACGCGGGGCATACGCGCCGCCGCGGTGGAAGCGCCGCCCGAGACGCCGTCGGCGCCGCCCCGACGACCGCAGGGCGGCCACTATGCGGCACCGTCCGCCACGCCGTCCGCTCCCGGACCGCAGCGCGTCGACCCCGCTTCCTGGGGTGCGAACCGGGGGACCGCGCGGCGTACGGGCGCGCCGAACGTCAGCCACGACACGCGCCAGGGCATGAGCCCCGACGCCTCGGGCTCCGGCGCCGGGCCCCGCACCACGGCGCTCCCGGCCGGCGACGTGCCGGGCCCGCCGGCACCCGCAGGCCCCACCGGTCCCGCCGGATCCGGCGGCTCGGGCAGGCGCCGGGTCACCATGTTCCTCGCCGGAGTCGTCGGGGCGCTGGTGGTCATCGCCGCCGCCGTGCTGCTCTTCGACCTGACGGGCAAGGACGAGACGGTGGCCAAGCCCTCCCCGTCCGCCAGCAAGAAGGACACGAAGCTGCCCGCGGGCGTCAAGTGCCAGGGCGCGGACTGCACGGGCAAGGACCCGGAGAACATGGGCTGCGGCGGCCAGCACGCCAAGACGACCAGTTCCGCGTGGGTCGGGCAGAGCTATGTGGAGGTGCGGTACAGCAAGGTCTGCGAGGCGTCGTGGGCCCGTGTCACCGGGGCGGCGCAGGGGGACGTCGTGAAGGTGGAGGCGGGCAAGGGGTCGCAGAGCGATGAGGTGGGCGCGACGAGTGACGCGTACACCGAGATGGTGGCTGCGAAGTCCGGTGACGCGGCCCGCGCTTGCGCGACGCTCGCAACGGGCGGCAACGGCTGCACCCAACCGGGCACGACGGCCCCTTCGCGGGGGGCGCAATGAAACGGGGGGTAGGCCCTTCACGGGGGTGTTGCGCGGAACGGTTGCCCTGTGTGGTGCGCGATGTAGGGTCCCGCGCTGATTTTTGCGCCGCCGCACGGTGCGCTGCGCTGGGCGGGGCGCCGTTTTTCGGGTGCGGGTGGGTGGCTTCGGCGCGGCGTATGGATCGGTGCTTCGCGGCTGGCGCCGCGTGATTCTGGGTTCCTGTTGGGGTTGTGGGTGCGTGGGTGGTGGGTGTCCGGTGCCGGGGTGGGGTGTCTCCTCGGCGTGAAGGTCTCGTTGTCGACTCTCGGCCGGTGACTTTCTCGACCTGCGGGGACACCCCACCCCGTCCCCGTCCCGCCGGTGGCCCTCTGCTCCTCCGGGTGGGCTGATCTCGGCTCCATGACGTGCGGCGGCACGCATCCAGCGCGGGACCTACGGTCCCCACTCCCCGGGCCGACCGTCCCGCGCAACACCCCCTGTGCAGGGGTGCGCCTCGCCGATTGCCCCTTTGGGGTTTCGTTGGCGTGCTGCGGGCCGGTGGGTGGGTTGTGCCCACCCTCCCCCAGCTACCGCTGGGAGGTGCCCCCTCGCCATGCGGAACGCCTGCCCACAACAGGGGTGGTGAGCCGTCGCCGTCAGCTACCCCGACAGGGGCGGAGCCCCTCCGGTGCAGCACCG
>NZ_BAAGSO010000138.1:42781-67037 GCF_054782395.1 Streptomyces daliensis | reverse complement strand
GACCCGCACTTGTCGCCGCCCGAGGAGACACCCCGGCGCGGCACCGACCCCCACCACACAGCAACCCCACACGACCACCGGCGCAAGCCGAGAATCACGCGGCGCCAGCCGCGACGCACCGCAACCACACGCCGCGCCGAAGCCACCGGCCCGCACCCGGCGACGAAACCCGGGACGCCCCCGCCGGGCGACGGCGCCAAAACTGTTGTGGGCAATCGTCCCGCTGGCGGGACGGGTGGGCACAACCCGTGCCACCGGCCTGAGCATCGCTGACGAACCCCCAAGGGGCACCGGCAGGGCGCACCCCCACGAGAAACGAGAACCCCGTGTGACCTTCACCCCGCACCCCGTGAAGCGGCGCAGCCCAGTGAAGGGGGAACCCTGCGTTTCCTTCCGCACCCCGCGAAGGGGATACGCATGGGTGGACGTTTCGCGGGCAGGCGAACTGGTGGCAACCCCCCACGGGTGTGGCGCCGCACCCGGCAGCCGTCCGCGCTCCCCCCCTCCTTGAGCGGGCGGCTGCCGACGCCGCGGAACCCCTCACGCTTCGCCCCCCACGGCTCCTCCGCGCCCCGGGCGTCGGATAGCCTGACGCTGGGTCTCTTGATGTAGAGAGACTTCACAGAAGGGCAGGGACAACCCGTCCCCTCGGGCTTCGCCCGCGGAGGCCCCGCCGCCACGTCAGGTACTACGGAGACCGCCATGACCCGCACTCCCGTCAATGTCACCGTCACCGGCGCCGCCGGTCAGATCGGCTACGCGCTCCTCTTCCGCATCGCCTCGGGCCAGCTTCTGGGCGCGGACGTCCCCGTCAAGCTCCGGCTGCTGGAGATCACCCCGGCCCTGAAGGCGGCCGAGGGCACGGCCATGGAGCTGGACGACTGCGCGTTCCCGCTGCTGCGCGGCATCGAGATCACCGACGACCCGAACGTCGCCTTCGACGGCACGAACGTCGGTCTCCTCGTCGGCGCCCGCCCCCGCACGAAGGGCATGGAGCGCGGCGACCTGCTGGAGGCCAACGGCGGCATCTTCAAGCCGCAGGGCAAGGCCATCAACGACAACGCGGCGGACGACGTGAAGATCCTCGTCGTGGGCAACCCGGCCAACACGAACGCGCTCATCGCCCAGGCCGCGGCCCCGGACGTACCGGCCGAGCGGTTCACGGCGATGACCCGTCTCGACCACAACCGCGCGCTCACGCAGCTCGCGAAGAAGACCGGCAGCCAGGTCTCGGACATCAAGAAGCTGACGATCTGGGGCAACCACTCCGCCACCCAGTACCCGGACATCTTCCACGCGGAGATCGCGGGCCGGAACGCCGCCGAGGCCGTCAACGACGAGAAGTGGCTGGCCGACGAGTTCATCCCGACCGTCGCCAAGCGCGGTGCGGCGATCATCGAGGCCCGCGGCGCTTCCTCGGCAGCCTCCGCCGCGAACGCGGCGATCGACCACGTCCACACCTGGGTGAACGGCACCGCCGACGGCGACTGGACCTCCATGGGCATCCCCTCGGACGGCTCCTACGGTGTCCCGGAGGGCCTCATCTCCTCCTTCCCGGTCACCACGAAGGACGGCAAGTACGAGATCGTCCAGGGCCTGGAGATCAACGAGTTCTCGCGTCCGCGCATCGACGCCTCCGTCAAGGAGCTGTCGGAGGAGCGCGACGCGGTGCGCGGTCTCGGCCTGATCTGACCGCCCCGCGCCCAGCGCTGAGCGACACCGGGCCCGCGCCGACCGCACGGTCGGCGCGGGCCCGCGCGCGTCACAGGCCGGGGCCCCGGACGGGCGCGCTCAGTCCTTGTCGCAGGAGTATTCGTCGACGACGGCGCCCGAGGGGGGCTTGTAGGTGTCCTCGGCGTTGCCCTGGGCGCGCAGCTTGGGGAAGTGGAGGGAGAACTTCGTCAGCCACTCCTCCTCGTTGAACTTCTTCAGCGCCTCCGCCACCCGCGCGCAGGCCGCCGGATGCCCTTCGGGCAGGCCGACGCCGTAGAGCTGGAGATCGCCCACGTTGAAGGACTCGTCGGAGCGCTCCAGGACTTCGAGCGCCTCTTCCTTGTCCTCCTCCACAAAGCCGTAGAGCACCGCCTTGTCCGTGTGCACGGCCTCGAAGTCGCCCTGTTTGAGCTGGTTGATGCACTCCTGGTACGTCGCCCGGGTCTCGACGATGGCGTCCGCGAGCGGGCCCTCGTCCTCGGCGCCGGGGTCCGAGGTGGAGCCGGTCACCGTGCAGATCCGCTTCCCCGCGGTGTCCTTCACGCTCTTGATGCCGGTGTAGCCCTTGCGGACCATCAGCCCCTGGTGCGTCTTGAGGTAGGGGCCCGCGAAGTCCACCTTCTTCTCGCGCCGGGAGGTGATGGAGTACGTGGCGACGACAAGGTCGGCCGTGCGGTCCTCGCCCGTCAGATAGCCCTCGCGGCTCTCGGAATCTATGCGTACGGGGATGGCGTCGAGCTTCAGTTCCTTCTCCAGGAACTCCACCAGCTCGTTCTCGAAGCCGTAGTAGGGGACGCCCTTCTGGACGTTGAAGCCCGGCTGGTTGTACTTCACGGCGATGCGGACCTTGCCGGAGAGCAGGTCGTCGCTCGGCGAGGGCGACGGTGCGGAGGCGGCGGCTGAGGACTTGCCGGTCCCGGCCCCGGCGTCCGGCCGCTTCCCGTCCTCTCCTCCGTCCCCGGCGCCGCACGCGGGGACGAGGGAGAGGGCGAGCGCGCCGGCTCCGAGGCGCGACAGGCCGCGCCATACGGATACGTGCATGGTTCCCCCTTATCGTTCGGCCGTCCGGCCGCCGGCCGCTCCTGGCGGAGGCTGCCGGAGGTCCGGGTCAGTCGCGCAGAACTGTCTTCTTCTTGGTGAGGGAGAGGGCGCAGCCCTCTTCCGTGGTGAGGGTGACGTCGAGCCGCACCCTGGCCTCGGCGGACTTCAGGGGCAGGGTCACCGAGGTCTCCTCGCGCGCTGTCACGGTCCTGCTCCCGTCGAGATCGGGGCCCGAGAAGTGCAGCGAGCTGAGCGGCACGCAGGGGGATCCTGACGCCTCCTCGACGTCCCCTACGGCGAGGGTCAGCTCCAGCGTGCCGTGCGCGTCACGCGCGTCGACGGCGACCTCGGCCGTGCTGCCCTCGGTCATCGAGGCGCCGCCGGAGATCTTCGTACGCGCCGTGACGTCGTCCGGCCGCCCCGCGTCCTGCGCGGTGATCACCCTGAGCAGCAGGAACAGCGTCAGCGTGGCCGCCGCGCCCGCCACCACGAACTCCGTCAGCGACGAGGAGGTGCGCCCGGCGCCGACGAGCGAGACGAACACGGCGATGAGGGCCGCGCCCGCGGGGACGAGCGCCGCGCGCATCTCCGTCGACTTCCACCCGGCCCACAGCACGAGGACCAGCAGCGCGGCCCACAGGACCATCATGGCGAGATACAGCAGCAGGGCCGTGCCCCACTGGAACCCCTGGTCCCCCTGGAACCCTTCCCCCCGGCCGGTTCCGGCCCTTCCCGTGCTTCCCCCGCGGGCCCCACCCCGCGCTGCTCCGGCGGCCGGTCCGCGCGCCGGGCCTGTGCCACGTCCCATGCCGTTGTCCATCCCCCAGGACGTCGTGCGATGAAAGACAAGCATGAGTCACGGGGCGTCACTTGGGTAGCCCCGTTGCCCGTGCGCGACGGGCCCCGCCGCCCAGGGGCGACGGGGCCGCTCACGCGTGGGGCGCCCCCGTCACACGTCCTGGCGGTCCGGCTGGCCGCCCTCCTGTCCGCCCTGCTCCGACTCCAGCTTCCGGGTCAGCTCCTTCACGCTGATCGTGTCGTCCGCCGACGGCGTCTTCTTCGGCACCGGCTTGTCGAAGCCGCTCAGGCCGAGCACGTCCTTGCCCTCGGACGTCGCGCTGCTGAGCGCCAGCGGATACGGCTTGCCCTTCGCCGACACCAGCATCGTGAGCGTGGCCTCACCCTGGGTGCTGGTGATGCGGACTGCGGGCCTGCCCTTGTACTCCGTCGTGCCCTTGGTGTCCGCACGCTCATCGCCGCCCCCGCCACCCCCGCCGCCCTCGCCTCCGCCCCCGCCGGTGGCGGCCCGCTTCCAGTTCGTGGGGTCGCCCCCGGTCACGCCCGTGCTGGCGCGGAAAGCCTTGAGGTCGCACGTCGAGGACATGCCCTCCATGAGGGTGTCGCTGGACTTCCCCTTGATGTAGCGGCCGTCCACGACGTCGTCGACCGCCTGGCCGCGCGCGCCGCCGACCTGGCTCTTCCAGAACGCGGCGTTGGGCTTCAGCCACACCGTGTCACCGCGCTTGACCATCTTCAGCTTGCCCTGGGAGTCCATGGAGGCCGTGCCCGCGCAGTTGCCCCGCTCGTCCAGGGAGAGGCTGAGGGAGAAGCCGCTCGACCTCAGCTTCAGATGCAGGGAGGACATCGACTGGAGCTGGCCCTGTGCCCGCTCGGCGATCTCCTGGCCGGAAAGGCCATCCAGCGCGGAGCCGCCGGGCGCCCGCTCAGGGGACGCCGCGGACGCCGGGGACGCGATCAGCCCGGCCGCCAGCCCCACGGCAGCCGCGCCGCAGGCTCCGTTTCGCAGGCCCGTCCGGGGCCGGGACGGTTCGGTTCGGTGTTCGGGAGGGGCATTGGGTCGGGTTCCGTACGCTCCGCGTGACTTCCGCATCGCTCGAACCACCTCCGGCCTGGCGCGCCACTCGCACCTCGGCGGCATCCCTGGAATCGGGACATTCACCCGTATACCGTACGTATGGCCCCGCCCTCCCGCACTTCGGCGGTGAGGAAGATTACTTATTTGCTCTTCACTGACATGCAACCGGAGGGTCGGGGCAGGGTTCGCATTTGGCCATACGCCCCGACGTATGGCGAGGAACATTTCGGTAATGAGAGGCAGTACCCAAGGTGTCCGTAATCGAGAGCATCCATGTAGACGGCCAGTGGCAGACCGCCGCGGCCGGCGGAACGCGGGAGATCCTGGACCCCGCGGACGCGACCACTCTCGCCGTCGTCGCCGAGGGCGGCACGGAGGACACCGACGCGGCGATCAGCGCAGCCCGTCGCGCCTTCGACGAGGGGGAGTGGCCGCACACCCCCACCGCCGAGCGCGCCGCGCTGCTGCGCAGGGTCGCCGACTACCTCCAGCGTGACCGCGAGGAGATCGCCCTCACCGAGTCCCGCGACACCGGCAAGACCCTCGAAGAGGGCCGGGTCGACGTGGACGACGTGACCAACGCGTTCCGCTACTTCGCCGACCTCGTCATGAACGAGTCGGGCGGCCGGGTCGTGGACGCGGGCTCCGCCGACGTGCACAGCGTCGTCGTGCACGAGCCCGTCGGCGTCTGCGCGATGATCACGCCCTGGAACTACCCCCTCCTCCAGGCGAGCTGGAAGGTCGCCCCGGCCCTCGCCGCCGGCAACACCTTCGTGATCAAGCCCAGCGAGGTCACCCCGCTCTCCACCATCCACCTCGTCAAGCTGGTGGTCGAGGCCGGTGCCCCCGCGGGCGTCGCCAACATCGTCACCGGTGCAGGGGATCCCGTCGGCGCCCGCTTCGGCACCCACCCCGGCGTGGACCTGGTCTCCTTCACCGGTGGCCTCGTCTCCGGTACCAAGGTCGGCCAGGCCGCCATCGCGAGCGCCAAGAAGGTCGCCCTGGAGCTGGGCGGCAAGAACCCCAACGTCGTCTTCGCCGACGCGTGCGCCACGGAAGAGGGCTTCGACACCGCCGTCGACCAGGCCCTGAACGCCGCCTTCATCCACAGCGGCCAGGTCTGCTCCGCCGGATCGCGCCTCATCGTCGAGGAGTCGGTGCGCGAGCGCTTCATCGCCGAGCTGTCCTCGCGGGCCCAAAAGATCCGCCTCGGCCGCGGTACCGAGGAGGGCGTCGAGTGCGGCCCCCTCGTCTCCGCGCAGCAGCTCGCCAAGACCGAGATGTACGTGGCCTCCGCGCTGGACGAGGGCGCGGTGCTGCGCTGCGGCGGCGAGCGTCCCGAGCCGTCCGAGGTCCGCCCGGCCGATGGCTACTTCTACTCCCCGACGGTCCTCGACAACTGCCACCGCGGCATGAAGGTCATCCGCGAGGAGACCTTCGGCCCGATCCTCACGGTGGAGACCTTCCGTACCGAGGACGAGGCCGTCGCGCTGGCCAACGACACGGAGTACGGCCTCGCGGGCGCCGTCTTCTCCTCGGACACCGCGCGCGCCCGCCGCGTCGCGGCCCGGCTGCGCCACGGCACGATCTGGATCAACGACTTCCACCCCTACCTGCCGCAGGCCGAGTGGGGCGGCTTCGGCAAGTCCGGCGTCGGCCGCGAGCTGGGCCCGCACGGCCTGGCCGAGTACCGCGAGACCAAGCACGTGTACGAGAACCTCCGCCCCGCACCTGTCCGCTGGTTCGCCGGCTGACGAGCGTTCGCACCCCGCACCCGCACCCGCCCTGTCCCCGACCCCCTCGCGGTTCCGCGAACGCTTGAGCACACCAAGGAGCAAGCCCCCTATGTCCAGCTACGACTACGTCATCGTCGGCGGTGGTACGGCCGGTTCGGTGATCGCCTCCCGCCTCACGGAGGACCCCGGCATCCGCGTCGCCCTCATCGAGGGCGGCCCCTCCGACATCGACCGTCCCGAGGTGCTCACCCTGCGCCGCTGGCTCGGTCTCCTCGGCGGCGAGCTCGACTACGAGTACCCCACCACCGAGCAGCCACGCGGCAACTCCCACATCCTGCACAGCCGCGCCAAGGTGCTGGGCGGCTGCTCGTCCCACAACACCCTGATCTCCTTCAAGCCGCTCCCCTCCGACTGGGACGAGTGGGAGGAGAACGGGGCCGCCGGCTGGGGCGCCGCCGCGATGGAGCCGTACTTCGGGAAGCTGCGCAACAACATCGTGCGCGTCGCGAAGAAGGACCAGAACGAGATCGCCTCGGACTGGATCAAGGCCACGAAGGACGCCATCGGCGTCCCCGAGGTCGTCGGCTTCAACGACGAGCCCTTCGAGGAGGGCGTCGGCTTCTTCGACCTCTCCTACCACCCGGAGAACAACAAGCGCTCCTCAGCGTCCGTCGCCTACCTCCACCCCCACATGGAGGCCGGTGACCGCCCCAACCTGGACATCTTCCTGGAGACCTGGGCGTTCAAGCTGGAGCTGGGCGGCGCCGACGGCAAGACGGCCACCGGCGTCCACGTCCGCGCGAAGGACGGCGAGGAGCGGCTGATCTCCGCGGGCCGCGAGGTGCTGGTGTGCGCGGGCGCCGTCGACACCCCGAGGCTGCTGATGCACTCGGGCATCGGCCCGAGGAAGGACCTGGAGGCGCTGGGCATCCCCGCCGTCCACGACCTGCCGGGCGTCGGCGAGAACCTGATCGACCACCCCGAGTCGGTCATCGTCTGGGAGACCAACGGGCCCCTCCCCGGCAACTCCGCGATGGACTCCGACGCGGGCCTCTTCGTCAAGCGGGACCCGGCGCACAAGGGCCCCGACCTGATGTTCCACTTCTACCAGATCCCCTTCACAGACAACCCCGAGCGACTGGGCTACCAGCGGCCCGAGCACGGCGTGTCGATGACCCCGAACATCCCCAAGTCCCGCAGCCGCGGACGTCTCTACCTCACCTCCTCCGACCCCGAGGTCAAGCCCGCGCTCGACTTCCGGTACTTCGAGGACGAGGACGACTACGACGGCAGAACCCTCGTCGACGGCATCAAGATCGCCCGCCGTATCGCGCAGTCGGAGCCCTTCGCGAAGTGGCTCAAGCGCGAGGTGGCACCAGGACCCGAGGTCACCTCGGACGAGGACATCAGCGAGTACGCCCGCAAGGTCGCCCACACCGTCTACCACCCCGCCGGCACCTGCCGGATGGGCGCGGCCGACGACGCGCTCGCCGTCGTCGACCCCGAGCTGCGCGTGCGCGGCATGGCAGGCATCCGCATCGTGGACGCCTCCGTCTTCCCGACCATGCCCGCCGTCAACCCGATGATCGGGGTGCTGATGGTCGGCGAGAAGGCGGTCGATCTCATCCGACTTGATTCGACTACGGCACCGGGAGGTGTTGCGTGATGTCCGAGGCAACGTCCGAGGCGAAGGAAACAGCCGAGACCACCCCGGTGTTCTCCGTCCGCAATCTGTGGAAGGTCTTCGGCCCCAAGGCCCACAAGGTCCCCGCCGACCCCGAGCTGACCAAGCTCTCGGGCCCGGACCTGTTCAAGCGCACCGGCAACACCGCCGCCGTCCGCGACGTCTCCTTCGACGTCCGCAAGGGCGAGGTCTTCGTCGTCATGGGCCTCTCAGGGTCCGGCAAGTCCACGCTCGTGCGCTGCCTGACCCGACTCATCGAGCCGACCTCCGGGCAACTGGAGATCGACGGTGAGGACGTGATCGGCATGGACAGGAAGCGCCTGCGCGAGCTGCGCCGCCGCCGCGCCGCCATGGTCTTCCAGAACTTCGGACTGCTGCCGCACCGCACCGTCCTCGACAACATCGCCTACGGCCTGGAGATACAGGGCCTCGGCCGCGCCGAACGCCGCGAGAAGGCCGGCGAGATGATCGAGAAGGTCGGCCTCCAGGGCCTCGGGCACCGCCGCCCCGGCCAGCTCTCCGGCGGCCAGCAGCAGCGCGTCGGCCTCGCCCGCGCCCTGGCCGTCGACCCCGAGGTGCTCCTCTTCGACGAGCCGTTCAGCGCCCTGGACCCGCTGATCCGCCGCGACATGCAGGAGGAGGTCATCCGCCTGCACAACGAAGAGGGCCGCACCATGGTCTTCATCACCCACGACCTCTCCGAGGCCCTGCGCCTGGGTGACCGCATCGCGCTGATGCGCGGCGGCGAGATCGTGCAGTGCGGCACCCCCGAGGAGATCGTCGCGTCCCCCGCCGACGACTACGTGCGCGACTTCGTCCGCGACGTCCCCCGCGAGCAGGTCATATCCGTCGGCCGCGCCATGCGCCCGGCCGACGCCGACGAGGCCCGTACCGGCGTCTCGCTCGCCCCCGACACCGTCGTCGCCGACGCCGTGGAGGCCGTCGCACGCAGCGGTGAGCACGCCCGCGTCGTCAAGGACGGCCGCACCCTCGGCATCGTCGACGAGCACGCGCTGCTCTCCGTCGTCGCGGGCCTCGACAGCCAGGACGCCGCCGCCGGTGCGAAGCGGGAGAAGCCGGAGGAGGAAGAGGTGGCCCCCGTATGAGTACGGCAGCCCCCGAGAAGACCAAGAAGACCAAGGAGCCAGCGAGCGCGCCCGCCGCGAAGGCGCCCGCGGCCACGGACGGCCAGGACGAGGCGCCCGGCGGACTGCGCGCAGCCCTCTCCCGAGGCAAGCTGCCGGTCTTCCTGCTGGTGCTGCTGGTCGTCGTCGTCAGCGCCGCCGTCACCAGCAACGGCGCCTGGCCGGGCGGACTCACCGTCGACGTGAAGTCCCCGCTGGACGACATCAGCAACTGGCTCACCGACAACCGCGACCGCAGCTGGCTCTTCCTCTACTTCCTGCTGCACATCAGCAACTGGGCCGAGGGCACCGTCGACAGCACCTACCTCGTGCTGTCCCAGATCGGCTGGATCGGCGTCACCGTCATCGCGGCGCTGCTCTCCTGGTACGTCGCGGGCGCCGGGCTGCGACGCCGCTCGCTGAAGCTCGCCCTGGTCACGGTGCTGTGCTTCGCGGTGCCCGGCGTGCTCGGCCTGTGGGACTACATGCTGGAGACCATCGCGCTGATGGTCGCCGCCGTGTTCGTCGCCGCCGTGCTGGGCGTGCTGCTCGGCCTGATCGCCGGGCTCTCCGAGCGCGGCGACCGCATCATGCGCCCGGTGTTCGACACGATGCAGGTCATGCCCGCGTTCGCGTACCTGCTGCCGCTGGTGCTGCTGTTCGGCATCGGCGCGCCCGCCGCGCTCGTCGCGACGGTCATCTACGCGGCCCCGCCCATGGCCCGCCTCACCTCGCTCGGCCTACGCGGCGCCGACCCTGCGGCGCTGGAGGCGTCCGCTTCGCTCGGCGCGACGCCTTGGCAGCGGCTGCGCACCGCGCGCTTCCCGCTGGCACGCAAGGAGATGCTGCTCGGCCTCAACCAGACGATCATGCTGGCCCTGTCGATGGTCACCATCGCCTCGGTCATCGGCGCCGGCGGCCTCGGCGACAAGGTCTACCAGGGCCTCGCCAAGGACAACGTCGGCATGTCGCTGATCGCGGGCGTCGCCATCGTGCTGATCGCGGTCTGGCTGGACCGGGTCACCGCTGCGGCCGGTGAGCAGATCGAGAACCCCGCCGGGCCCGTCCGCGGCGAGGAGACCAGTGCCTTCGGGCGCGTGCTCACCAGGCTGCGCGGCTGGCCCTCCTGGGCCGGGCTCGTGGTCCTCTTCCTCATCGGCTACGCCTTCGGCCCGCTCGCCGGGGAGCGGCACTGGCCGGACGCGTGGACCGTGCGCGTCTCCGCGCCGATCACCGAGGGCATCACCTGGGTGACCGACCGGATCGGCTCCGGGGTGCCCGTCGTCGGCGGCACGGACGTGTGGGCCGTCAACCTCACCAACTGGGTGCTCAACCCGCTGCGGGACGGCCTCCAGGCCACCCCGTGGTGGGCGGTGCTGCTGCTCGTCGCCGCGCTGGCCTGGCTGGCCGGGTCCTGGCGCGCCGCGCTCACCGGCATCCTGTCGATGGCCGTCATCGGCGCGATGGACCTGTGGACCAAGTCCATGGACACCCTCGCGCAGGTGCTGGTCTCGCTGGTGCTGACGCTGATCGTCGGCGTCGTCATCGGGGTGCTGGCCGCGCGCATGGACCGCTTCATGCGGGCCATCCGGCCGATCCTGGACGTCATGCAGACCATGCCGCAGTTCGTCTACCTCGTGCCGGTCGTCGCGCTCGTCGGCGTGGGCCGTACGGCCGCGATCCTCGCCGCCGTGATCTACGCGCTGCCCGCCGTCGTCCGCATCACCGCGCAGGGCCTGCGCGGCGTGGACCCGGCCGCCATGGAGGCGTCGCGCTCGCTCGGCTCGTCGACGTTCCAGCAGTTGCGCCAGGTCCAGCTTCCGCTGGCCCGCCGCTCGCTGCTGCTGGCGGTCAACCAGGGCGTCGTGCTGGTCCTCGCGATCGTCGTCATCGGCGGTCTCGTGGGCGGTGGCGCGCTGGGCTACGACGTGGTCTACGGCCTCCAGAAGAGCGACCTCGGCGTCGGCCTCACCGCCGGTGTCGCGATCGTCTGCCTGGGCCTGATGCTCGACCGGATCACCCAGTCCGCCGGTTCGCGCAAGGAAGGCCGTTAGGGGCACGGGAACTGCGCCCCGTGGACCCCGACGACGAAGGAACAGCCATGCACACCAAAGCGACGGAACCGACGAACGATCCGACGGACGAGAAGCAGTACAGGCGGCGGCTCACCGGCCGCCGAGGGCGCCGGGCCCTGATCGCGGGCGCCGGGGCGCTGGCCCTGACGGCGGCGCTCGGCGCCTGCGGCAAGGCCGACCCGTACTACAGCGGCAGCGACAAGACCGTCACGCTCCCCACCGCCTCCTGGGCGGGCGCGGAGGCGAACACGGCAGTGGCCAAGCAGATCCTGGAGAAGGAGCTGGGCTACCGCGTCAAGGCCACCCAGATGGACGAGCCGGTCGCCTTCGACGCGCTCAACTCCGGCAAGGCCGACGCGCTGATGGAGGACTGGCGCGGCGTCCCCAAGAAGGAGAAGAAGTACGTCGAGGAGAAGAAGACCGTCACCTACGAGGGTGAACTCGGCGTCACCGGCCACATCGGCTGGTTCGTGCCGACGTACTACGCGGAGAAGCACCCCGAGGTGAAGACCTGGAAGGGTCTGAACAAGCTCAAGGACGACTTCAAGACGCCCGAGAGCGGGGACAAGGGCCAGCTCCTGGAGGGCTCGCCCTCGTACAGCACGTACGACGATGCGATCATCAAGAACCTGGGTCTCGACTTCAAGACGGTCTACGCGGGCAGTGAGGCCGCGCAGATCAAGGAGATGCAGAAGAAGTACAAGGCGAAGAAGCCCTTCATCACCTACTGGTGGACCCCCCAGTGGCTGAACTCGAAGCTGGACCTGACCGAGGTCAAGCTGCCGAAGTACAAGAAGGGCTGCGACGCGGTCGCGTCGGAGGTCAAGTGCGCCTACCCGTACACGCCGCTGGCGAAGTTCTTCAACAAGGACTTCTCCGAGAACGGCGGGGACGCGGCGGAGTTCCTGAAGAACTTCAAGTGGTCGACGAAGCAGCAGACCAAGGTCGTCGAGGACATGACCATCCGCAAGATGGACACCGACGAGGCCGCCGCCAAGTGGGTCGAGGAGAACCCCGACATCTGGAAGAAGTGGATGCCGAAGAAGTAGCCGCCCTCCGGTAGTACAGGGCGAAGGCCCGCGTGCCCCCCAGAAAGCGCCAGGGGATCACGCGGGCCTTCGCGCGTCCAGGGACATGGAGGGAGACACGGGGGAGAAACACGTCTTGAACATTTCGCAATCTGGCCGAAGGACGGGTTTCACCGCGAACCGGGTATCAGCTTGTCCATGCGGGAGGCGCCCACGCCACCACCCGAGGGCACGCATCTGCCGAACGGATGCCTCCGCTGATGAACTGACCGTCCTCGCCGCGGACTTGGGGAAGCCCGTGGTCACGGCGGATGTACTTCTCCTCTGTCCCTGAGACACCTGGGGGTGTCGCCAGATGACCAACGAAGTATCCGACGCGGTTCTCTCGGCAAGCGATCTGTGGAAGGTTTTCGGCCCGAAGGCCGAGACCGTCCCCGGCAACAAGGACCTCGCGGGCCTCCCCGCCACCGACCTGCGCACCCGCACCGGCTGTACCGCCGCGGTGCGCGGCGTCTCCTTCGACGTGCGCAAGGGCGAGGTCTTCGTCGTCATGGGCCTCTCCGGATCCGGCAAGTCCACGCTCGTGCGCTGCCTGACCCGGCTCATCGAACCCACAGCGGGCCGGGTGGTGATCGACGGCGAGGACGTGCTCGCCATGGACAGGGCACGGCTGCGGGAGCTGCGGCGGCACCGCACGGCCATGGTGTTCCAGAACTTCGGACTGCTGCCGCACCGCACCGTCCTCGACAACGTCGCCTACGGCCTGGAGATACAGGGCATGGGCCGCGCCGAGCGCCGCGAGAAGGCCGCCGAGATGGTGGAGAAGGTCGGCCTCGAAGGGCTGGGGGAGCGCCGTCCACGTCAACTGTCCGGCGGGCAGCAGCAGCGTGTCGGGCTCGCGCGTGCGCTCGCCGTCGACCCCGAGGTACTGCTTTTCGACGAGCCGTTCAGCGCACTCGACCCCCTCATCAGGAGGGACATGCAGGAGGAGGTCATCCGGCTGCACCGGAGGGAGGGCCGCACGATGGTCTTCATCACCCACGACCTCTCCGAGGCCCTGCGCCTGGGCAACCGGATCGCGCTGATGCGGGACGGGGAGATCGTGCAGTGCGGCACCCCCGAGGAGATCGTCGCCGCGCCAGCCGACGACTACGTCCGCGACTTCACCCGCGACGTACCCCGCGAACAGGTCATCTCCGTGCGCCGTGCCATGCGCCCCGCCGACGCGCACGAGGCGGCGGCGCAGGCCCAGGGCGCCGACGGGATCACCCTCGGCCCCGACACCCTCGTCGCCGACGCGATCGAGGCCGTGGCCCGCAGCGGCGCGCCCGCGCGGGTCGTGCGGGACGGCGAGCTGCTCGGCATCGTCGACGCACGCGGGCTCCTCGGCGTCGTCGCGGGCCTCGGCGAGGAGGAGGGGAGAGCGGCATGAGCGCGGCCGACACCGTCACGGGCCCCGACGCGGGCTCAGGACCGGGCCGCTTATCCAACACCGGCACGCCGCCCGGCGCAGGGCCCGGCGACGGCGGCGGCGACGGCGGTGCACGGCGCGGATGGCGTGGACGGCGCCTCGCCCTGGCGGCGGCCGTCCCCGGCGGCGCGGCACGCAAGCTGCTCGCGCTGCTCGCGCTCGCCGTCGTCCTCGTGCCCGTGGCCGCAGCGCTGTGGGGCAGCGGCGCCTGGCCCGACGCGCTGAGCGCCGACGTCAAGGGACCGCTGGACGACGCCAACCAGTGGGTCATCGACAACCGCGACACCAACCCCGTCTTCCTCTACTTCCTCCTCCACCTCAGCAACACCGCCGAGTCCTCCGTCGACGGCGTCACCGGGCTCCTCGACACCATGGGCTGGCTCGGGGTGCTCCTGGCCGTCGCCGTCCTCGCCTGGTACGCGGCGGGCTTACGGCTCGACCGCCGCGCGGCGCGCGTCGTCGGCACCTCACTGGCCGCGCTCGCGGTCTGCGGGCTGCTCGACGTGTGGGAGGCGACGATGGAGACGGTGGCGCTGATGGCCGTCGCGGTCGCCGTCTCGGCCGTCGTCGGGCTGCTGCTCGGGCTGGCCGCCGGGCTCTCGGAGCTGTGCGACAAGGCGCTGCGGCCCGTCTTCGACACGATGCAGGTCATGCCCGCGTTCGCGTACCTGCTGCCGTTCGTGCTCCTCTTCGACATCGGCGTGCCCTCCGCCCTGTTCGCGACGGTCATCTACGCGGCCCCGCCCATGGCCCGCCTCACCGCGCTCGGCCTGCGCGGCGCCGATCCGGCCGCGCTGGAGGCGTCGGCCTCGCTCGGAGCCACGGCATGGCAGCAACTGCGCACGGCCCGGCTGCCGCTGGCCCGCAAGGAGATGCTGCTCGGCCTCAACCAGACGATCATGATGGCGCTGTCCATGGTGACCATCGCCTCGGTCATCGGCGCCGGCGGCCTCGGCGACGAGGTCTTCCGCGCCCTGTCCAAGGTCAACATCGGCGAGGCGCTGGCCGCGGGAACCGCGATCGTGCTGCTCGCCGTGTGGCTGGACCGCACGACCGCCGCGGCGGGCGAGCGGCTGGAGGAGGAGACGGGCGCGCCGGGGCGCGGCGCGGGGCCCGTCGCGGGACTGCGGGGGTGGCGGGCGCCGGCCTGCGTCGCCGCCGCCATGGCCGCCGCCTCCTTCGCCGGCAGGGCGGCGGGGGACGAGTGGCCCGACGGCTGGACCGTCGCCGTCTCCAGGCCCGCCAACACCGCCGTCAACTGGTTCACGGACCACTTCGCCGAGGGCGTCCCCGTCGTCGGCGGCACCCAGGTGTGGGCCACCAAGTTCACGGAGTGGGTGCTCAATCCGCTGCGCGACCTGCTCCAGGGCACGCCGTGGTGGCTGCTGCTCCTCGTCGTCGCCGCGCTGGCACTGCTCGTCGGCACCTGGCGCACCTCGCTGACCGGGACGCTCGCCCTCGCCGCCATCGGTGTGACGGGCGTCTGGGAGACCTCGCTGGACACCCTCGCGCAGGTACTGGCGGGCCTCGTCCTCACCCTGCTGCTCGGCTTCGCGATCGGCATCGTCGCGGCGCGGGTGGCACGCGTGGAGCGGGCGATACGGCCCGTGCTCGACGTGCTCCAGACCCTCCCGCAGTTCATCTACCTCATCCCCGTGGTCGCCCTCGCGGGCGTCGGCCGTGCGGCGGCGATCACGGCGGCGCTGCTGTACGCGCTGCCCGCCGTCGTCCGCATCACCGCACAGAGCGTCAAGGGCGTCGACCCCGCCGTACTGGAGGCGTCCCGCTCCCTCGGCGCCAGCGGCCTCCAGCAACTCCGCCAGGTCCAGCTCCCGCTGGCCAGGCCCGCGCTGCTGCTCGCCGTGAACCAGGGCGTGGTGCTGGTCCTCGCGATGGTCGTCATCGGCGGGCTGGTGGGCGGGGGAGCGCTGGGCTACGACGTGGTCTACGGCCTCCAGAAGAGCGAACTGGGCATCGGCCTCACGGCGGGCGCCGCGATCGTGCTGCTCGGGCTCGTGCTGGACCGCGTCACGCAGCCGACGGGCGAACGGCGCGGGCGCGACGGCTGAGCGGCGCGGGGCGTGTGGCGCGGCGCCTGAGCACAGCGGGCCGCGACGGGCGAGCCGCGCCCCTCATCCCACACCCCCCACACCACCCCCACCCCAACACCACCCCCTGCACGAACCCCTGCACCACCCCACCAACTGAAGTCCAACTGAAGAAGGCGGAGCACACCATGAGCAGAAGCGTGCGCAACGGCAAGCGGATACGCGGATCCCTCATCGCGGGCGTCGGCGTCCTCGGTCTGACGGCGGTAGCCGCGGGCTGCGGAGCCGCGGAGACCGACAAGGGCGCGGGCGACAAGAACGTCACCCTGCTGGTCCCCTCGTGGGTGGGCGCGGAGGCGAACGTCGCCGTCGCGAAGTACCTCCTCGAAGAGGAGCTGGACTACAAGGTCAAGTCGCAGCAGATGGACGAGCCCGTCGCCTGGGACGCCATCGGCAGGGGCAAGGCCGACGCGATCATGGAGGACTGGCGGGGCGTCCCCAAGAAGGAGAAGCAGTACATCGACCAGAAGAAGACCGTCGTGGACGGCGGCGACCTCGGGGTGACGGGCCACATCGGCTGGTACGTGCCCAAGTACTTCGCCGACGCGCACCCCGACGTCCTGGACTGGAAGAACCTCAACAAATACGCCAAGGATCTCCGGACGACGGAAAGCGGCGACAAGGGCCAGCTCCTGGAAGGTTCGCCGTCCTACACGACGAACGACAAATACATCATTGACAACCTCGATCTCGACTTCAAACCGGTGTACGCGGGCAGCGAGGCCGCACAGATCACCGAGATGAAGAAGAACTTCAAGGCGAAGAAGCCCTTCATCAGCTACTGGTGGACCCCGCAGTGGCTCAACAGCGAACTCGACCTCGTCGAGGTCAAGCTCCCGGCGTACAAGGACGGGTGCGACAAGCCGGTGGAGAAGACGAAGTGCGCGTATCCCAACACGCCGCTGAAGAAGTTCATGAACAAGGACTTCGCGGAGAACGGCGGGGACGCGGCCGAGTTCCTGAAGAACTTCAAGTGGTCGACGGAGCAGCAGAATCAGGTGGCGCAGTGGATCGCCGGTGACGGGATGTCAGCGGAGGCGGCGGCCGAGAAGTGGGTCAAGGCGAACAAGTCCACATGGGGGAAGTGGATGCCGTAACCGTCCACGGGGCACGGGGCACGGGGCAGGGGCGCCCCTTCGCGGGGGTGCCCCGGCGTGCGCGAGGGCTCGGCGCGGCGGGGATGCCGGTCGTCAGGCCGGCAGCGGCCAGCCCGGCCCCTCCGGGGAGCCGATCCACACTGTCTGGGTCCACGGGGTCGCCGTCATGCCGAACTCGCCCAGACCCGGCGCTCCGGCCCCCCGCCAGACCTCCAGCGCCGCTTCCACCTGGTCCCAGAGACGCAGCGGACCGTGCTGATGAACGGTCACCCCCTGGCCGTCGGTCTCGGTCCATGCCTGCGATCCGGTTGCCACGTCGCGCAGGACGATGCCGCTGCCGGTGGTCATCAGCTCGGCGGAGGGCGCGGCGAGCTGGGCCACGAAGCGACCGGCCCACTGATCCAGCAGGTCAGGGGGCAGGCGGGCGGCGCGTGTCTCGCCGTCCTGCCGGAAGAAGACCGGGTGGGGCGGGCGCTCGTGCGGGCGGGCGAGCATGTACGTGATGGTGTCGTCGGTGAAGCGGCCGTGTGCCGTTCCCTCGCCGTCGAGCGTGAGACGGATCAGGCCCGCGGTGAGCATCCATCCGCTGATGGTGGTGGTGATCGATCCGCCGTCGTCGAGCTGCCAGAACCATGAGGGCGGGAGGGAGCGCACCGAGCAGGTGGCGACGATCGCGTCGTAGCCGGCGTGCTCCTTGCACCCTTGCAGGCCGTCTCCGACGGCGAGCGTCGGCGTGTACCCCGTCCCGGCGAGATGAGCGGCCGCGCTCGCCGCCAGGCCGGGGTCGTACTCGATGCTGACGACGTTCCCCGTGCCCAGACGGTGGCACAGGAGCGCGGTGGAGTACCCGGTCCCGGTGCCCACTTCGAGGACCTTGTCTCCCTCGCGCAGCCCTGCCACCTGCGCCGTGCGCACGACGAGGGAAGGGAGTGTGGCGGACGAGGTGGGGCTGCCGTCGACCGGGCCCACGGCGTCGGCCGCGTCCAGGCCGTCGATCTGAGTGACCCAGGTCCGGTCGGAGTGGACCATACGCGTCCACTCCGCCTCCCCGACACCCACGCGGTGCACGGGCTCCCACCGACCGCCGACAGGCCGGAAGACGGCGGCACCGAGAAACGCCTCGCGCGGTACGGCCATGACGGCCTCGCGCCATTCGGGGGCCGGCGTCGGCACCGCCGAGGCGACCTCCTCGGCCAGAGCACGGCGCGAGGCGGCGGGGTCAGGGGTCACGGTGCGCTCCTGCGTGCTCCAAGTGATCGGCCAGGGCGGAGACGATCCTGCCGGTGATCGGTTCCGGAAACCAGGCGAACTGCCCGTTCGGGTTGCACTCGTACAGTCAGGTGCGGCCGTCCTGGCCGACGCCGAAGTCGAAGGCGCCGAAGACGAGACCGAAAGTCTCCATGTACGCGTGGACACTCCTCGCCAGCCGCGGCGGGGTGTCGATGAGTGAGTACGACAGAGCGTCGTAGTGCCGACGCCAGTCGAGACCGGGCGAGCCCTCGATCCGGACCGTGAACAGTTCACCTCCCACCACCGTCACCCGCAGATCGGCCACCGACGCCACGCGCCGCTGGAAGAGGTGCATGGTCCGGGCGACGCCGGCGTCCAGGTCGGCGGCGTCGACCTCCTCGACCCACACCGTCAATGCCTCGCCTTCGGCACCCCGGTAGTCCGTGTTCCGGAGCGGCTTGTAGACCACGGGGCCCTGCTCGCGTACGAACGACGCCGCTTCGCGGGGGTCGTTCGTGAGCAGCGTCGGCGGGATGTCGAAGCCACAGTGGGCCGCGGTGGCCAACTGGGCGGGCTTGTACTCGGCGTCCCGGTTCCGCCACGGGTGGTTCACGTAGTGGGCGCCGGGCAGAGCCGCCAGGATTCCGCCGAGACCGTAGCGGGCCTCTTCCCTGCACCACCGGGCCGCCTGGCCCTCGCCCTCCCGCTTCTCCAGCTTCGGCGGAGCGGCGTAGGGGCGTGGCCGTCGCCAGTAGACCGAGCGCACATGGTCGAGTCCGACCAGGCGGGTGGGCGTCCGCGCGCTTCCGCGCAGGCCGGTGCTGTCCAGGCGTGCGGCGACGGTGACGGCCGCGGGGAAGTCGCCGGGGTCCAGACGCACGACAGGGACCCGTCGGCGGTTCAGCTCCCTGGTCACCACGTCGGCCGTCACGTCATCGAGCCGGGAGACGACCAGAACGGGCGCGCCCGGACTCAATCAGCGTCGCCTTCCTGGTCGCTGCCCTGGTCCGGGTTGCCGTCCAGGCTGGTCCGGGTCTGGGTTTCGTGGTTCGTCTCCGACCGCTTGTGCTTCCCCGCCACGGCCACGTCGAGCCCGTCCGGGCCGGTCCACCGCCCCGTCTGCGTCACCGGGTCCAGCACGACCTCGGCCCCCGGCAGGACAGCCGCCTCCGGGTACGCCCTCATGCGCGTCAGCCCCCAGGGTAGGGGGACATCCGTCTCGCTCACTCGCGACTCCCGTCGCCGCCGATCGTCGGCTTCACAGTGTGCGCGGCGCGCGAGAGCGTGCGGTAGGGGGCAGCCGTCCGGTCCGCCCGCCCGGCGCTGGTGGGTCAGGGTGCGATGAGGCGGCCGGTGAAGCCGTCGCGGATGAGGGATTCGTACGCGGCGCGCACGTCCTCCGGGACGTCCTGCCCGATGGCGAATCCGAGCCTCGGGTACTCGATCACCCGCTGGAGGTCGCCGACGAGCATGTCCAGGACGAGCTTCTCGTCGCCGATGGATGTCGGAGCGGTACAGCCCGGCGACGTGGGCCGCGACGCCGAGGTCGTGACTGCCCACCCCGATCGCCACCTCGGCGGAGGGCGGGGCGGTGCCGGTGGAGGTGTCATGGCCGGGGGATCGTCCCGGTCTGCGTGGGCCATTCCTCCCGGAGGATGGCGTGCACGATGGAGTCCCGCCACTGGCCGCCGACGAAGACGTGACCGCGAATGCGGCCCTCCTCCCGCATGCCCACCGTCGTCATCGTCCTCGCGGAGGCGGTGTTCAGCGGGGAGCGTGCGCCCCAGACCCGGTGCAGGCCGAGCCCGTCGAACCCGAGCCTCAGCAGGAGACGCACGCTCTCCACCCCGTACCCGACGCCCCAGGCGTCAGGGCGGAGCGCGAAGCCGATGGTGGCCGCGCTCTGCTGATGTGGGTCCATCGCCAGCCGGGCGAAGCCGATCAACCCGCCGCGGTCCTTTTCGACGACGGCGAGCGCGTACTCCTGACGCGGAACGTCCATGGCTGACGCGACGGCACGCGCCACGATCCTGCCCACCTCGTCACGCGAGCGCGGCGAGAAGGAGAGGTGTTCGGTCGCCTGGGCGCTGCCGTAGATCGCGAGGACGGCGTCCACGTCGTCCACGGTGAGTTCGCGAAGGGAGAGGCGCGCACCGTCATGAGTCACCATGGCCGACGACTCTATGGTGGCGCAGGGCTGTTGCTCTCCCGGCGGGCCGGAACCGTGGCCGTCAGACGCCCGGTTCCGGCCCACCGTCCGCCGCCCGCCGGAGCAGTCAGTTGACCGGGCGCAGTGATGTCGCCAGGTCGCGGACCGTGGTGAAGGCGCGGGCCGCGAGGGTGCCGCCGAAGGTGATGCGGGTGGCGCCCGCCTCGGCGAGGCCGCGCACGGAGTCGGCGGGGCCGCAGAACGCGTTCACCGGGACGCCCAGTTCGGCGGCGAGGACGCCGATGTCCCGTGCGGGTGCCCCGAAGGGGTAGACGCTCTCGGCTCCGGCGGCCACGTACAGGCGGCCCCGCTCCAGCGCGTCGGACAGCGGATCGTCCGCGCCGCGCAGATAGCTGTCGATGCGGGCGTTGAGGAAGATCCGGCCGTCGGCGGCGGCGTGGAAGGACGCGAGCCAGTCGGCCTGGCGCTCCGGCTCGACCAGCCGGGCCGCGCCCCCGGGCTCCGCCGGTGCGGAGTCCTCCAGGTTGCAGCCGACGGCACCCGCTTCGAGCAGCCGGCCGACGAGCTCGTCGACGGGCAGCCCGTAGCCGCGCTCGATGTCCGCTGTGACCGGTACCGGGTGCTCCAGGGTGTCCACCGCGCGGACGATCCGGGCCACTGCGGCGAACATCTCGTCCGGCGGCGTGGCCCCGTCCTCGTATCCGAGCGACGCCGCGACCCCGTGACTCGGCGTCGCCAGCGCCTCGAAGCCCGCGAGCGCGAACTCCTTCGCGCTCCCCCCGTCCCAGGGCCCCGGCATGACCAGGGGCGAACCCTGTGCCCTGCCGTGGTGGAGGGCGCGGAACGCCGCCACCCCGGACGCCTCCGCCCCGGACGCCGCCACCCCGGCCGCCTCCGTCCCGGCTGCCGCTTCCGCCCCCGGCGCGCTCACTTCGCGAGGCTGGCGGGGACGGCGCGCGTGGTCACCTGGAAGCGGTTCCAGGCGTTGATGGCCACGATCTGGGCGATCAGCTTGGCCAGCTCGGCCTCCTCGAAGTGCTGCGCGGCACGCTCGAAGACCTCGTCGGACACGAAGCCCTCCGTCAGCACCGTCATGGCCTCGGCCAGGGCCAGCGCGGCCTGCTCCCGCTCGGTGAAGAGCCCCGCCGACTCCTCCCAGGCGGCGATCAGGTCGAGCCGCAGTTGCGACTCGCCCATCTTGCGCGCGTCGGAGAGGTGCATGTCGAGGCAGAAGGCGCACTTGTTGAGCTGCGACGCGCGGATCTTGACCAGCTCGCCGATGACCGGATCGAGGCCCTCCGTCGCGGCGGCCTGGAAGGCGGACATGCCCTTGTAGACGTCGGGTGCGTGCTTCCAGAGGTTCATGCGGGGACCGTGTGCGTGTGTCGTCGTCATGGCTTCGACTCTACGGTCGGATCGGCCCAGGAGTATGGTCCATTTCCATGCCGGAATCATGGGCCAATGAGACCAGGATCGGGGGCGTCGACCTCCACCTCGACCTCGCCTCGCACCCGGGCGGGCGCCGCGCGGCCCTCACCCACGCGCTGCGCGAGGCCATCCGCGGCGGACGCCTCGCCCCCGGCACCCGCCTGCCCGCCTCCCGCTCCCTCGCAGCGGACGTGGGCCTGGCCCGCAACACCGTCGCGGACGCCTACGGGGAACTCGTCGCGGAGGGCTGGCTCACCGCGCGCCAGGGCTCCGGCACCCGCGTCGCGCGCCGCGCCGAACCACTGCCCCCGGCAGCCTCCGCCCTCCAAGGCGCCCGCGCCGTGCGGGCCGAGGGGGCCGAGGGGGCCGAGGGGGCCGCCTTCCCCGGCACCCTCCCCGGCACCCCGGCACCGGGCTTCTCCCCGCTGGACCTCACCCACCCGCCCGCGCACGACCTCCGCACCGGCTCGCCCGACGTCTCGGCGTTCCCCCGCTCCGCGTGGCTCACCTCGGCACGGCGCGCGCTGACGGCGGCACCGGCCGAGGCGTTCGGACGGTACGGAGACCCGCGCGGCCGGCCCGAACTGCGCCGGGCGCTCGCCGACTACCTGGCGCGCGCCCGCGGAGTACGCACCGACCCCGAGCGGATCGTCGTGTGCGCGGGCTTCGTGCAGGGCCTCGCGGTGCTCGCGCGGGTGCTGCCGCCGAGGGTCGCGGTCGAGTCGTACGGTCTCTTCTTCCACCGCGACCTGCTCGCCGCGGCCGGAGTACGCACCCACCCCCTGCCCGTCGACGCGGACGGCGCGCGCACCGAGGACCTGGACGGCCTCCCCTCCGTACGGGCCGCGCTGCTGACCCCCGCGCACCAGTACCCGACGGGCGTTCCGCTCCGTCCCGGCAGGCGGGCCGCCGTCGTCGACTGGGCGCGACGGGTGGGCGGGCTCGTCCTGGAGGACGACTACGACGGCGAGTTCCGGTACGACCGCCAGCCCGTCGGAGCCCTCCAGTCCCTCGACCCGGAACGTGTCGTCTACTTCGGCACCTCCAGCAAGTCCCTCTCACCGGCGCTCCGGCTGGCCTGGGCGGTGCTGCCGGGGCACCTCGTCGACGCCGTGATCTCGGCGAAGACGCCCGCCGAGTGGACGACGGGCGCGCTCGACCAGCTCACACTGGCCGACTTCCTGGAGTCCGGCGCGTACGACCGGCACGTACGGGCGATGCGTCAGCGGTACCGGCGGCGCAGGGACCGGCTGGTCCAGGCGCTGGACCGGCGGGCGCCGGGGGTGCGGGCGACGGGGATCGCGGCTGGGTTGCACGCGGTGCTCGAACTGCCCGGCGGGGTGCGGGAGTCGGCGCTCGTGGCTGAGGCCGCGCACCGGGGGCTGGCCGTGGACGGGTTGCGGGCCTTCCGCCACCCGGAGGCGGCGGCGGAACGTGAGGGCGAGCGCGAAGCCCTCGTCGTCGGCTACGGGACCCCGCCCGAGCACGGTTTCGGGGCGGCGCTGGACGCGTTGTGCGGGGCCCTTTCGCAGGGTGCGGATTGAAACGAAGGGTTCCCCCTGCACGCTGGGGTGCTCCTTCATGGGGTGCGGGGTGATGGTCACACGGGGTGCGCCTCTCCTCGCAGGGTGCGCCTGTTGTGGGTGCCCCTTTGGGGGTTCGTTCGCGTGTGGCGGGCCGGTGGCACGGGTTGTGCCCACCCGTCCCGCCAGCGGGACGATTGCCCACAACTTTGGTGTGCCGTCGCCCGGCGGGGGCGTCCCTTGGGGTTTCGTTTCCGGGTGCGGGCCGGTGGCTACGGCGCGGCGTGTGGACCGGTTGTTCGCGGCTGGCGCCGCGTGATTCTTGGCTCGGGTCGTGGTTATGGGGTTGCTGTGTGGTGGGGGTCGGCGCCGCGGTGGGGTGTCTCCTCGGCGTGAAGGTCTCGTGTTCGGCTTTCGGCCGGTGACTTGCTCGTCCTGCGGGGACACCCCACCGCACCACCTCCCACCCGGTGGCCAACTATCGGCCGATGCCCCCTCCGCTTCTTCCCACGCTGTGGACCGGTGCCTCATCGGCACCCATGCGCCCGCCCCAGTGCCTCGCCGGAGGGGCTCCGCCCCTGCCGCGGGAAGCTGACGGCGACGGCTCGCCGTGGCCGTGAGCCGGTGCCGTGCCGCACGGACCCGGCCACCCCCTGTTGTGGGCAGGCGTTCCGCATGGCGAAGGGGCACCTCCCAGCGGTAGCTGGGGGAGGGTGGGCACAACCCACCCACCGGCCCGCAACACGCGAACGAAACCCCAAGGGGCACCGGCGTTGCGCACCCCTTCGCCGGGGGTGTTACGCGGAACGGTTGGCCCGGGGAATGGGGACCGTAGGTCCCGCGCTGGCGGGTGGGCCGCCATACGGCAAGGGGGCAGTCGCACCCCGCGAAGGGGGATGGGCCCCGGCCGACCCGGAGCGGAAGCAGGCCACCGGCGGGACGGGGACGCGGT
>NZ_BAAGSO010000138.1:6641-42600 GCF_054782395.1 Streptomyces daliensis | reverse complement strand
ACGCACCGCAACCACACGCCGCGCCGAAGCCACCGGCCAGGCAGCCGAACACGGCGCCAAGCCACACGCGCACCGCCCCCGTGATGCGGCACAAAAACCAGCGCGGGACCCTACAATGCGCACCACACCGGCCAACCGTCCCGCGCAACACCCCCGTGAAGCGGCAACCCCCCGTTTCTCCACGGAAAGCAGGCAACCGTGCCCCGAGCCGAGGCCCGCGCCACGATCGCCCGTCCGCCCGCCGCGGTCTGGGCGGTCGTCTCCTCCTTCGACGAGATCCACCTCTGGCACCCGCTCATCGCCGACTGCGTACCGGAGCCCGGCGTCCCGCCCGGCACTCCCGGGCACCTGCGCAGGCTCACCACGACCGACGGCGGCGAGATCCTGGAACGGCTTCTCCAGCTCGACGACGGGGTGTGCGGCTACGAGTTCGCCCAGAGCCCCTTCCCCGTCAGCGACTACCGGGCGACGCTCCGGATCACGCCGGGTCCGACGGAGGGGACCAGCGAGGTGCGCTGGTGGGCGGACTTCACCCCGCTCGATCCGGCGGAGACGGACAGCCTCCGGGCGCTGTTCACCGACAACGTCTTCGTGCCGGGCCTCAAGGCGCTCGACGAACACCTCGCGCGGCCCGCCCCGTAACCCTCGCGCCCCTGGCAGGCATCGCACCGCGCTCAGCGTGCCGCGTCCTGCGAGCCGTCCCGCAGCACGTCCACGAGCCGCGACAGCGCGTCCACCACCGCGGCGCGGTCCTCGCCGAGCCCGGCCAGCAGTTCCGCCTCCACGGCGAGCTGCCGGGGGAAGAGCGCGTCGACCGCCTCCTTGCCCGCGTCGGTGATGGTGACCAGCGCGGCGCGGCGGTCCGCCGGGTTGGGCGTGCGGCTGATGAAGCCGCGCTTCTCCAGCTTGGCCAGCGCCTTGCTGATGCCCGCGCGGGAGATCCCCATGTCGTCGGCGAGACGGCGGGCGATGACGGGTTCGGTCGCGTGCCGGAGGGGGATCAGCATGTCCACTTCGGGCGCGGTGAGCGGGGCGCCCTCGTAGAGCGGCTCGACCGCGCGGTCGATGAGCGAGATGACCCGCTTGGCCAGGGCGACCACCTCCATGGGCGAGGTGTCCAGACCGGGGTTGTCCGCCGCCCACCGCTCACGGACGACCTGGGGAGGGAACAGCACGGTGGACCACCTACTCCTCGGCATTTTCGTTAACCGGCGAACCATCGGTTACCTTTGCATTCATGATATCCCCGTCCCCCTCCCGTTCCTGCGCCCCTCGCGCGGACGGCGGCACCGAAGGCGGCACCGCGGGCGAGCGCGCCTCAGGACCGCCGCCCGTGCGTGCCGCCGTCCTGGTCACCGTCCTGGGCGCCCTCACCGCGGTCGCGCCGCTGGCCACCGACATGTACGTGCCGGGCTTCCCCTCCATGGGCGACTCGCTCGGCGCGAGCAGTTCCGCCGTCCAGCTCACGATGACCGCCTTCCTGGCGGGGCTCGTCGTCGGACAGGTGCTGATCGGGCCTGTCAGCGACGCGCTGGGGCGGCGCGGGCTGCTGCTGTCCGGGACCGTCGGGTTCACGTTCTTCTCGCTGGTGTGCGCGCTGGCGCCGAACGTCCAGGTGCTCACCACGGCACGGTTCCTGGAGGGGGTGGCGGGCGCCGCGGGCATGGTGCTGGCCCGCGCTGTGATCACCGACCGCTTCCACGGGCGCGACATCCCGCGCTACTTCGCGCTGCTCTCGCAGATCCTCGGCGTCGCGCCGATCGCCGCACCCGTGCTCGGCGGTGCCGTGCTGGCCGTGTCCACCTGGCGCGCCGTCTTCGTGGTCCTCACCGTCATCGGGGGGCTGCTGCTGCTCTCCGTGCTGGCCAGGGTCCCCGAGTCGCTGCCGAGCGAGAGCCGCCACGGGGCCGGACTCGGCGCTACCTTCCGCGCGATGGGCGCACTGTTGGCCGACCGCGCCTTCATGGGCTACGTGCTCGTGCTCGGCTTCAGCTCGGCCGCGATGTTCTGCTACATCAGCGGCTCCAGCTTCGTCTTCGAGAACCTGCACGGTGTCTCGTCCACGACGTACTCGCTGATCTTTGCCTCCAACGCCCTCGCCATGCTGATCGCGGGCGGCGTGTTCGCCAGGCTGTCGCGCGGCGTACGGCTCAACTCCCTGCTCACCGGCGGCGTCTGCCTGGCCGGGCTGGGGGCCGTGGCGCAGATTCTGCTGCTGGCCACGGTGGGCGAGAGTCTCGCCGCCACCTGGGCCTGCCTGTTCGTGACCATGGGCGGGATCGGCGTGATCTTCCCCGCGACGATGAGCCTGGGCCAGACCCTGGGACGGACCGCGCCCGGCGCCGCCTCAGCGCTGCTGGGCGGCTTCCAGTTCCTGTTCGGCGCCCTCGCCTCGCCGCTGGTCGGCCTCTTCGGCGAGGACAGCTCGGCGCCGATGGCCGTCATCATGCTGGCCGGCCTGGCCGGTGCGGCGCTCTGCCTGGTCCTGCTGGCCCGGCCGTGGCGCGGCGCGGGCGAGGTCACCGCGGCGGACGGCGGGCGCTGACGGGGTCCGGCGGGCGCTGACGTGCCGGACGCGCCGGATCCGGTCTCGCGACCGGATCCGGCCCTGCGGGCTCAGTTGCCCAGCCGCCCCTTGACCATCTGGAGGAAGCTGTTCCGGTCGTTGAGGTGGGGGAAGTCCTTGCCCTCCGGAGCCTCGGTGCCCAGGAAGTCGCACAGCGGCTGCCAGCCCTCCTTCACCTCGTAGACGAGCAGGCGGTCGGCGGGTACGGAGGCGCGGACGTGATCGTTGTGCCGCTCGAAGACCGAGATGACGTGTTCCTTGTCGCCGAGGCGCCCGTCGAAGGTCTTCTCGGTGATGAGCTGGACGAGTTCGAGGTACTTCCGGTACTCCTTCGCCATGGCGTCGGAGGTCTCGCCGTCCGGGTCCCACAGGGGGGCCAGGGTCTCGTGGAAGCTCTCGTACCAGCGCTCGGGGTCACGGACCGTCAGGATGATCTTGGCTTCCGGGTACTTCTCGGCCAGCGGCTCCCAGAAGTCGCAGGCGGGCCAGTCCAGCGTCGAGCGGTAGCCGCTGAACACGGCGTCCCAGTCGACGGGCTGGCCGTTGCGCGCCGCGAGCCAGGTGTTCAGGTGCTCGGGGTGCTCGAACGCCTCCATCATGTGGTAACAGGGCCCGAAGCCCATCATTTCGATGGCCGCTTTCACTGACAGGGTTCCGGTCCGCCCGAAACCCGCGCCGATGATCTTCATCAGGACTCCTTCGTGGGATGAGTGAGCGCTTCTTGGATCGCGGGGAGAACGCGGTCCTTGCAGGACGCGCGGCAGACGACGAGATCCGGCAGCCACGCGCCCTTCCTGTTGTAGAGGAGCGGGGAGCCGTCGAGCCGGGAGGCCTGGACCCCGGCCGCCCTGGCGACCGCCACGGGCGCCGCGGAGTCCCACTCGTACTGGCCGCCGCCGTGCACATACGCGTCGGCCTCGCCGAGCAGCACGCTGCCGATCTTCACGCCCGCCGATCCCATGGGGACGAGTTCGGCGCCGAGCGAGGCCGCGAGCGCCCCGGTCAGCTCGGGCGGCCGGGTGCGGCTCACGGCGAGCCGCAGGGGCCGCTCGCCCGCCGCCGGGTCCTCGCCTTCCGCGTCGACGGGCCGTGGCGGGTCGGCCGAGGTGAGCACGGTGTTCCTGGCAGGCATGGCGACGGCGCCCGCCGTCAGTTCCCCGAGTTCCCACAGGGCCACGTGCACGGCCCAGTCGGTCCTGCCCTCCTCGGAGAACTCCCTCGTGCCGTCCAGCGGGTCGACGATCCACACGCGGGACGCGTCGAGCCGGCGGGCGTCGTCCACGCCCTCCTCGGAGAGCACGGCGTCATCGGGGCGGTGTGCGGCGAGGGAGCGCATCAGGTACTCGTGTGCCTCGCGGTCCCCCGCCGCCTTCAGCCTCTTCGGGTCGCCGAACCCCTGCTTCGCGCGCAGGTCCAGCAGAACCCGGCCCGCCTCCGCGGCCAGTTCCGCCGCCAGCTTCTCGTCGTCACGGATGGGGGGTGGGGGCATGTGAGATCTCCTCGTGGGAAGTCCCGCCGGGCTTCGTCGGGACGGGTGACGGGGGACGGGACGGGGGCGGGATCGGCGGGGGGCGGGACACCGCCGTACCGGCCGGGCGGCGGTGTCCCGCCTCCCGGCCGGTACGGCCTCGCGGTGCGATGGTTCGACGGTACGGGCGCGTCCCGCGGATACGGCCGCGCGGTGCGGCTACGTCCCGCGGGCGGCCGGACCGTCGGATCCTGGTGCTCCTACTCCACCTCGACGGCCTTCGAAGTGCCCAGCACCCGCCCCTTCTTGTCCAGGGCCTGGACCGCCACGTACTCGCTGTCCTTCCCGACCGGCACAGTGGTCTCGAAGCCCTTCTTACGGGCGAGGCCCGCCGGCTTCAGATGGTCCGGGTCCTTCCCCGCCCTGACCTTCCAGGCGGCGACCTCGGTCGCGCCGTTCCAGCTCGCGTAGACCTTCATGCCACGCCCGGCGTCACGCCCCGCGACCGCGGGCAGTTCGTCGGGAGAGCCCTTCCAGTCCGCCCGGATGGCGCGGTAGGTGTTCAGATCCTCGTCGGGGAACGCCGAGTCGACGAGGATCTTGCCCCTGCGGGAGAACTCCGTGTAGGCGCCCACGTCGCCCCAGTTCACCAGCACGTTGCCGTTGGGCAGCAGTTGCGTGCTCCCCTGGGTCACCGACACCAGGCCGTCCGGGTTCGGGTAGGCGCCCTTCACCTTGGCGGTCATCTTCTTCGTGTCCACGTCCAGCAGCAGACCGCGGGAGACGCTTCCCTCTTTCCTGTCCGCGCTGTTGTCGAAGACGGAGATCGACCCGTCGCGCTCGCGCTCGGCCTCGTGCTGCATGGCGAAGGCCGCGCCCTCCCCCATCGCGAAGTCGTTCTTCTTCCCGCCGAGGCGCCAGATGACCTCACCGGTCTTGCGGTCGACCTTGTAGACGGCGTTCGTGTGGCGTCCGCTCACGAGGAGGTTGCCGTCGGTGTCGAGGGAGATCGAGTTGATGTGCAGGTAGTCGTACGCCCGCATGGGGTCGTCGGCCATGGGCGCGAAGGCGTCCTGTGCGAAGGTCGGCCCCGGCCCCTCGGCGTCGGGCCGCGCATAGGACTCGGAGACGTCGAGGTGGTCGAGGCCCCTCCACTCCCACAGCACCTTGCCCGTGGCGATGTCCACTTCCTGGATGACGTTGTCTATGATCATGGACGGTTCGCCGTCCACCTCACCCTCGACGCCCACGTTGGCGTAGAGCAGCCCCGTACCCTGGGGAGTGATCCTGAATTCGTGAGGGTCCGTGCTCGTGATCCCGTTGCCCGCCCGTACCTTGGCGATGGGCTTGTAGGACTCGTCGGCGATGACCCAGCTCCCCTGGTCACCGCCCTCGCCGTCGTACCAGGTGAGCACGGGTTTGCCCTTGTACGTCTGCCGCTGGAGGTTCTGGCCCTCAAGGGGATGCGCCGCCTTCGCCGGAAGGAACCAGACGGGCTCCCCCTTGTTGTCCGCCACCAGCGCGCCCTGGTGCGGCGACTGCTCGGGCGGGCTGGGCGGGCCGCCCGGGCCGCCCGGCGGGGGCTGTCCGACGGTCGCGTCCATCTTGGGGGCTATCAGGGTGTAGCCCGGAGAGGACTTGCGGCTGTCGCCCTTGACCGTGATGTCCGGGGGCGTGAGGTCGGGGCGGGAGACGTACTCCGGCGCGCCGGCCGTGGCGTCGGCGGTGGCGTCCGCCGCGTCGGTCCCGGCGGCCACCGGTGGGGCGCCCGCGACCGTGAGACCGGTCAGCGCGGTCACGGTGACGACTCCAGCGCGCCACCGGCCAGGCAGCGCTCTTCTCGACCCTTGCTTCTGTGTGAACTCTGCGCGCGGCAAAACGAATTCTCCTCTCGATGGCCTCCCGCAACGGAGGGGAGGCACATGAAGAAATTCCTGCGGCGGAAAACCGTGGGGGTCACCGCATCCGAACGGATTCACCCGCACCCGGCACGCTCCCTCGATCTGGCGAGGGCCGTGCCGCCACATACCTGCTGTGCCCACCGATCCTGGGCCACCGCACAAAAGCCCTTCTCACGGGCCCTGTGAGGGGATCTACGGAGTCGTGGTGGGCCGGTCGACTTCACCCTCGGCGCGGGGAACACGGAGAGCCTTTTCCCTCCGGCTTCTCCTCCGCATTCCCCTCCTTCGCCTGACGTGAGGGCGTGCCGATATCCGCCCGGCATCGCTCGTCCGGCGACATCGCGCGGTTGTCCTTGAAGGTTCTTCTCGTACCTCCTGAGCGCACGGAGAAGGACTCTCTCCGCGCGACGGAAAAGGCCGCCTGCGGGGACTCCAACCGGGCCCGTCAATTCGGCGGCTCCGTCCTCCCCGTACCCTCGTTGCGGAATGGAACATTCACGTTCCGGATACCGCTCCGGGGCCGGTCCGCTCCCGAGCGCGCGGCCGTCCCGGGGAAAGCTCGACTCAAGATCGCCACCGCACGGGCGGTCGCGTAAAGGATCAGGCTTCCCGTTCATGGTGATCACTCCGGCGCGTGACGACAGCGGGCACGACATCGGGCCCGCACCGTGCCCTGCTGCGCCGGTGGGCGGCCCCGTCCCCGCGGTCTCCCCACCGTCGCCCGTGCTGCTGTCGGATCTGTGCGGTGCATGGCGCTCGTTCCTCTCGTCACCATTCGGGAAACCTCAGCAATCTGAGAATTCCATGAATAATCCCCGCGTTCCGAGAACGTTTACGAAGTTCCCAGAAATGACCGCGGGGTCGTATACAGCAGCGAGTCGGGATCTCGGAAGGGAAGCGTCCGCGCATTTCTTCGATGGAGCCGGAAGCGTGACGGACGGGACGGACGTGAAGGGTGTACCAGCCACCGTATGTTTGCTGGATCTCAGTTGGACTGTCAAGGGCGCCCCTCCCAGGCCAATAGGCGTCATCGCGGATTACAGTAGTACGGATGTGAAGGGCCAGACAGGGCCCCGGAAGAAACAGGAAAGAACGCCTTCAAGATCACCTCGAGCCGCACGGGACAGGTTTTAGGCGACCACCTGAAGGACGTCGACCAAAGGCGGCCGGATCAACGTGCCCACATGTGACCCGGAAGCAGAAACAAACCCGCTGGCCGGTTACGCGGAGTCGTCTTCACCTTGTCGATTCACGGGAAACCTGCTGGTAAACCGACCTTCTCGACCCGGGGGGAAGAAAATATGGGGTGGGCAAGCGCTAACTATTGCTCTACTTTTTCAGTCATGTTGCATCCAAAACTTCTGGAGCGGCCATGTCGGCTTACGTCACCCGACCTTCTGTAGTCCTGCCCGCACACAAGATCACCACGGCCGAGATCTCCGACGACATCCGCGATCACCACCCCCACCACCCGCGTCTGCGCGTCGCCTTACGCGTCGTGGAAGGCTGCGGGGTCACCAGCCGCTTCTTCACCCGGCCGCTGACCGAGGCCGTGGCCGCCAAGGGGCTGCTGGAACGCATCCGCACCGCTTTCGAGGACGCCTGCGCCATGGCGGAGGACGCCGCCCGGCACGCGCTGGAGGCGCACGGGGTCGACGCGCACGAGGTCGACGCCGTCATCACCAGCCACAGCACCTCGTGGGCGGTGCCGAACCTGGACATCCAGTTGATCGAAAGGCTCGGGCTGCGCCCCGGCGTCTCACGCCTCGCCCAGACCAACCTGGCCTGTGCGGGCGGTGTCCAGTCCCTCATACGGGCCACCGACTATGTCCGGTCACACCCCGGAGCGAAGGTCCTCGTCGTCGTCTCCGAGGTTCTGTCGGCTGTCTACCACCGCGACGAGGACAGCATCGAGAGCATGATCTACAAGGCGCTCTTCGGCGACTCCGCCGGAGCCTGCCTGGTCACCGATGCCCCGCTCGGCCCGGGGTTCGCCATCGAGGACACCTTCGAGTTCGTCCTCCCCGACTCGCAGGACCGCTACTGGGGACGGCTGGACACCGCCGGCCTGCACTTCGACTCGTCCCGCAAGGCCGTCTCCGCACCCGCGGACGCGCTGCCCCACCTCCAGGAGTGGCTGGGCACCTGGCGACCCGAGTTCGCCGTGGTCCACCCCGGAGGCCCCCGCATCATCGACGACACCGCACGGGGCATCGGGCTCACGCCCGAGGACGCCCACCACTCCCACACCTCCCTGACGGAGAACGGCAACCTGGGCGGCAACGCCGTCCTCGACATCCTGCGCCGCACCCACCAGACGCCACCCCCCGCGGGCGCCGAGGGACTCGTCGTGGCCTTCGGCCCCGGCTTCACCGTGGCCGCTGCCCGCGGCACCTGGCACTGACCCCCTTCCACCCCCACCCCACCTGGCCGTCCGACCGGCCAGGTGCGCACGTCGGCCCGGGGCCCCGACCCCGGGCCCGTGCCCCACACGGCGGCGGGGGCCGGGACGAAGCGGCTGCCACTGTCCAACCGTTCACTGGACGTCTCCGTCCGGACCCCCCGCCATTAACGGATATCTCAAAGTCTTCCGTAGCCGCTCTCATCCAATCCCGCTAGCGTCGGCGGGCATGAATCCCCTCAGGCAACTGAACAGAGGACTGGGCTCTCTCACGGGCTTTCAGATACGCAGGGTCCCGCGGCGCGAGCCCGGTGCCGGGGCCACGGCCGCCACGGGAGCGGGGAGCGCTTCCGAAGCGGCCGCCGCGGCCCGGCCCGCCTCTCCGCACACGGCCTTCCGTCCCCCGCAGGACCCGGAGACCGACCGGCTGCTGCGATGTCCGGTCTTCGTGATCTCCCCGGTCCGCTCCGGATCCACCCTGCTCAGACTGCTTCTCAACGCCCACTCCCAGCTCCACTCCCCGCACGAACTCCACGTGCGCCGACTGGAGGTCGGCTACAGCACCAAGCTCGCCGAGCGCTCCATGGAAGCCCTCGGCCTCGATCGCGGGGATCTGGAACACCTCCTCTGGGACCGGGTGATGCACCGCGAACTGACCCGCTCGGGGAAGCGGATCCTCGTGGAGAAGACCCCCAGCAACGCCTTCGCCTACCAACGTCTGGCCGCCTGCTGGCCGGACGCTCGTTTTCTTTTCCTGCTGCGGCACCCTGCCTCCATCGCCACCTCCTGGCACGAGGCCGACCCCGAGAAGCGGAACCCCGAGGAGGCCGCGCTCGACGCGCTCCGCTATATGCGAGCCGTCGAGCGGGCCCGTAAGAACCTGGACGGCCACACCGTCCGTTACGAGGACCTGACCGAGGACCCCGCCACGGTGCTCCAGGGGATCTGCGCCTATCTCGGCGTGGACTGGGAGCCCGGCATGCTCGACTACGGGTCCAAGACCGAGGGCGAGCTGCACAAAGGACTCGGCGACTGGAAGGAGAAGATCCGCGCGGGAAAGGTCCAGGAGGGCAGGTCGCTGCCCTCCCCCGAGGAGATCCCCGCTCCGCTGCGGGAGATCAGCGCCGCCTGGGGCTACACCGGCCGCAAGGAGGGCGCCAAGCCGCGCGCCAAGCGCAAGGCGCACGCCGAGATCTCGCAGGTGTGGCCGCGCGAGGGCCGCATCCGCCTGGTCGGCGCCCTCCACGGCTGGCGGGGCGGCACACAGGGCGCGCCGGACTCCTCGGGCTCCTCGGCGGACACCCCGTGGCGGCTGGTCCTCACCCCCAGGGGGCACGAGGAGAACCGGCTGTCCTACGACGTCACGCTGGACGGCACGCACTTCGACGTGGACTTCCCCGTCGCCGACCTGCTGACCGAGGGCCCCCGGCCGCCCTTACCCGCCGAGTGGGACGTCCACCTCACGACGAAGACCGAGGACGGCGAGGCACGGCTGCGGCTCGGGCGGCACCTCGACGACATCGAGAACAAGAAGAAGGTCATGGTCTTTCCGGCGCAGACCGCCGGGAAGCGCGCCGGGGCGGCGCTGGTGCGCCCGTACTACACCGTCAAGAACAACCTCTCGATCGAGTGCGCCCCCGCCGCCGATGCCGCCGCCACTGCCGTCGGCTCTGCCGCTGCCTCCGCCTCGGACAGCGAGGTGCCACGCCCCTCATGAAGATCCGTTACCTGCTGCTGCACGCCTACGGCACCGGCGGCACCATCCGCACGGTCTTCAACCAGGCCGGTTCGATGGCCGCGGCGGGACACGACGTGGAGATCGTCAGCGTCCTGCGGCGCGGCACGACCCCGCGCTTCCCGCTCGACCCGCGCGTGACGATCACCACGCTCGTCGACGACAGGAAGAACGGTGACCGGGAGCGGACGCCGGAACCTGGCGGCCCGTCCCGCAACTCCGGTACACGGCGCCCCGGTACGCGGCGCTCCGAGCGGCTGGCGAGCCGTGCCGCACGCTATGTGCCGCACGGCGAGTTCGGGATCCGCTACTTCGACCGGTACGTCGAGCGGGAGGTGATCCGCTATCTGAAGGGCCTGCGCGACGGCATCCTCGTCCCCACCCGGCCGGGGCTGAACATCCTCACCGCGCGCTTCGCGCCCGAGGGCGTCACCCTCGTCGCCCAGGAGCACATGAACCTGAGCGTGCACCGGTCCGACGTACGCGCTGCCATCGCGCGCTACTACCGTCGCTTCCACGCCATCGCCGTCCTCACCCGGAGCGATCAGGAGGACTACGAGAGGCTCCTGCCCGGCGCGCGGATCGTGCGCATCCCCAACGCCGTTCACACGGAGGCCCGGCAGCACACCACCTACGCGTCGCATGTGGCCGCGGCGGCCGGGCGGCTCTTCGCGCAGAAGGGCTTCGACCTGCTGATCCCCGCCTTCGGCAAGGCGGCGGAGGCGTACCCCGACTGGGAGCTGCGCATCTTCGGCACCGGAGAGAAGCAGGAGGAGCTGCGTGCTCTCATCAACGAGCACCACCTCTACAACCACGTCTTCCTCATGGGCCACTCGACCACGCTGGACGCGGAGCTGTCGAAGGCGTCCTTCTATGTGCTGAGCAGCCGCTTCGAAGGGCTCCCCATGGTCATGATCGAGGCCATGTCCCTCGCCCTCCCCGTCGTCGCCTACGACTGCCCCACCGGTCCTGCCGAGGTCATCACCGACGGCAAGGAGGGGCTGCTGGTCCCGCCCGAGGACATCGAGGCGCTGGCCGAGGCCATGGGCCAGCTCATGAACGACGAGGGGCTGCGCGCCGACATGGGGGCCGCCGCGCTCCAGACCGCGCGCGCGTACGCGCCCGAGGCCGTGCATCCGCGGTGGGAGCGGCTGTTCACCGAACTGTGCGCCCCGGCCTCGGCATCGGCTCCGGCCACCGCTGCGGGGCGCGGCGCGCGCGGGTAACCCGGGCAAGGGGGTGCCGGGGCCGCCGTGTGCGGAGGCGACCCCGGACGGTCCTGTCACCCGGCCCGGCGCCGGTCTCACCTGCCTCGCCGGCCTCACCGGCCTCAGCCGAGGGGGTTGTCCTTGTCCCGCAGCGCGGCCAGGGCCGGTGCGTACATGCGGGCCTTGATGGTGCCGAGGGTGGGCCCCGCCTTGCTCGTCAGCGACCCCGCGATCTCCACCGCGGTCGCGCGCACGGCGTCCTCGTCCACGGCGTGGTCGACGACGGCGGCGGCGAGCGCTTCGTGGCCTCCGTAGCGCCGCGCCGTGGTCATGGCGGTGTGCGCGGTCTGCGGCGAGAGCCGGGCCTGGATCAGCGCGGACATGCCGGGGGTGAAGGGGATGTTGATGTCGGCCTCGGGGAGGCACCAGTAGCCGCGGTCGGCACGCATGACGCGGAAGTCGTGGGCCAGCGAGAACATCGCGCCAGCGGCGAACGTGTGCCCCTGGAGTGCGGCCACGGTGATGACGGGCAGCGCCAGCACCCGCGCGAGCAGCTCCTGGACGGAGACGGCGTAGTCCTGGTGCTGGTCCGCGTGGGCGAACAGCCAGTCCAGGTCCAGGCCGTTGGAGAAGAACTTCCCCGTGGCCGCGGTCACCAGGGCCCGGGGGCCCTCGGCGTTCTCCACCTCGTCGAGCGCGGCGTTGACGGAGGCGATCCAGTCCGGGTGGAAGCGGTTCTCGCTGTCGCCGATGTCGAGGACGAAGACGTCGTCATGGCGGTCGAGTGCGGGCATGGTGGCTGGTGGCTCCCTCGGACTCGGGCGGAGCCGGGTCGGGCGGGGCACGGCCGTGGCGCGTGGGTACCGCTTCCCGACGTCGGCGAGCGGGCTTCCGTACGGATTACTAAGCGGTAACTTATGCGCCGTGGCAGCGCCGCGCAAGTGGTGCGTGAACGGTGCGCGAGTGGTGCGCGAATGCCGCGGCCCGCCGGGAGCGGGGGCCGCGGGCCGCGGTTCTCAGGAGGTCCCGACGGTGATGTCCCCGTTACTGGTCACCAGGTCGAGACGGTGCGGGGCGCCCCGCTCGTCCCGTATGCCGATGTCCTTCTCGCCGTTGCTGGTCCGCGAGGACACCTCGTAGGCACCGGCGGGGACGGTCAGCTCGATGGCGCCGTTGGACGTCTTCGCTGTGACGTCCTGCGCCTTCGCCGGGGCGAGATCGATGCCCCCGTTGCTGGTCTCGGCCCTGACGTGCCCGCCCCGCAGACCGCGCCCCTCGATGCGGCCGTTGCTCGTCCGCGCCTCGACCGCGCCCGCGACCCCGTCCAGCTCGATGCCGCCCGAGTCCGTGGCCACGTCCACCGCGCCGACCCGGGAGAGGGTGACCTCGCCCGAGGAGGCCTTGCCCGACACCGGGAGACCGGCGGGCAGCTCGACGGTGTAGGTGACCGAGCAGTCGTCGCCGCAGCCGCCGAGGACGAGAACGCCGTCCTCGACGCGGTGCGAGGCGCCCTCGGGCCTGTCCCCCTGGTACTCGATCCTGCGGTGCACCGACGCGTCATCCCTGCCCCGCTCGCCCCGCAGCTCGACCCCGCCGGAGCTGTTGTCGAGACGCACCGACGTGATCTTCTCGGTGACCGAGGCATCGTCCTCCGCGGTCGAGGCGGGCCCCAGAGCGCAGGCGCTCAGCGCGCCCGCACCGATACCGACCGCCGCGAAGGCCGTGAGAATGCGGAGCCGCCGGTTCATGAGTTCCCCCGTCACGTCGAGAATGCGCTGGTCACAGGCGCTTCCCTGACCAGTCGCGACGAGGTTACGGCAGGCCGCGCGGGCGCTGCCATGGGGGAAACCCCCGGTTCTCCCTGATGCCGACCCCTGATGCGGGTCCCACCACCGGGCTTCCCTCAGACGGCCGCGGCGGCGGCCGGTGCGGGCGCCGCGGGGGTACTCGGGGAGCTGAGCTGCCAGACCTTGGCCGGGGGCAGATTCCCCCACACCTTCCAGCAGCCGGTGGCGTAGCGCCGCTGGTAGCGCTCCAGGACGGACTCCACCTCGCGGTGCCGGGCGGCCTCGGAGCGCGGCGCCAGCAGTGTACGGGCGGCTCCGGTACCGAGGTAGGCGAAGTAGGCGAGGGTCCCGCCGGGGCGCAGCAGTTCCAGATAGCGGTCCATGATCGTCTCGACCTGGTCCGGCTCCAGGTTGGCGAACGGCAGCCCGGAGACGATCACGTCGTAGCGCCGTCCCGTGTCCAGCTCCTCGACGAGGGTGGGGTGGACACGCACCCGCCCTGCCCCGCCCGGCCGGTCCGACAGATGGGGGTGACCGTGCACGAGGTGCCGCAAGCGGGCGGCGAAGCGCTCGTTGGCCTCCACGATGTCCAGGTGACACTCGCGGCCGAGGAGCGGAATGAGGGTGCGGGTCACCGAACCGGTGCCCGCGCCCGCCTCCAGCACGGTCAGCGGGCGGCCGGTCCGCTCCCGCAGCCCGTCGGTGAGCAGCCCCGCCAGACGGCGGCTGCTGGGGGCTATCGCCCCGGTGGTACGGAAGTCCCGCACGGCTTCGGTCAGGAACGTCCAGCTCTCGGTGTTGCGCTGCGCGGGGAAACGGGCGGGTGCGGTGGTGGCGGGCGCGTGGGCGTGGGCGTGGGTGGTGCGGTCGTCCATGATCCGACCCTTACGGATCATGTGGGGCCCTGGGAACCCCCCTTGCTGATCGTTTGAGCGAACTTGACCCGGCACCGCTCGTACGTTCACCGGGCGTACTCCGGCCGACCACCCCGAGTCAGCCCCTCGGCCATCCCTTAGGGGGCCTTACCAGTGCGCGGGGCGGGCGAGGTCCCGGGGCAGGACGGTCGCCGCGTCGCCCTTGGCCGCGTTCAGCTGGGCCTGGGTGAGGAAGATGCTCCCGGTGAGGTCGGCGCCGCGCAGATCGGCGTCCCGGAAGTCCGCGCCGATGAGATCGGCGCCGCGCAGGTCCGCGCCCTGGAGATCGGCCGCGATGAGGAGTGCCCCGCGCAGATTGGCACCCCGCAGGTCGGCGCCCCTGAGCCGGGCGCCGACGAGATCGGCGCCCCTGCGGTTCTTCTTGCGGCCCGGGACACCGGCCCGCGCCAGCTCGCTGACGCGCAGCAGCAGCGCGTTGACCTCCTCGCGGGCGGCCGGGACGTCCGTGTCCGCGAGGGTCGCCGCGTCGGCGAGGGTGAGCCGCTCGGTGTTCTCCAGCGCCTCGCGCAGCTCGCCGTGCAGCGGGCGCGCCGCGGCGAGTGCCAGCGCCTCGGTCACGTACCAGAGCAGTTCGTGGAGCTGGCGCATGACGGGGAACACGTCGAACATCTGCCGCGCCGTGTCCGGTGCCTGCCGCCAGTCCTGCCCGCCGAAGGTGGTCAGGGAGACCTTCTGGCCAGCGCCGAAGCAGTCGAAGACGGTGCAGCCGGGGAAGCCGTCCTCGCGCAGCCGTGCGTGGATGCCGCAGCGGAAGTCCTCGCGCAGGTTCCCGCAGGGCTGTCCGGCCTTCTTGTCGACGGCGAAGTCGGCTGAGGCGGCGAAGGGCAGCGCGACACAGCACAGGCCGAAACAGTTCGCGCAGTCCGCCTGGAGGGCGGAACGGTCTGCGCCACCCGAGGGGGCGGGGCCCGAGGGGGCGGGGGACTTCTGGGACACCGTGCGTGCGCTCCTGCCGCGAGGGGGCGCGGCCTCGGGCCGCGCGCGGGACAAGCCTCCATTGTCCCCGACCCGGCACGGTTGCCCTCGCTCCCGTCCGACGCGGTGGCGTCGTGCGCGGGACGCGGCGCCCGCACCGTCACACGCTGCGCAGCATCACACGCTGCGCGCCGTCACACCGTCACACCGCCATCCGCACCGTCACGCCCGCCGCCGTCAGCGCGCCGGTGGCGTCTTCGGGGGCCGACTCCTCCGTCACCACCGCGTCGAGCGCGGTGACAGGCACGACGTGGGCGAGTGCCGTGCGGGAGAACTTCCCCGCGTCGGCGACGGCGATCACGCGGCGGGACGAGGCGATCGCGGCACGCTTGACGGCGGCGTCGGCCAGGTCGTAGGCGGTGAGCCCGTCGTCCGCGCTCAGGCCGCAGCAGCCGATGACGGCCGTGTCGAAGCGGAGCGCGGCCAGCGACGACTCGGTCAGCGGGCCGGTCAGCGCGAGTTCGCCGGGGCGCGGCTCACCACCGGGCAGCACGAGCTTCAGCCGGGCGGCCCCCGTGAGCGCGTTGACCGCGTGGAGGGACAGCGGCATCACCGTCAGCCGCCGGTGGACCAGCAGGCGCGCGACCTCCAGACAAGTGGTCCCGCTGTCCAGGACGACGGACTCGCCGTCCGCGAGCAGCTCCGCGACCTCGGCGGCGATGCGCCGTTTCGCCTCTCCGCTCTCCCCCGCGCGCAACGCGAACGGCGGCTCCTCGCCGCGCAGCAGCAGGCTTCTGGCACCGCCCCGGTAGCGCTCCAGCATGCCCTGCCCCGCCAGCGTTTCGAGGTCCCTGCGAATCGTCATCTCCGAGGCGCTGGTGCGCACGGCGAGTTCCGCGACGCTCAGTTCCCCGGCCTCGCGGACGGCTTCCGTGATCGTTCTCAGACGGTCGGTGCTCGACATGGACGCGATTGAACACCACATCTGCGCGTAATGCCATCTTACGAACACATCATCTGTTCGCTAGGTTCGCGGTCATGGAAAGATCGCTGCGGGCCGCCCGGCTGGCCACGTTCATCTACTTCGCCCTCAACGGCTTCGTGATGGGGATGTGGATCGTCCACATCCCCATCGTCGAACACCGCGCCGGAATCAGTCACGCGGTGCTGGGCTGGCTGCTGTTGCTGCTCGGCGGCGGCGCCTTCGCAGGCATGCGGCTGGCCGGGCCGCTCACCGACCGCTTCGGCGCGCGCAAGACCGTCCCGCTCGGCGCGGCGCTGTGCGCGGCGGCGCTCGTGCTGCCCGGCCTGGCCGCCGGGCCCTGGTCACTGGGCGCGGCGCTGCTGGTGCTCGGCTTCGGCAACGGCTGCCTCGACGTCAGCATGAACACCCATGCCGTCGAGGTCGAGCGCGGCTACGGACGGCCCGTCATGTCCGCGTTCCACGCCGTGTTCTCGGTCGGCGGCGTGCTCGCGGCCCTGGTCGGCGCCCGCACGCTCACCTGGGGCTGGAGCGCGGCGACGGCCCTGGGGCTGGTGAGCGTCCTCGGCGTGCTCGTCGCCGGGCTCGCCGCGCCCGCGCTGCTGCGACCGGCCGGACGCCGCGCGCGGGACGCCGCCGCGTCCACGGGCGAGGGGGCGTCCCGGACGGCCGAGGGGACACCCGAGGCGGCGGTGGCCCGGCGTCGCACACCCGGACGCATCTGGGCGCTGGCCGTGCTCGCGCTGATGCTCATGCTCTGCGAGGGCGTCGCCAACGACTGGAGCGTGCTGGCCATGCGCGACGTCCTGGCCGCGCCGCCCGCCACCGCCGCGCTCGCCTACGGCGCCTTCGCCACCGCGATGACCGTCGGCCGTCTGCTCACCGACCGGGTGGCCGCGCGCTGGGGCCCCGTCGCGATCGTCCGCTACGGCGCGGCCCTCGCCGCGCTGGGCCTCACCGCCGCCGCACTCACCCCGTGGATTCCGCTGGCCCTGGTGGGCTGGACGGTGTTCGGCGTCGGCCTCTCGGGGTGCGTCCCGCAGTTGTTCAGCGCGGCGGGCCACGCCGACCCGCAGGCCGCGGGCGTCAACGTCTCCCGCGTCGCGGGGCTCGGCTACCTCGGCATGCTCGCGGGCCCCACCGTCATCGGCCCGCTCACCCACCTCGTCCCGCTCAACCTCACCTTTCTCCTGCCCGTCGCCTTCTGCGTCGTCGCGGCCTGCGCGGCCCGGGTCCTGCGGTCACCGGCCGACGCCTCCGCACAGCCAGGCGCCCGGGCCGGGGAGCCGTCGCGGCGGCCCGTACCCGGCGCGCAGTAGATTCGTGCTGCTCCCTCTCTGCTTCACTTGGCACCGGATGTTCCGGAACACTGCCGCAAGCTATCGGAGGGTGCGCCGGAAATGGCAAGGCAGGGGCGGCAGGGAAGCCCGTCGACGAGTGTCGGCGTGCGGTGCGAGGAGGTTCCATGGCGGTCGAGGAGACCGGACAGTCGCGGCCCAAGGTCACGATCAGCGCGATCGCGCAGGAGGCCGGGGTCTCGGTGCCCACGGTCTCGCGCGTGGTCAACGGCCGCTCCGACGTGGCGCCCGAGACCCGTGCGCGGGTCGAGGACCTGCTGCGGCTGCACGGGTACCGGCGCCGCGCACCGGCGGCGCGCGAGCGGGCCGGACTCCTCGACCTGGTCTTCAGCGATCTCGACAGCCCCTGGGCCGTGGAGATCATCCGCGGCGTGGAGGAGGTCGCGCACGCGTCAGGGATGGGCACGGTGGTCTCCGCGACGCACGGCCGCGCCGGTGCCACGCGGCAGTGGCTGGAGAACCTGCGGGACCGGGCCTCCGACGGGGTCATCCTGGTGACGTCGTCCCTGGAGCCCCCGCACCAGCGGGAGTTGCGGCGCCTGGAGGTGCCCATCGTGGTCGTGGACCCGGCGGGTTCGCCCTCGCTGGACGCGCCGACGGTCGGGGCCAGCAACTGGGCGGGCGGCCTCGCCGCGACGGAGCATCTGCTGGGTCTCGGGCACCGGCGCATCGGGCTCGTCGCCGGGCCGCAGCGGCTGCTGTGCAGCAGGGCACGCGCCGACGGCTACCGCACGGCGCTGGAGTCGGCCGGGATCAGCGCGGACGACGCGCTCGTGGTGCGCGGCGACTTCTACCACGAGTCCGGGTTCACGGGGTGCCAGAAGCTGATGGACCTGGCCGACCCGCCCACCGCGATCTTCGCGTCCAGCGACCAGATGGCCATGGGCGCGATCGAGGCGCTGCGCCGCCGCGGGCTGCGGGTGCCGGACGACGTCAGCGTCGTGGGGTTCGACGACCTGCCGGAGATGCGCTGGGCGTCCCCGCCGCTGACGACGGTGCGTCAGCCGCTCGCGGAGATGGGCAAGGTGGCGGCGCGCACGGTGCTGCGGCTGGCCCGCGAGGAGGAACTGGACTCCCCCCGGGTCGAGTTGGCGACGGAACTGATCGTACGGGCCAGCTCGGCGCCGCCCGCGGGCTGACCCCGTACCGACCCCGTACCGGACGGGAGGGGGCCCTGGCGCCCCCTCCCGTCGGCATGCCCTCACGCACCCCCACGAACCCCTGCGCGTCCCGACGCACGTCGTGCCCGGACGTGCGTCGCACCCCCGTCGGCCGCGCGCGTCACACGCGATCCCACGCGCCTTCCCGCACCCCGCGCGGCCCGATCACGTCCTAAGCGTTGACAACTCCCGCGCCTCTCCGTAACTTCCAGCGGCATCGACCGAGAATTCTCGGGATTCTTCCGGAAGGTGTGCTGGCATGCGGACCAATCTGTCTCGACGGCGCGGACGGGGCCTCTCCGTGCTCACGGCGGCGCTTCTCAGCGCCTCGGCCCTGGCGGGCTGCGGCAGCAGCGGTCCCGCGGGCGCTGGCGGCGAGGGGAAGCTCGACGTCTGGGTCTACGGGGACGCCTCGGCCAAGGTGCAGGAGGAAGTCGTCAAGCGCTTCAACAAGCACTCCGACGTCAAGGCCGAACTGACCAAGGTGCCCGGCGACAACTACCAGGACAAGCTGCGTACCGCCATGGGCACCCCGAACGCCCCCGACGTGTTCTTCAACTGGGGCGGCGGCAGCATCGCCAGCTTCGTCGACAAGGACATGCTCGTCGATCTCGGCCCCGAACTGGCCAAGGACGCCGACCTCAAGGACGCCTTCCTCCAGCCGATCCTCGACGCGGGCAAGGTGAACAAGAAGCTCTACGGCGTGCCGATGCGCGGCATGCAGCCCGTGATGCTCTTCTACAACAAGGACGTCTTCAAGAAGGCCGACGCCGAACCGCCCCGCTCCTGGGACGACCTGCTCTCCCTCATCGGGACCTTCAAGAAGGAGGGCGTGACCCCGTTCGCTCTCGCCGGCTCGGAAGCCTGGCCCGAGCTGATGTGGGTGGAGTACCTCCTCGACCGCATCGGAGGGCCCGAGGTCTTCCAGAAGATCCAGGACGGGGACATGAGCGGCTGGGGCGACCCGGCGGTGCTCAAGACCGCGCAGACCATCGAGGACCTCGTCGACCGGGGCGCGTTCGGCAAGAACTTCTCCTCCGTCAACTACACCGCCGACGGCGCCTCCACCCTCTTCGCCAAGGACCGCGCCGCCATGCACCTCATGGGGAGCTGGGAGTACGCCAACCAGAAGGCGAACCAGCCCGAGTTCGCCAAGTCCGGGCTCGGCTGGACCGCCTTCCCCGCCTACCCCGACGGAGAGGGCGACCCGAAGAACGTCGTCGGCAACCCCACCAACTACTGGTCCGTCAACAAGAAGGCCGAGGAGCGCGAGGCCGCGCTCGACTTCGTCAAGATGGCGGCCGAGGACAAGTACGCCGACGACCTCATCGCCAACGGCGACGTCCCGACCACCCGGGACGCGGGTTCCCGGCTCGGCGCCCACGAGAACCCGGGGTACGCGCAGTTCCAGTACGACATGGTCGACCAGGCACCGCACTTCACCCTCTCCTGGGACCAGGCGCTCCCGGCCGAGCAGTCCAGCGCGATGCTCACCCAGATCCAGAAGCTCTTCAACGGCCAGTCCACGGCGCGGGAGTTCGTCACCGCCATGAAGGGCCTGTGATGCCGCTTTCCGGTGTCATGGCGCACCCCGGTGGCGCGGGGCGCCCCGGCACCCTGTGGGCGCTGCCGGGGCTGGTCTTCTTCACCCTGTTCGCCATGCTGCCGATGGGCCTGGTGGCCCTGCTCTCCCTCACCTCCTGGGACGGGATCGGCACGCCCTCCTGGAGCGGGGGCGCCAACTGGTCCCGGCTGTGGAACGACCCGACGATGCGTCAGGCCGTCTGGCTCAGCCTGCTGCTGACCGCGCTCTCCTGGCTCGTCCAGACGCCGCTGGCCCTGCTGCTCGGCGTCTGGGCGGCGGGGCGGCAGCGGGCCCGCGCCGTGCTGAGCGCCATCTTCTTCCTGCCGCTGCTCGCCTCCTCCGTCGCGCTGGCCCTGCTGTGGAAGTCGCTGCTGGACCCCAACTTCGGGATCATCGGGGACATCGGGCCCTGGATCGGCTTCGCCGACGGCGATCTGCTGGGCGACCCTCAGGGCGCCTTCGCCGCGGTGCTCTTCGTCGCGTCCTGGCAGTTCATCCCGTTCCACACGCTGCTCTACCAGGGCGGCACCCGCCAGATCCCCGCGTCCCTCTACGACGCGGCGCGCATCGACGGAGCGGGCACCGTGCGGCAGTTCTTCCACATCACACTGCCCCAGTTGCGCAACACCGTGATCACCTCGTCCGTCCTGATGGTGGTCGGTGCGCTGACGTTCTTCGACACGGTGCTCATCCTCACCCAGGGCGGCCCCGGAACGGACACCACGATCGTGCCCTACCTCATGTACAAGACCGGCTTCGACGCCTTCAAGATGGGCTACGCCAGCGCCGTCGCCACGACCCTGGTCGTGGTCGCCACCGGCGTCTCGCTGCTCCTCGTGCGGCTGACCGGCTTCGGCGCCATGCGCAGCACCCGGGAGGGGATGTGACCGACGTGCTGCACCGCGCCGCCCGTACGGAGGACGCCCGGCCGCCGGTCTCCGGTGGCCCGCCCGGCACGCGCGGCGGCCGACGCCGAAGCGCTCGCCGGAGCCGTCCCAACATCCCGGCGGGCATCGGCGCGCTGCTGTGGCTGGGGATCGTCGGGCTGCCGCTGTACGCGCTCGTCGGCTCCACCTTCCGCAGCCGCGACGACTACCTCGACAACGGCCCCCTCTCCCTGCCGGGCGACCCCACGCTCGACAACTACGAGCGCGTCCTCGGCAGCGACTTCCTCCGCTACCTCGCCAACACCGCCGTCGTCACCGCCGCCTCCGTCGCGATCGTCCTCGTGCTCGCGGTGACGGTGGGCTACACCGTGGTGCGCAACAGGAGCCGCTTCTCCCGGCGGATCTTCCAGGTCTTCCTGCTCGGCCTCGCGATCCCCGCACAGGCCGTGATCGTGCCCGTGTATCTGGTCATCACCCAACTGCACCTGTACGACAGCCTGCTCGCCGTCATCCTGCCCACCGCCGCGTTCTCGCTGCCGGTGAGCGTCCTCGTCCTGACGGGCACGATGCGCGACATCGACGAGGAGATGTACGAGTCGATGGCCCTGGACGGCGCGGGTCCCGCCCGGATCCTGTGGCAGCTGGTCGTGCCGCTGTGCCGGTCCGGGATCTCCACCGTCGGCGTCTACGCGGCGCTCCAGGCGTGGAACAACTTCCTCTTCCCCCTCATCCTCACCCAGTCGCCCGGCACCCGCGTGCTGACCCTCGGCCTGTACGACTTCGTCGGCCAGTTCCGGGTGGACATCCCGGCACTGCTCGCCGCCGTCGTCCTCTCCATCGTGCCCCTCTTCACCGTCTACCTCTTCGCCCGCCGCCAGCTCGTCAGCGGCCTGATGGGCGTCGGCGGCAAATGAACGGGAAGAGCGGGAAAACCGCGCGAAACCAGCCGGACAGGAGTCCCATGCACCACGAGACCGACGGCCCCTGGCGGGACATCTCGCAGCCCGCGGCCGACCGCGTCCGCGACCTGATCTCCCGGATGACGCTGGAGGAGAAGCTCGCCCAGCTCTCCAGCGTGTGGCCGGGCGCCGACGCGGAGGGCGAGGACGTCGCGCCGCTCCAGCACGAGGTGACGGCCGCCTCCCCGCACGGCGGGCTCGACGCGCTGCTCCCGCACGGGCTGGGGCAGTTGACGCGCCCGTTCGGCACCGCGCCCCTGACGGCGGCCGAGGGTGTGCGCGCGCTGGCCGCCACCCAGGCCCGGGTCATGGACGGGAACCGCTTCGGCATTCCGGCGATCGCCCACGAGGAGTGCCTCACGGGCTTCGCCACCTGGGGCGCGGCCATCTTCCCCACCCCACTCGCCTGGGGTGCCTCCTTCGACCCCGCGCTCGTGGGCCGGGCCGCCGGGCTGATCGGCGCCTCGATGCGCGCGGCCGGTGTCCACCAGGGGCTCTCGCCGGTGCTGGACGTGGTGCGCGACCCCCGCTGGGGCCGTACGGAGGAGGCCATCGGCGAGGATCCGTACCTGGTGGCGACCGTCGGCACCGCGTATGTGCGGGGCCTGGAGGACAGCGGCATCATCGCGACGCTCAAGCACTTCGCGGGGTACGCGGGCTCGCGCGGCGCCCGTAACCACGCGCCCGTCGCGGCGGGCCCGCGCGAGCTGGCCGACGTGGTGCTGCCGCCCTTCGAACTCGCCCTGCGCGACGGCGGCGCCCGCTCCGTGATGCACGCCTACAACGACATCGACGGCGTCCCCGCCGCGGCCGACCCCTCGCTGCTGACGGGGCTGCTGCGCGAGGAGTGGGGCTTCACCGGCACGGTCGTGGCCGACTACTTCGGCGTCTCCTTCCTCGAACTCGCCCACGGGGTGGCCGGATCGCCCCGCGAGGCCGCCGCGCTCGCGCTGTCGGCGGGCGTGGACGTGGAACTGCCCGCCGTGCGCTGCTACGGGGAACCGCTGCGGGAGGCGGTGCGCGCGGGCGAGGTGGCGGAGGCCCTGGTGGACCGCGCGCTGGCGCGGGTGCTCGGCCAGAAGTGCGCGCTGGGCATGCTCGATCCGGGGTGGGACCCGCGCCCCGGGGCCGCATCCGGGGCCGGTGCCGACTCCGGTCCCGACGTGGACGCGGACGCAGATGTCGACCTGGACCTGGACCTGGATCCGGCGGAGATGCGGGGCGTGGCACGGCAGTTGGCCGAGGAGTCCGTGGTGCTGCTCGCCGACGACGGCGGTGTGCTGCCGCTGACCGCGCGCCCCGGCAGCCGGATCGCCGTCATCGGGCCCCAGGCCGACGACCCCGCCGCGATGCTCGGCTGCTACACCTTCCCCCGTCACGTCGGCGTCGAGCACCCCGGGCTGCCGCTGGGCGTGGAGATCCCGACGCTGCTCGCCGCCCTGCGGGACGCGCTGCCGGACGCGGAGATCACCCACGCACCGGGCTGCCCGCCGCCTGGTCCCGCGACGGGCGACGGCTCCGCCGCGCCAGGCCCGGACGCGGACACCGGCGCGGGGCAGCTCGCCGATGCGGTCGCGCTGGCCAGGGAGGCCGAGGTGTGCGTGGCCGTCGTCGGGGACCGCTCCGGGCTCTTCGGGCGGGGCACCTCGGGCGAGGGCTGCGACGCATCCGACCTCGAACTGCCGGGCCAACAGGGCACGTTGGTGGAGGCGCTGCTCGCCACCGGTACGCCGCTGGCGCTCGTCGTGCTGTCGGGCCGTCCCTACGCGCTGGGCCGGTACGCGGCGGCTACGGGGCAGGGCGCGGGGCGCGGCGCGGGCCGTGGTGCCGCCGCCATCGTGCAGGCGTTCTTCCCCGGCGAGGAGGGCGGCCCCGCGCTGGCCGGTGTGCTGTCGGGGCGCGTGAACCCGTCGGGCAGGCTGCCCGTCAGCGTGCCGTACGGGCCCGGTGGGCAGCCGTGGACGTACCTCGCTCCGCCGCTCGGCCACCGGGGCGAGGCCAGCTCGCTCGACCCGACCCCGCTCTACCCGTTCGGGCACGGCCTGTCCTACACCGACTTCCACTGGCGGGACGCGGCCGTCGTCACGCCGGAAACGGACGGCGGCGAGGGCGAGAGCGAGAGCGGGCGCGCACGGGACGGCGCGGGCGGCGAAGTGCCGCTGGGCACGGACGAGGAGGCGACGGTGCGGCTCACCGTCACGAACACGGGCGAGCGCGCGGGCACCGAGGTCGTGCAGCTCTATCTGCACGACCCGGTGGCCCGCACAGCCCGCCCCGTGCAGCGGCTCGTCGGCTACGCGCGCGTGCCGCTCGCGCCCGGCGAGTCCGCCGAGGTGCGCTTCGCCTTCCACCCCGACCTCGCCTCGTACACGGTGCGCGAGGGCCACCGCGTCGTCGAGCCCGGCGCGCTGGAACTGCGGCTCGCGGCTTCCAGCGCCGACGTCCGCCGGCGGCTCGCGCTCCGCCTCACCGGACCCGAGCGGAAGGTGGGGTACGGGCGCCGCATGGTCTGCCCGGTGTCGGTCCGCCGTACGGACGGCGCGAACGGGGCGAACGGAGCGCTGCGGGAACCCGAACGCGAGGGACCCGAGGGACACGAGGCCGGGAACGCCCCGGAGGGCGGGGACGGGAACGCGGCGAGGGGCTCCGGTGCCGCACCGGCCGATGGCGCCCCGGCCGCTCCCCCGCACGCCGACGGGGACCGCCGCACGCCCTCCCACAGCAGCCGCTGACCCGCGACGGGGCCGGAAGCACACGGGACGCCGGGCCGCTCGGACAGCGGCCCGGCGCTCCGGCGGGGGGCGGCGGTCAGTGCTCCTGGGCCGTCGGGCGCACCATGATCTCGTTGACCGCCGCGTGCGCGGGCTGGGTGACCATGAAGAGGACGGCACGCGCGATGTCGTCGGCCCTCAGCCATGCCTCCTCCGGCATGCCGCGCGCGGCCGACGCCGAGGAGGCGGCTCCCATGGTCATCTCGGTCTGCGTCATGCCCGGTTCGACGAGGCCGACCCGCACCCCGCGCGTCGTCACCTCCTGCCGCAGCGCCTCGCTGAACGCGCCGACCGCGTGCTTCGTCGCCGAGTACACGCTGTTGTTCTTGCGTGGCACGCGGCCAGCGACCGAGCTGACGGTCACGAGGTCGGCGACCCCGCGCGGGCCCTCGGCGACGGCGCCGAGCAGATGGGGAAGGGCGGCCTGCGACGTGGCCAGCACGGCCTTGAGGTTGAGGTCGACCATCCTGTCCCAGTCCTCCGGGTCGCTCTCCTCCACGGCGCTGCGCGCCCCGTAACCCGCGTTGTTCACCAGCACGTCGAGCCGCCCCAGGCGCTCCACGGTCTCCTCGACGGCCCCGCTCGCCTGCCCGGCGTCGCGCAGATCAGCGGTGAGCGGCACGGCCGTGGCGCCCTGGCCGCTGAGCACACCGGTCAGCTCCTCAAGCCGGTCCGTGCGCCGCGCCGCCAGCGCCAGGGTGGCCCCCTGGCGGGCGAGCGCGGAGGCCGTGGCGGCTCCGATGCCGCTGGAGGCGCCCGTCACCAGCGCGACGCATCCGGACAGCGGCCCGCCGACGCCGTACGCGCCGTGCTGCTCCCCTGCCGTGGCTTCCCTCTCGTTCTTCACACCCATCTGCCTCGCGTCCTCCGCATCCGCTCCGCGCGCCGGTGCCCTGCGGTACCCCGGCCGTTTCCTACCAGCACGGTGCCCCTGTGACGCCCGTTCATTACTGTGCCGTCCACTCCCCCCTCTCCCGGCCCGGTCTGGCCCGGTCACACGGAAAAGAGTGGACACGTCACGAGCTCCGCTGTAAATCTATTCCACATGTCACATACTCATGCAGCATTGCCCGACGAACCCCCACTGACCTGGCCGGAGGGCTTCCGCGCCTACACCGGGCACGCGGGGCTGCGCGACCAGGGGGACGATGTCTCGGTAGTGGCGTCGGACAGGCCCGCCGTCAGCGCCGCGATGTTCACCCGGAGCCGCTTCGCGGGCCCCGCCGTGCGGCTCGGCCGCGTCAACGCCGCCGGGCAGCGCGTCAGGGCGCTGGGCACGCTGGCGCAGAACGCCAACGTCGCCACGGGGCGCCAGGGCGAGGAGAACGCCGCCGAGGTCGTACACCGCATCGCCGGGATCCTCGGCATACCGGAGGACGAGGTGCTGCTCGGCTCGACGGGCGTGATCGGGCGCCCGCTGCCGATGGAAGCGCTCCGCACACATCTGGACGGTGCCGCGCGGCGCGGCCCCTCGGCGTTCGACGCCGGGCCCCTCGACGTGGCCCGCGCGATGATGACCACCGACACCCGGCCCAAGACGGCCGTGCGGACCGTGGGCCGCGCCCGCGTCGTCGGCGTCGCCAAGGGCGTCGGCATGCTGGAGCCCGACATGGCCACCATGCTCGCCTACGTCTTCACCGACGCGGAGCTGTCCCCGGCCCAGTCGGACGCCGCTCTCCGCGCCGCCGTGGACAAGAGCTTCCACTGTCTGAGCGTGGACACCGACACCTCCACCTCGGACACCGTGACCCTGATCGCCAACGGCGCCGCGGGACCCGTCGAAGAGGCGGAGTTCACCGAAGCGCTGGCCGGCCTGTGCCTGGACCTGACCACCCAGCTGGCCCGCGACGGCGAGGGCGCCACCAAGCTCCTGCGCGTGACGGTCGGCCGGGCCAGGGACGCGGAGCAGGCCAGGCGCGTCGCGAAGAGCGTCGTCAACTCGCCCCTGGTGAAGACCGCGGTGCACGGCGCCGACCCGAACTGGGGCCGCGTCGTCATGGCCGTCGGCAAGAACACCGACGACATGGACATCGACCCCGGCCTGGTGACCGTGTCCTTCGGAGAGACCGAGGTCTATCCCGAGGAGCCCGGCGCCGACACCCTCGACCGGCTCGTCGCCGCCATGCGGCGGGACGAGGTCGACATCACCGTCTCCCTCGGCCTCGGCGACGCCGCCTGCACCGTCTACGGCTGCGATCTGACGGAGGGGTACATCCGCGTCAACGCGGACTACACCTCGTAGCGACCGGCACGGCCACCGGCACCGGCACCGGCACCGGCACCGGCACCGGCACCGGCACCGCAAGGGTCAGGGCGCGGAGAAGACCAGGGCCGCGTTCTGGCCGCCGAAGCCGAGGGAGTTGGAGGCGACGGCCTCCATCCGTACCGGCCGGGGCGCCTTGGCGACGACGTCGAGGTCCATGTCCGGGTCGAGGCGGTCGAGGTTGGCGGTCGGCGGCACGAGCTGGTGTTCCAGGGCCAGCACGCTGAAGGCCGCCTCGATGCCCCCCGCGCCGCCGATGGCGTGCCCGATGACGCTCTTGGACGCGGTGACCGGCGGCGCGGCGGGGAAGACGCGGCTCAGCACCCTGGCCTCGACGGCGTCGTTGGTGCGCGTGGCCGTGCCGTGCGCGTTGACGTGGCCGATGTCGGCCGGGGTCATCCCGGCGTCGTCGAGCGCCGCGCGCAGTGCCCGCTCCAGCCCCTCGCCCAGCGGCTCGGGTGCGGTGGGGTGGTGCGCGTCGGCGGACAGCCCGTACCCGGCCAGCCGGGCCCGTACGGGCGCGCGGCGCGCGCGTGCCCCTTCCGCGCGCTCCAGCACGAGCAGCCCGGCGCCCTCGCCGAGGACGAAGCCGTCGCGGTCCGCGTCGAAGGGGCGGGAGGCGGTGGCCGGATCGTCCCCGCGCCCTGACAGCGCCGTCATCCGCGAGAAGCAGAGCCCTGTCATGGCGCTGTTCCGCGGGGACTCGCTGCCGCCCGCGATGACGATGTCGCAGGCGTCCGCCTGGAGAAGGGCCTTGGCCGTGCCGATGGCGGTGGCGCCCGAGGCGCAGGCGGTGCTGACCGCGAGGTTGGGGCCCTGTGCGCCCAGGTCGATGCCCACCTCACCGGCCGCCATGTTCGGCACGCTGCGCGGCATCGCGAGGGGGGAGACCCGGCGCAGCCGTCCCGCCTCCAGGTGCGCGAACTCCACGCGCCAGGTCTCCATGCTCGTCGCGCCCACCCCGATGACGACGCCCACGCGGGTGCCGTCCCAGGAGCCGGTGTCCAGGCCCGCGTCGGCGACGGCCTGACGCGCCGCGCACACCGCCAGTTGCACGAAGCGGTCCATCCGCCAGGCGGCACGCCCCACGTCGCGCACCGGGTCGAAGTCCGGCACCTGGCAGGAGAAGCCGACGGGCATGCCCGCCAGCAGTGGGTCGGTGCGCGCCGTGGAGACCCCCGCGCACAGGGTGTGCCAGTTCTCCTCGGCGCCCGTCCCTGCGGGGGTCACCAGGCCGAGCCCGGTGACCACCACGGCGTCCCGCTTCACGGAGCGGTCTGCTCGGCACCGGCCGCGGGGGCCGGGACGAATTCGAGTCCGCCCAGCTCCTCGGGGGCGAACGCCTCCTCCAGCCAGGCCGCCACCTCGCCCAGCGTGCTGTGGGGGCCGGGAGCGTCGTCCTCCATCGCCACCGAGCGCCCGTACTCGCTCTCCAGGATCGTCATCAGCTCCAGCAGCGCCAGCGAGTCGAGCCCCGCTTCGACGAGGGTGGTCTGCGGGCTCAGCTCCTCCGCCGGGACGTTGAAGTGCTGGGTGATCTGCTCCTCCAGCGTGCGGTACATGTCCACCATCGCGAACTCCACATTTCCTGGACGCACGGGATTACGGCGGAACGAAAGATCGCGCCGCCAACAGCGAAACTAGCAGCGGGAAAGTCCTCGACGGCCAAGACACGCACCCGCGTGGGCCGGTCGTACCACGCTTTCCACGGACGGCCGGAATTTCCCCGGAGTGAATTCCTCCATACCTCTGTTGCGTGCTTTCTCCTGCTTGACAGTGTGTTGTCGCCGATCAATCCTCAGCAGCACTTCTGCCACAGGGACGACGAAGAGACGAAGAGGGGATACGCACATGCGGAACACCGGAACGATGAACGGCGCCTCCGGGACTGTGGTGATGACGGGTGCGACCGGTTTTCTCGGCTCGCACGTGCTGGCCGGAATGCTGCTGCGGAACGCGAACACCTCCGTGGTGGCGCTGACCCGCCAGGAACCCGGCCTCGCGGCGGCCCGGCTGGCGACGGCGCTGCGGGCCACGGGGGTGCCGCTGCCCCGTGACCTGGGCGAACGGGTCAGCACCGCGCGCGCCGACCTCACCGACCCGCACCTGGGCCTGGCCCCTCGCGCCTACCGCGAACTGGCGCGGCACGCCGACACCGTATGGCACATGGCGGGCGACATCCGCCTGGTGCACCGCCCCTCCGCGCTGGACCGCGTCAACGTGGAGGGCACCCGTCACATGCTGCGCTTCGCGGCGACCGCCCCGCGCCGCCCCCACCTGCTGCACACCAGCACCGCCTACGTGGCGGGCGCGCTGACGCATGGACACGTGGCCGAGGACGACGTCGGGGGCGCCGAGGGCTTTCTGACGGAGTACGAGGGCTCCAAACACCGCGCTGAGCGGCTGGTGCGCGGCCTGGCCAAGGAGGTCGGCGGCGGCGTCACCGTCTTCCGCCCGAGCGTGCTGACGGATCACAGACCCCCGCGGCCGGGCGCGCCACGGGGACCGCACAGTGTGCTGGCGGCCAGGCTGGCCATGCTGGGCCAACGACTGCCGACGCTTCCCGCCGCGCACTCCGGCGCGGTGCGCGACGGTGTGCTGACGGCCCGCATGCCCGGGGATCCGGACGCGCACATGAACGTCCTGCCGGTGCAGGACGCGGCGGAGACGATGCTCCACATCGGCCTCGGCCAGGCCGCCGCCTCCCGCGCCGGGGGCGCGGGTCGGGGCAAGGGCGGGGGCGGGGGCGGGGTGACGACGTATCACGTGGTCCATCCGCGGCAGACCCCCGTCCAGAGCCTGCTGGAGGCGCTGACGCACCACACGCCGTGGCTGCGGCTGCGGCTCGACGGCGAGGGGCGGGAGCGCGGGTACGACGGGCCCGGGTGTGCAGGGGGCGCGCGGAGGGGTTCGTTGGAGCGCGTGCTGATGCGGGAGAGCGCCGGTGTAGCCGCCTACGCGTGTTTGCACCGCACCTACGACAGGAGCCGGTGCGCGGCACTGGGCGCCCCCGAACCCCGTCCGCTGGACGCCTCTTACCTGCGCGCCTCCTTCGCGCCGCCGTCCGTGAACTGACCCGTAGCGCCCGCCGGAAGAGGCCGGAGAACCGACGGAGACCGAGCGGGCAACCCGACGGAGAACCGCAAAATTCAACGCTTTCACGCAGCCCACCCCCCAGGCGTGGTTCCCAATCCCCTTGATTCGTGATTGCGTTGATGGAACCGCTGACTTCGCCCTCCTCTCCCGTGAAATGCGCCAGTGGGGGCCGACGGTTCCGAGCCGGACAGATGATCCGGCTCTCGGCGCTCCGGCGCCCCGCCGCTCACGGCAGAAACCTCGGGGGAATTCCTGGGCTCCGTCACGTGGTGTGCAAGCTGCTGACATTCGAGCGACTCACAGGAATTCACTGGTGCCCACACTCTCTCTCCCGCATACGGGTCCCACGCGAATATCCGGAGCGGGAAGCGGTGGAAGGTACCGGGAGCGTCGTCCCCCGCCGCCCTCCTCCGCTCTCTTCGCCGATACCGCGTGACGGGGCGCCGTCACGGAAATCGGACGTACGGCCTCCCCGTACGTGCCCCCCCCCACAGCCGTTCCCCCAGGAGAGCAACAGTGCCGTCACCCCGACGTCCCAACACCCGGCTACGCACCCTGCTGGCCGAGGCCCGCTGGACCCAGGTCTCGCTCGCACGGGCCGTGAACGCGCTCGCGTCCGAGGTCAACATGGAGCTGAGCTACGACCGCACCGCCGTGGCGCACTGGCTCAGCGGCACCCAGCCCAACCCCCCGGTGCCCGAACTGGTGGCGGAGGCGCTGACCAGGCGCCTGGGACGGACCATCGCCCCCGCCGCGGCGGGTTTCGGCTCCGGCACGTCCTCCGCGCCCCACGAGTTGTACGCGATGGGCGCGCAGCGGACCGAGACGAGCCTTCAGGAGCTGTGCGAGGCGGACGCCGACCCCGCCCAGAGGCTCACCTCCCAGCAGCAGCCCTACCGCGAGGCGGACCTCGTCGAGGCGCTGAACACCAGGCCGTGCCGCCGGGTCCCCGCGCCCCGTTCCCGGCCGTACAAGGCCCCGGGGCGAGGCCGTGGCAGCGGGCACACGAACGGGCGGGTCAACGGCAACGGGAACGGCAACGGGCAGGGCGGCGGCGGGAACACGAACGGGTACCTGTACCTGTACGGGAACGGGAGCGGGGAGGCCCACGGCGAACTCGGCATCGTGCGCTACGCCGTGCGCTTCTACGCGGCCTCCTTCGACGCACACGGCGGCGGCAACGCGCGCTCAGCGCTCTCCGCCTATCTCGCCGACGACATCGCGCCCCGGCTGCGCGAGCTGAGGGGCGAGGACGTGCGCCGGGGCCTGCTGGTGGAGGCGTCGCACCTCTCGTTCCTGCTGGCCAGGATGTATCAGGACACGGAGGTGCACGGGCTGGCGCAGCGCCACTTCCTCACGGCCCTGCGCCTGGCGCAGGAGTCCGGCGACCCCACGGCCAGCAGCATCGCCCTGCGCGGCATGAGCGCGCAGGCCCTCGCCCTCGGGCACCGCCGCACGGCGCTGGACGCGGCGGTGGCCGCGGCGGAGACCGCCGGGAGCGAGTACGGCAGGCCGAGCGCCTATCTGCTGGCGCAGCTCGCGGTCACGCAGGCGACCTGCGGCATGGAGACAGCGGCGCGCGAGACCCTGGCCCGCGCGGAGAGCGCCGTGGCGGATGAGGAGGAGAACGCGCGCGTACGGGGCCCGTTCGAGCGCTACTCCCGCGCCGCGCTGGAGTACCAGAGCGCGGCGGTCCTGCGCGAGACGGGCGACGTCCCCGCCGCGCGCGAGGCGCTGTCCCGATCCCTGGCGCGGCGGCCGGCCGAGGACCGCAGGGGGCTGGCCCTGAGCCACGCGCGGAAGGCGGAGATCCTCGTGGCGACGGGGCACGTGGAGGAAGCCTGCGCCTCCTGGCGCAAGTTCCTCGACCACTACCCGACGCTGCGCTCCGGCACGGCCGACTCCGCCTTCCAGCGGCTGCGTCAACTGCTGGCCCCGTTCCGCCAGGTACGCGCGGCCGAGCAGCTTCTCGACCGTGCGGCGGCGTCCGCGCTCCACCACCGCGGCTGAGCGGCGCCCTCGCCGAGGCGCGCGCCGCCGCCCTTTCACGCGCTTCACCACTCGCGCCAACCATGACGTGACCGGCGCCGCGTACTCCGTTGTTGAATCGGAGAGAGGGCAAGAAGGCAGGGGCGCTCCGATGCGGTGCGGCGCAGCGCGAAAGCCTCCGGCCCGCCTCCTCTTGCCCGCCCCGCCCCGCCCGCTCCCCGCAGAAGGCTCGCTCCACAGAAGGAAGGCCCATGCCCATCCTCACCCCCGAAGCCCCCGCCGTCCCCGCCGTCCCCCGCGCCCGGAACTCCCGTCTCAAGGACCTGTACGCGGAGATCCAGCGCCGCAACCCCGGGGAGAGCGAGTTCCACCAGGCCGTGCACGAGGTCCTGGTGTCGCTCGCGCCGGTGCTGGAGCGGCACCCGGAGTTCGCCGAGCCGGGACTGATCGAGCGCCTCACCGAGCCCGAACGGCAGATCATCTTCCGCGTGCCGTGGCAGGACGACTCCGGCACGACACACGTCAACAGGGGCTTCCGCGTGGAGTTCAACAGCGCGCTCGGCCCGTACAAGGGCGGTCTGCGCTTCCATCCCTCGGTGGATCTGGGCGTCGTGAAGTTCCTGGGCTTCGAGCAGATCTTCAAGAACGCCCTCACCGGGCTGGGCATCGGCGGCGGCAAGGGCGGCAGCGACTTCGCGCCCAGGGGCCGCTCCGACGCCGAAGTGATGCGGTTCTGCCAGTCGTTCATGACCGAGCTGCACCGGCACCTGGGCGAGCACACGGACGTCCCGGCGGGCGACATCGGCGTCGGCGGCCGGGAGATCGGCTACCTCTTCGGCCAGTACCGCAGGATCACCAACCGCTGGGAGTCCGGCGTCCTCACCGGCAAGGGCACCGCGTGGGGCGGCTCCGCCGTGCGCACACAGGCAACCGGTTACGGGAACGTGCTGTTCGCCGCGCGCATGCTGGAGGCACGCGGCACGTCCTTCGAGGGCAGCCGGGTGTCCGTCTCCGGCTCGGGGAACGTGGCGCTCCACTCGATCGCGAAGGCGCGGGAACTGGGCGCCCAGGTGATCACGGCCTCCGACTCCGGCGGCTACGTACTCGACGAGAAGGGCATCGACCTCCCCCTGCTCCAGCAGATCAAGGAGACCGAACGCGGCCGGATCAGCGACTACGCGCAGCGGCGCGGCGCCGCGGCGCGGTATGTGCCGAACGGCAGCGTCTGGGACGTGCCCGTCGACGTCGCCCTCCCCTCGGCCACACAGAACGAGCTGGACGCCACCGCCGCCGTCACCCTCGTCCGCAACGGGGTGCGGGCGGTGTCCGAGGGCGCGAACATGCCCGCCACGCCCGAGGCCGTGCGGATGCTGCACCAGGCCGGGGTGGCCTTCGGCCCGGGGAAGGCCGCCAACGCGGGCGGGGTCGCGGTCAGCGCGCTGGAGATGCGGCAGAACGCGGGGCGCGAGACCTGGCCCTTCGCCGAGGTCGAGAAGAGGCTCGCCGACCTCATGCACGGCATCCACGACACCTGCGCCGGGACGGCCGAGGCGTACGGCTCCCCCGGCAACTACGCGCTGGGCGCCAACATCGCGGGGTTCGAACGGGTCACGGCGGCGATGCTCGCGCAGGGCGTCGTCTGACGTGGGGGCCGGAGGCGGGGGGCGGAACCGGCTTCGCCGCGGCCCGCCGCCGATGAGCGCGGCGGCGGCCCGCTCGCTCCGGGGGGTCACCGTCCAGCACCCCAGAGCCTCGTCCCACTATCGGGGCCCGGGCACGCTTGTGCACCCCCTTGCCGCCGACTCGGACCCGAAAGGGGCATGCGCAAGAAGCGCCGAGGGTGCTCCGACGCCGCTCAGGCGCGCCGGAATGTGCCGGGCGTGATCCCGTAGACGCGCTGGAACCAGCGGCTGAAGTGGGCCTGGTCGGCGAAGCCGGTGACGGCTGCCGCCTCGGACGGCGGGGTGCCCGCCGCGAGCAGCGTACGGGCGTGGCGCAGGCGCAGTTGACGCTGGTAGTCGCTGGGCGCGAGGCCGTACGCGGCGCGGAAGGCGCGGTACAGGGCGAACCGGCTGCACCCGGCCGCCTCCGCCAGGCTCTCGGCCGTCACCGGCTCAGGACAGGTCTCGTCGAGCAACGCCCGCGCCCGGCGGGCCGCCTGGCGCCCCGCGCGCTCGGACGGGGCCCGGAGCAGGCCGGTGGGCGCGGTGACGGCGGCACGGCGCGCGACGGCGGTGACGGCCGCCGTGAGCCGTTCGTCCCGCACCAGCGCGGGCGCGTCCTTGGTCAGCACGGCGTGCAGACGCGCGAGGGCACCGGCGAGCACGGGGTCGGTCAGCACCGGCTGCCGGAACAGCGGCAGCCCGCCGGAGCGCCCGCCCGTCGCGTCGCCGAGCACCTCGCTCACCACGGAGGGGCCGAGGTGCACGATGCGGTACTGGTAGCCCAGTTCCGCTGCGGCCTGCCCGTCGTGGACCTCGTCCGGGTTGAAGGCCATCACCATCCCGGCGCCGCTGGTGTGCGCGGCGCCCCGGCAACGGAAGCGCTGGGCACCGGCGTCGGTGATGCCGAAGGAGTACGTGTCGTGGCTGTGCGGCGGATAGACGTGGTCCAGGAAGTGCGCGTGCATGGCCTCGACGGGGCGCGCGCCGTCCCGCCAGTAGCGCACCCACCCGCCCGCGTCCGGGCCCGCGTCCGACGATCCCATGCGCGCATTATCGCTCCCGCACCAGCGTTCAAGACGGGCGGAGGCCCGGGGCGCCAGAGTCGGGCCATGGCGACGAAGAGGGGCTTGAACAGCCCGTATCTGATGCTGTCCGTGACGATGGTGCTCTGGGGGAGCGCGTTCTCCAGCTCGAAGTCCGTGGTGGAGCACGTGCCGCACCCGGTGGCCGCGCTGCTGCGGTTCGGAGGCGCGGCCCTCGCCCTCCTCGTGGCGCTGGCGCTTTTCGGACGCGGACGCGGGGGTGGGGGCGGGAGTGGGAGTGGGGGCGCCGGTGCGGGTGCGCGTGCGGCGCTGGCGGGCGTGCTGGGGGTCTTCGCGTACAACGGCCTGTTCTTCTGGGGCCTCTCCCTCGCCCCCTCCCTGGACGCGGGCATCCTCATCCCCGTCATGAGCCCGGTGCTCACGAGCGCCTTCCTGCTGGTGACGGGCCGGGAGCGGGCCTCGCGGGCACGGTTGGCCGGGCTGGGACTGGGGCTGACGGGAGCCGTGGTCTTCTTCCTCGGCGCGGGCGGCAGCACGCACGGGAGCCCGGCCCGGCTGGCCGGGGACGCGCTGTTCCTGCTCGCCGCGGTCTGCTGGGCCGCCTATACGCTCGCGGGGCCGCGTGTGCTCGCCGGTACGGATCCGCTGCGCGCCACGACGTACGCGACCTGCGCGGGTGCGGTGCTCCTCGGCTTGGTCGCCGCGCCGGATCTGCCCGCCGTGCGCTGGGGTGAACTGCCCACGAGCGTCTGGGCGAACGCGGCGTACCTGGCGGTGGGCGCCGCCGCCCTCGCCAACCTCCTCTACTACCGCGGCGTGCACGCCGTGGGCCCCGCTTCGGCCTCGCTGATGATGTTCACGGTGCCCGTGGTCAACACGGTGTGCGGCACGTTGCTGCTCGGTGAGACGTTCGGGGCTGTGCAGGGTGTGGGGGCGCTGGTGCTTCTGTCGGGCGCGGCCTTGGCGGCGACCCAGGGCCGGTTGCCCCGCCGCGCGGCGCCGGGTCCCGGCGCGCCCGGTTCGTCGGCGACCACGATGCGGCTCCCTTCGCGGGGGGCGGAATGAAACGCGGGGTTGCCCCTTCACGGGGGTGTTGCGCGGGACGGTTCCCCGGTGTGGTGGGTGCCGCAGGGTCCCGCGCTGATTTTTGTGCCGCTGCACGGGGTGCTGCGCTGGGCTGGGCGCCGTGTTCGGCTGACTGCCGGTGGGTGGACGCGGTGTGTGGTTGCGGTGCGTTGCGGCTTGCGCCGCGTGGTTCTTGGCTTGTGCCGGTGGTTGTGGGGCCC
>NZ_BAAGSO010000138.1:267-6477 GCF_054782395.1 Streptomyces daliensis | reverse complement strand
TTGCGGGGACACCCCACCACGTCCCCTCCCACCCGGTGGCCAACCTCCGGCCGGTGCCCCCTCCGCTTGTTCCCATGCTGTGTGCCCGCACAGCGCCACTGCCGTGCACCCGCCCCGGCGCCGTGCCGGAGGGGCCCCGGCCACCCCTGTTGTGGGCAAGCGTCCCGCTCGGCGAGGGGGCACCTCCCAGCGGTAGCTGGGGGAGGGTGGGCACAACCCGACCACCGGGCCGCAGTCGCGAGCGAAACCCCAGGGGGCACCCGGGTACGCGCCCCGACTGGGCGTTCAGTGGAGGGTGTCCAGTGTGGTTTCGGCCTCCTTGATGAGGGTGGATACGAGTCGTGCGGCCGGGGTGGGGTGGCCGGTGAGGGCGACGGACTGGCCCGCGTAGAGTGCCATTTCGTCCACGTTCCCCGTCGCGTCGGCGGTGGGGACCATGTCGGCGTAGCGGAGGTGGTCGCGGCCGTGCCGGTCCGTGGCCACCACCTCGCCCTCGCCGGGGCGACCGGGACCACGCGGGCACCCAGCGTCCTCCCAGCGGGCCAGCGTCGCATTGCGCAGCGCCCGGTGCGGCGCATCCGGCCACCCACCGTCAAAGCAGCGGGTGTGCACCGTGTCCGCCTCGGTCGCGTCCCGCAGCAGGGCCCGGTACCGCTCGTGGGTGTCCGCTTCCAGCGCCGTCAGGAAGCGGGTGCCGAGCCAGCCCGCCTGGGCGCCGAGCGCGAGCGCGGCGGCGAGCCCCCGGCCGTCGCCGATACCGCCCGCCGCGACGACCGGGAGGGGCCGCACCGCGTCCACGACGGCGGGCACCAGCGCCATGGTGGAAACCTCTCCCCTGACGTGGCCCCCGGCCTCCCAGCCCTGGGCCACCACCGCGTCGGCCCCCGCGTCCGCCGCGCGGCGGGCCTCCTCGACGCCGCCGACGGTGTGGAAGTGCAGCGCGCCCGCGGCGTGCACGCGGTCGGGCAGCCCCGCCGGGTCGCCCCAGAACGTGGAGACGAGAGGCACCCCCTCGTCGAGACAGGCCGTCAGGATCTCCTCGACGGGGAAGTCCAGCACAAGGTTGACGCCGAACGTACCGGCCGTGCGCCGCCGTACCTCGCGTATCTTCGCGACGGCCCGTGCCGGGGTGTCCCACGTCAGCGCGAGGGTTCCCATGCCCCCTGCCTCCGTGACGGCGGCGGCCAGCGCGGGCGTCGTCGCGGAGCCGACCGGGGCCTGGATGACGGGCACTTCGATGCCCAGCGTGGTGCACAGCGGTGTCGCGAGCACTCCCTCACCCCCACCTCCCCACTCCCCCACGCGCAGCGCGCCGACACGTGCCCCGTCAGCGTGCCGAGGCCAGCGTGTCCTCGGAGACCTGCCACAGCAGCCCGGCCGCCTCCGGGTCGAGGGCGTACGGGGCGACGCCGGAGAGGAAGCCCCCCTGGTGGTCGAGGGCCTCGGCGCAGTCCTCGAAGTAGCGGCCTCCGATGTCCTGGAGGAGCGGCGAGGTGGCGAGCAGCACGGATGTGGCCGCGCCCTGTTCGGGCGTCTTGCGCGTGAGTCCCGTGGCGCCCGCCTGGGCCCGGATGCGCTCCAGGTCCTCCTGCGAGACGTGCCGCTGGAGGTTGGTGGCGATCGACCCCGGCATCAGCGCGTTGACGGTGATGCCGTCGGACGCCCAGCGCTTGGTGGCCTCGACGGCGAAGAGCACGTTGGCCGTCTTGGACTGCCCGTAGGCCGACCACGGGTCGTACGGGCGCTCCTGGAAGTGGATGTCGTCGAAGACGACGGGCGAGCGCAGATGCCCGCTGGAGCTGACGGAGACGACGCGTGCTCCCCGCGCCGCCGTGAGCGCGCCGTGCAGCCCCGTGGCCAGCGCGAAGTGGCCGAGGTGGTTGGTGGCGAACTGCGACTCCCATCCCTGCGGGGTGCGCGTCTCGGGCGCGGCCATCACCCCCGCGTTGTTGACGAGGATGTGCAGCGGCCCGTCCCACGTGTCGGTGAGCGCCGCGACCGACCGCGGGTCGGCGAGGTCGAGGCGGGAGACGCGCAGGTTCGTGTTCCCCGTGGTGGTGGAGATGTCGCGCGCTGTGCGCTCGCCCGCGGCCGTGTCGCGTACGGCGAGGGTCACCTCGGCCCCGGCGCCCGCGAGGGCGCGGGCCGTCTCGACGCCGATGCCGGAGGACGCGCCGGTCACGAGGGCGCGGCGCCCTGTGAGGTCGATGCCGTCGATGACCTCGGCGGCCGTGGAGGTGGCGCCGAAGGGCGTGGTGATGCGCTCGGTGGAGGTCATGGCTCTGTCCCGTCTCGATGGCGCGGCGCGTGGGCCGCGCCCGTAGAATGAGAAACGGAGGACCCTCCGTTCACCCTGACGGTAACCGGAGGCACCTCCGTTTTGCAAGCGACCCCACCCCGAGGGAGAACAACGTGCCGGCCACCGGCCCCCGACCGCTGCGCGCCGACGCCCAGCGCAACCGCGATCGACTGCTCGCCGCCGCCCTGCGCGCCTTCTCCGAGGACGGGCCCGAGGCGACGCTGGAGGGCATCGCCAAGGAGGCGGGCGTCGGCATCGGCACCCTCTACCGGCACTTCCCGACGCGCGAGGCGCTGATCGAGGAGACGTACCGCAACGAGCTGGCCCGCCTGTGCGACGCCGTCCCCGGGCTCCTGGAGGAGCACGCACCCGACGAGGCGCTGCGCGCGTGGATGGAGCGCTGCCTGGAGTACATGACGACCAAGCGCGGCATGGCCGACGCGCTGCACGCCGTCATCGCCTCCGGCGGCAACCCGTTCGCGCACAGCAGGGAACAGCTCACCGCCGCGATCACCCGGCTCCTCGAAGCGGGCGCCGGGACCGGTGCACTGCGCCCGGACGTCGATCCCGTCGACGTGCTGATCGCGCTCAGCGGCGTCTCGCTCGCCGCGGGGCGGCCGGAGCAGCACGAGCAGGCGCGCCGCCTGCTCGACCTGCTGCTGGACGGGCTGCGCTACCGCGCCCCCGAGGACGCCTCGCCCCGCCCGTAACGGCGTCCGCAGCGGAGGCATCGATTCAATTCCGGCATCGGACCATACGAAATGAGTGTTGGACCTGACCGCGCATCACTTCTAGCTTCCTGTGAGGCAGGAGTCGCGACGGTGCCCCTGGTCAGGGCCTCGTACGAGCGCTGACGGCGCGCGTGCGGCTTCCGCTCCGGCCGGGCGGACAGCCTGGTCGCGCCGCACCCGCGAGGTGCCCGATGAGGAGAGAGGTCGCCGATGCCCTCCGCTCATGTCCCGCGCTCCGGTTCCCCCCTGGACAGCGCGGTCGCCAAGGTCTTCCGCCGCGTCGTCCCCCTGTTCGTCGTGATGCTGATCTGCAATCAGCTCAACCGCTCCAACATCGGCTACGCCCAGACGCACTTGGAGACGGACGTCGGCATCGGCGCGGCGGCCTACGGGCTGGGCGCCGGGCTCTTCTTCGTCGCGTACGCGATCTTCGAACTGCCCAGCAACGTGCTGATGGAGCGGTACGGGCCGAAGGTCTGGCTGACCCGGATCATGGTCAGCTGGGGCGCGGTGTCCGCCGCGATGGCGTTCGTCAACGGACCCGAGATGTTCTACGTGCTGCGCTTCCTGCTGGGCGTGGCCGAGGCGGGCTTCTTCCCCGCGATCATCTTCTACTTCTCGCGCTGGCTGCCCGGTTCGCACCGCGGCCGGGCCACCGCCATGTTCGTGGCCGGTTCCTCGATCGCCGCCGCCATCTCGGGCCCGGTCTCGGGGCCGCTGCTCTCCCTGCACGGGTTCTTGGGGTTCGCGGGCTGGCAGTGGCTGTTCGGCCTGGAGGGGCTGCTGTCGATCGTCGTGGGCTGCGTGGCCTACCGGCTGCTCGACTCGAAGATCGAGGACGCCAAGTGGCTCAGCGCGCCCGAGCAGGAGGCGCTGTCTGCCAGCGTGCGGCTGGAGGACGACGCCAGGCGTGCGGAGGCGGGCGCCAAGGCCGCCTCGGTGTCGCGGTGGCGGCTGCTGCTGCACCCGCAGGTGCTGGTGTTCTGCGGGATCTACTTCGCCATCCAGCTCTCGATCTACGCCAACACCTTCTGGCTGCCCAGCATCGTGCGGCGCATCGAGGGCACGAACGACGTCACCGTCGGCCTGCTCTCCTCGCTCCCCTGGATCTGCGCGGTCATCGCCATGTACCTGGCCGGGCGGGCCTCGGACCGCATGGGGCGGAGCAAGCCGCTGCTGATCTTCTCCCTGCTGGTCGCCGCGGGCGGCACCTATCTGGCGGCCATCGCCTCGCCCGTGGTCGCCCTGGTGTTCCTGTGCGTCGCCGCGATGGGCTTCAAGAGCGCGAGCCCGCTGTTCTGGACCATCCCGCAGGGCACGATGCACCCGGCCGTGCTGGCCCCGGCCATCGCGCTGGTCAACTCGCTGGGCAACCTCGGCGGCTTCGTCGCGCCGTACGGCTTCGGGCTCGTCAAGGAGGCGACGGGGCAGGTGACGTACGGGCTGTACGCGCTGGCGCTCTCCTCGCTGGTGGGGGCCGCGCTCGTGCTGCTGGTGCGCCGCGACCGCTCCCTGACCGGGCCGACGCAGCCCCCAGAGGCTCCGGAGACCCCGCAGCCCCGGCCGGGTCCCGAGGCGGGGCCCGCCTCGCCGCGCCCCGCCTCCTGAGCACTCCGCCCGTCCCTTCTCCGTCCCGCCCTGTCCGTCCCGCCTTGTCCGTACGCACCGAAGGACTCCGCATGGCCGCGCCCGTCCCCGTCTCCGCCTCCGCTCCCGTATCCGCCTCCGCTCCCGTATCCGCCTCCGCTCCCGTGTCCGCCGACCGTCCGGCCGTCGCCGCGATGCGGGTGATCCCCGTCGCGGGGCACGACAGCATGCTGCTCAACCTCAGCGGCGCGCACGCCCCGCACTTCACCCGCAACCTGGTCGTGCTGACCGACTCCGAGGGCCGCACCGGCGTCGGGGAGGTGCCGGGCGGCGAGTCCATACGGGCGACGCTGGAGGAGGCGCGGGACCTGGTGGTCGGCGCGGCCGTCGGCGACCTCCACGCCGTGCTGCGGTCGCTGCGGGAGCGCTTCGGGGACCGGGACGCGGGCGGCAGGGGGGCGCAGACCTTCGATCTGCGGGTGACCGTGCACGCGGTGACGGCCGTCGAGGCGGCGCTGCTGGATCTGCTCGGCCAGCACCTGGGCGTGCCCGTCGCCGCGCTGCTGGGCGAGGGGCGGCAGCGCACGCGGGTCCCCGTGCTCGGGTACCTCTTCTACGTCGGCGACCGCACCCGTACCGACCTGCCCTACCGCTCGGACCCCGGCGCCGAGGACGACTGGCTGCGGCTGCGCGACGAGGAGGCGCTGACGCCCGAGGCCGTCGTGCGCCTCGCGGAGGCGGCCCAGCGCCGGTACGGCTTCCAGGACTTCAAGCTCAAGGGCGGCGTACTGCCGGGCCCGGAGGAGGCGCGGGCGGTGCGCGCGCTGGCCGAGCGCTTCCCCGAAGCGCGCATCACCCTGGACCCCAACGGCGCGTGGCCGCTGGCCGAGGCGATCGCTCTGGGCCGGGAACTGCGCGACGTCCTCGCCTACGCTGAGGACCCGTGCGGCCCGGAGGGCGGCTATTCGGGGCGGGAGACCATGGCCGAGTTCCGCCGCGCGACGGGGCTGCGGACGGCCACCAACATGGTCGCGACCGACTGGCGGCAACTGGGCCACGCGGTACGCGCCGACGCCGTCGACATCCCGCTGGCCGACCCGCACTTCTGGACCCTGCACGGCTCGGTGCGCGTCGCCCAGTTGTGCGACGCGTGGGGGCTGACCTGGGGCTCGCACTCCAACAACCACTTCGATGTGTCGCTGGCGATGTTCACGCACGTGGCAGCCGCCGCGCCCGGTGACATCACCGCGATCGACACCCACTGGATCTGGCAGGACGGGCAGCGCCTGACCGCCGAGCCCTTCCGCATCGAGGACGGCACCCTCGCCGTCCCCGACCGCCCGGGCCTCGGTGTCGAACTCGACATGGAGCGGGTGGAGGAGGCGCACGAGCTGTACCGCTCGCTGGGCCTGGGTGGCCGTGACGACGCGGCGGCCATGCGGTTCCTGGTCCCCGACTGGCGGTTCGACGCGAAGCGGCCCGCGCTGGTACGCGACTGAACGGGGCTGGACGGGCGGGTCCCATGGGCCGGTCCCATGAGCCGGCCAGCCACCGGCTCACCGGCCCGCCGCGCGCGCCGGTCGTGAACGGGGA
>NZ_BAAGSO010000138.1:0-257 GCF_054782395.1 Streptomyces daliensis | reverse complement strand
TAGGCCGTGTCGTCAAAATTTCGTCTGTGGGGCGGGGCCATGCACGCACATCTGCTGCGTTGTCAGTCGTCGGCGCAGCCCGCTGCGCTCTCCTCCCTCCGCCTTGCATCTGCACGCACCTGACCCCGCCCCACACCGCCCTAGCGGGCGGAACGACGCTATTTTGACGACACAACCTAGTCTTCTGAGTCGGGAATTCTGTTCAGATATGAGCTGAGGCGTTCGAGGATCTCGTCGGCGGTCTTGGTCCAGATGTA
>NZ_BAAGSO010000137.1:0-1683 GCF_054782395.1 Streptomyces daliensis | reverse complement strand
AGTTCCGGTAGGCCGCTGGCGAGGTTTCCGCTGTGCGGCTCCTTTTCCAGCGACCCCCGGCCCGAACCCGCCGTGCACCCTTTCGGTGCAGCGGGCTCTCCAGTGATTACTGCGTGATTCTGATCCTGGCTATGCATGGATTTCTTGATGACAAGGCGGGCAGACCACGAGTGTTCTGCGCCGCTTCTTGAGCATCAGCTCCAACCATGCGGGCCGTTCCTTCCACGCTTGGAGCTCTGCGAGGTGGCGAACTTGGTGGACTTGCACGACGGTTCGTTTTTCGCAGAGTTCACACCGTCCTCTTCGGAGCCGGTCGATGAGCTGGCTTCCGCGTGGGCGACTGCGAGGAGTGAACAGGGTGGGTGGAAGGTCATTGATGACTTCCTTCCGTTGCCGGGTCAGGGGAATGCCACCGAACCGCGCGATCAGTGGTTTCCTGCCCTCGCGTTCGACTTTTGCCTCGAAGCACCGTCGTGGTCCGCTGGGTGTCCGGATAACCGTCTTGTACTTGTTGGCCATCGCGGTTACTCGGGACCGGTGCCTGGCGGCGAGGGTCTTGAGCATGGAGGTCAGCATGACCCCCTTGAGCCGGTCGAGTCTGTAAACGTCGCCAGCTGGCAGGTAGTACTGAACGACACCCCGGTATTGGGCCCCGTAGGTGCTGATGATGTCGAAGGGTGTGCAACTCATCAGCTGGGGCAGGTGCGCGGGTTTGCCGCGTCGTAGAAACGGGGCGCATTTGGCTTTGATCACGTCTTTGGGCACGCGGAGTTGGATCTTCCCGTTGACGGTACGTCTGCCGCGGGTGATGCGGCTCCCTCGGGTGATCTTGGCGTCGGCGTGCTGGACGGTGATGTCGTAGCCGAGGAATCGGGCCGCTTGAGTGCGACCATGTGTGATCAGTGTCTTTTCCTGGTTCAGTTCCAGCTTGAGATCGTCGCGCAGGAATGTGGCCAGGCGCTGCTTGATCGTCTCGGCTTCGGCCTTGGGTCCGATGAACCCGAGGAGGTGATCGTCTGCGTAGCGTAGGTAACGTAGCCGCCGGTAGCCAGGGTCATGTGGATCCCCGGAAGGCAGGCGGCGTAGCTCTTTGCGCCATTGGCGGACTTGGGCGGTCTCGGTGTGCTCCTTTCTTCTTGCGAGCCGCTTCCTTTCGGCCCCGATCGCGTTATCCAACTTCTGGTAAGCAGGGTTTCTGCGCCGGGATGCTCCTCGGGTGTATTCCGGGATGAGAACTGTTTCGACGAATGTGTCCAGCCGGTCCATGTAGATGTTGGACAAGAGTGGAGAGAGGACACCGCCTTGCGGGGCACCCGACAAGGTGGCGTGCCACTTCCAATCCTCCAGGTATCCCGCCTTCAGCATCTGTTGGATGAGACGGAGGAACCGGTTGTCGTGGACCTTCTCAGACAGGATGGCCAGCAGAACCTCATGGTCCAGCGAGCCGAAGCAGTCGGAGATGTCTCCTTCGATGAACCAGGTCGTCCCAGCCCAGTTGTGCGTCACCTCGGACAGTGCCGTGTGACACCCCCGGCCGGGACGGAAACCGTGGGAACGGCCGGAGAACCGGGGCTCGTAATACGCTTCCAGTAGGAGGCGGATCACTTCGCCGACAAGTTTGTCCGACCAGGACGGCATACCGAGCGGGCGTGTCTTTCCGTTGGGTTTCGGAATGTGGACGCG
>NZ_BAAGSO010000136.1:71499-125373 GCF_054782395.1 Streptomyces daliensis | reverse complement strand
TTGTCGCCGCCCGAGGAGACACCCCGGCGCGGCACCGACCCCCACCACACAGCAACCCCACACGGCCACCGGCACAAGCCAACAACCACGCGGCGCCAGCCGCGACGCACCGTCACCACACGCCGCGCCGTAGCCACCGGCCAGGCAGCCGAACACGATGGCGAACCGGACCGGCGCCCCACCCGCCCCGTGAAGGGGCAACAAAATCAGCGCGGGACCCTACAGTGCGCACCGCACGGGCCAACCGTCCCGCGCAACGCCCCCGGCGAACCGGCAACCCCCCGTTTCCTTCCGCACCCCGCGAAGGGGACCCGCACCCCGCGAAGGGGCCGTCAGATGCGGGGCGCGAGCCCGCTATTCCACTCCATCGGGGAGTCCCGCGGCGCGTTACGCACCCTCCCCGCGCGCCCCCAAATAGCGTCCAGTAGGGTTTGGTCCGCATAAACATCCAAACCCCTGCCCGCGCCAGGGCCCGCGCCCGACCAGCAATAGGCCGAGCCCGGATGGGCGGGCGAGACTCTCGGGAAGGCGCTACGTGAGTCCCAACGGCTCCGACCTCCCCCACCGCCCTACGGGCGGGGGCGGTTCCCCCTCGTCGCGGCGCCCGATGCGGCGGAAGCTGCACCAGGCGCTTGCCGCGGGCCTGGTCCTGGCGACCGCGACCGGTTGCACATATAAGGACTTCCCCCGCCTTGGTATGCCCACCCCGGTCACGGATGAGGCTCCGCGGATCCTCTCCCTGTGGCAGGGGTCGTGGGCGGCAGCGCTCGCCGTGGGCGTGCTGGTCTGGGGTCTGATCGTGTGGAGTGTCATCTTCCACCGGCGTTCCAAGACCAAGGTCGAGGTACCTCCGCAGACCCGGTACAACATGCCCATCGAGGCCCTGTACACCGTGGTCCCCATCATCATCGTGGCGGTGCTCTTCTACTTCACCGCGCGCGATGAGACGAAGCTCCTGGCGACCTCCAAGAAGCCGGACCACGTCGTCAACGTGGTCGGCTACCAGTGGAGCTGGGGTTTCAACCACATCGAGAACGTGGACGGCAAGGCATCCACCGACAACACGGATGACAAGGAACTGGATGCCATCCCCGACCGGATGAGGTCGACCTTCCCGGAGGGCGCCGAGGGCGTCTACGAGGTCGGCACCCCTGGTGAGCGGAACCCGCAGAACAACAACCCGGGTCCGACGCTGTGGCTGCCGAAGGGCGAGACGGTTCAGTTCATCCTGACCTCGCGCGATGTCATCCACTCCTTCTGGGTGGTGCCGTTCCTGATGAAGCAGGACGTCATCCCCGGCCATGTCAACCGCTTCGAGGTGACCCCCAACAAGGAGGGCACCTTCATGGGCAAGTGCGCCGAGCTGTGCGGCGTGGACCACTCCCGGATGCTCTTCAACGTGAAGGTCGTCTCCCCGGAGCGTTACCAGAAGCATCTGGAGGACCTGGCGAAGAAGGGCCAGACCGGCTACATCCCGTCGGGTACCGCCAGCACGGGCGGCGCCAAGAATGCGGAGACGAATAACCCGTGAGCATCCTCAACGAACCCCAGGGTGCCGCCACCGCGACCGCCGAGGCAGCACCGCCAGTACGGAAGAAGACCCCCGGCGCCGTCGTGGTGGACTGGCTGACCACCACAGACCACAAGAAGATCGGGACGCTCTACTTCGTCACGTCCTTCGCGTTCTTCTGCCTCGGCGGCATCATGGCGCTCTTCATGCGCGCCGAGCTGGCCCGCCCCGGCATGCAGGTCATGTCGAACGAGCAGTTCAACCAGGCGTTCACCATGCATGGCACCGTCATGCTGCTGATGTTCGCCACCCCGCTCTTCTCGGGCTTCGCGAACTGGATCATGCCGCTCCAGATCGGCTCGCCCGATGTGGCCTTCCCGCGGCTGAACATGTTCGCGTACTGGCTGTACCTCTTCGGCTCGCTCATCGCCGTGGGTGGCTTCCTCACCCCGCAGGGCGCAGCGGACTTCGGCTGGTTCGCCTACTCGCCGCTGTCGGACGCGGTCCGCTCGCCGGGCATCGGCGCCGACATGTGGATCATGGGCCTGGCCCTCTCCGGCTTCGGCACCATCCTGGGTTCGGTCAACTTCATCACCACGATCATCTGCATGCGCGCCCCCGGCATGACGATGTTCCGGATGCCGATCTTCACCTGGAACGTCCTGCTCACCGGTGTCCTGGTGCTGCTGGCCTTCCCGGTGCTCGCCGCCGCGCTGTTCGCCCTGGAGGCGGACCGCAAGTTCGGGGCGCACGTCTTCGACGCGGCGAACGGAGGAGCGTTGCTGTGGCAGCACCTCTTCTGGTTCTTCGGCCATCCAGAGGTCTACATCATCGCGCTGCCGTTCTTCGGCATCGTCTCCGAGGTCATCCCGGTCTTCTCCCGTAAGCCGATGTTCGGCTACATCGGCCTGATCGGCGCGACGATCGCCATCGCGGGCCTCTCCGTGACGGTCTGGGCGCACCACATGTACGTGACGGGCGGGGTACTCCTACCGTTCTTCTCGTTCATGACGTTCCTGATCGCGGTTCCAACGGGTGTGAAGTTCTTCAACTGGATCGGCACGATGTGGAAGGGATCCCTTTCCTTCGAGACGCCGATGCTGTGGACGATCGGCTTCCTGATCACCTTCACCTTCGGTGGTCTGACCGGCGTCATCCTGGCCTCGCCCCCGATGGACTTCCACGTCTCCGACTCGTACTTCGTGGTGGCGCACTTCCACTACGTCGTCTTCGGCACCGTCGTCTTCGCGATGTTCGCGGGCTTCCACTTCTGGTGGCCCAAGTTCACCGGAAAGATGCTGGACGAGCGCCTCGGCAAGATCACCTTCTGGACGCTGTTCGTCGGCTTCCACGGCACCTTCCTGGTGCAGCACTGGCTGGGCGCCGAGGGCATGCCGCGCCGCTACGCGGACTACCTGGACGCGGACGGCTTCACCGCCCTGAACACCCTGTCGACGATCAGCTCGTTCCTGCTGGGCCTGTCGATCCTGCCGTTCCTCTACAACGTCTGGAAGACGGCGAAGCACGGCAAGAAGATCGAGGTCGACGACCCGTGGGGCTACGGCCGTTCGCTGGAGTGGGCGACCTCCTGCCCGCCGCCGCGGCACAACTTCCTCACGCTGCCGCGGATCCGCTCCGAATCCCCGGCGTTCGATCTGCACCACCCCGAGATCGCCGCTCTCGACCAGCTTGAGAACCAGGGCTCGGACGAGAAGGCGCTGGCCGGCAGCAAGGAGGCCGGGAAGTGAAGATCCAGGGCAAGATGTTCCTCTGGCTGGCCCTCTTCATGCTCGTCATGGCGATCGTCTATGGCGTGTGGTCGAAGGAGCCGGTCGGCACCACGGGTCTGTTCCTGGCCTTCGGGCTCTCCGTGATGATCGGCTACTACCTGGCGTTCACCGCGCGCCGTGTGGACGCGGGAGCCCAGGACAACAAGGAAGCGGACGTCGCCGACGACGCTGGTGAGCTGGGCTTCTTCAGCCCGCACAGCTGGCAGCCGCTGTCCCTGGGCCTCGGTGGCGCCTTCGCCTTCGCGGGTGTCGCCTTCGGCTGGTGGCTGGTGTTCGTCTCGGCACCGCTGCTGATCATCGGCCTGTTCGGGTGGGTCTTCGAGTACTACCACGGCGAGAACCGCACCCAGTAGCACCAGCACCGCACCAGTAGCACGCGCGGTATCCGTCCGCATCCGACGGACGAGGGTCGGCCCCCGGTCACTCCGGGGGCCGACCCATTTGTATGCGCTCAGCGGGCCCGAGTTGGTGATTCTTCATATTTTGGGCCCATGAGTCACTGGTCGAACAGATCCAAACGCCGGATGGCGATGAGCGGCGCCCTCATGCTGGCTCCCCTGGCGGTGGGGCTCACCGCGTGCGGCGAGGACACGGATCCGCTCTCGAGTGCTCCGTACGACGCCGGTGAGCACGTGTCCGTGAAGGCCACGGCCGACGGCGGAGCCGTGGACCCCAGAAAGCCCCTGGAGGTCACCACCTCGGGCTCCGAGGACAAGCTGGCCGACGTCACCGCCAAGGACGCCGTCGGCCGCTACGTGGCCGGTGAACTCTCGGCCGACGGCACCAGATGGCGCAGTACAGGCCCGCTGACCGCGGGCGCGCACTACACCGTCCAGGTCAGCACCGAGAACGGGGACGGCGAGCCGGGCCGCCGCACCCTGGACTTCACCACGAAGCCCGTCGACTCCAAGAAGCTCTCGGTCACCTTCGGCCCCGACGCGGGCACCTACGGGGTCGGCCAGCCGGTCACGGCCGAGCTGAGCCACAAGGTGAAGGACCCGGAGCAGCGCCAGCGCGTCGAGGGCGCGCTCTCCGTCACCTCTCACCCGGAAGTGGAGGGCTCCTGGCACTGGGTGGACGACAAGGAGCTCCACTACAGGCCGCGCGCCTACTGGCCCGCTCACGCCTCCGTCACGGTCAGCTCCGACCTCAAGGGCGTGAAGGTGCGCGACGGGCTCTACGGCGGCGCCACAAAGCCGCTGAAGCTGCGCACGGGCGACCGGGTGGAGGCCATCGCGGACGCCTCGGCGCACCAGATGAAGGTCAAGAAGAACGGCAGAACCATCAACACCATGCCCATCACCACGGGCAAGGCCGGATTCCGCACCCGGCACGGCACCAAGGTGATCCTCGGCATGGAGTCCTTCGTCCGGATGAGGGGCACCAGCGTCGGCATCGCCGAGGGCAGTTCGGAGTCCTACGACCTGCCCGTCCGCTGGGCCACCCGGCTCACGTGGAGCGGCGAGTACGTGCACGGCGCGCCCTGGTCCGTCGGCTCGCAGGGCGCCTCCAACGTCAGCCACGGCTGCACCGGACTGAGCACCGGCAACGCGAGCTGGTTCTTCCACCACGTCCGTCCGGGTGATCTCGTCACGCACGTCAACACGCAGGGCGAGAAAATGCCCACTTTCGGGAACGGATTCGGCGACTGGAACATGGGCTGGGACGAGTGGCGCGAGGGCAGCGCTCTGGAGTCCGGGTCCGGGGAACGCGAAGAGGGCGGGCCGGCCGGTCAGGCCAGGCTCCGCCCCCAGGTGTGACGCGTCAGACGCGTCGGGTGTGTCACGCGCCGCGGGCGTCCCGTAAGGCTCGGGGGACGTCCCGCGCGGCTCAGGCGCCCGCGAGCTGGTGGTTCTCGCGGAGCAGCCCGGCGAGCGCTTCCGCGAGGGCCACCGGGTCGACGGGGTGAGACACGACCGACTCGGCGCGGCTCCAGGTGGCCAGCCAGGCGTCCTGGGGGCGGCCGATGAGCAGCAGCACGGGCGGGCACTCGAAGATCTCGTCCTTGATCTGCTTGCAGACCCCCATGCCCCCGGCCGGGGCGGTCTCGCCGTCCAGCACGCAGACGTCGACGACCCGCTCCTCCAGGGTGGCGAGCAGCGCGGGCAGGGTGGCGCACTCGATGTACCGGACCGGAGGGACGTCGGAGGCTGGCCGTTGCCCCCCGGCGAGCCGCACCTGTTCGCGGGTGTTGGCGTTGTCGCTGTAGACCAGCACCGTGGCGGTCGGCTGCATTGTTCCTCCGCGTATGGGTCTCGGGGGCCGTTCCGCGGATGCTACTCCCTCCGACGCCCCGTCAACACCGGTTCGCACGCCCTCGGGATGGGCCGTTTGAGCTGCACACGGGGGCCTGACACACCGAACAGCACCCCCCGAAGTGAGGCCGGGATAAGCGACCGACATAATGTCGGTCGTGGCGACAGCAACAGCAGTAGAAACCGGGCACGCGCACCCGTCGGTCAATCGGCCGAATCTCACCAGTGTCGGAACCATCATCTGGCTGAGTTCCGAGCTGATGTTCTTCGCGGCCCTCTTCGCGATGTACTTCACCCTGCGATCGGTGACGGGCGCCGAGTACTGGAAGGAACACGCCGAAGCGCTGAACCTTCCGTTCTCCGCGACGAACACCACGATCCTGGTGCTTTCCTCTCTCACCTGCCAGCTCGGCGTCTTCGCCGCCGAGCGCGGGGACGTGAAGAAGCTGAGGGGGTGGTTCATCGTCACGTTCGTGATGGGTGCGGTCTTCATCGGCGGCCAGGTCTTCGAGTACACGGAGCTGGTCAAGCACGAGGGCCTTTCGCTCTCGTCGGATCCGTACGGATCGGTGTTCTACCTGACCACCGGCTTCCACGGACTCCACGTGACGGGCGGTCTGATCGCGTTCCTGCTCGTACTGGGCAGGACGTACGCGGCCAAGCGGTTCACCCACCAGCAGGCCACTGCCGCCATCGTCGTGTCCTACTACTGGCACTTCGTCGATGTCGTCTGGATCGGCCTCTTCGCCACGATCTACCTGATCAAGTAAACGATCGGGCGGCGGCCCGGAGCCCGCTTCGGACCGCGAGACAGACTTAGCCAGAAGCATCGACGCAGAAGATCCTGACACCGGGGTAATCCGTGAAAAAGCTCTCCGCACGACGGCGCCATCCGCTGGCGGCGCTCGTCGTCCTACTCTTCGCGCTGGCGGCCACCGGGGGGCTGTACGCCGCGTTCGCTCCTGCGGGCGAGGCGAAGGCCGACCAGGAGAAGTCGAGCCAGTCCCTCGCGATCGATGAGGGCAAGAAGCTCTACGCCACCGGCTGCTCAAGCTGCCACGGAACCGGCGGCCAGGGCACCAGCGACGGTCCGAGCCTCGTCGGCGTCGGCGCGGCAGCCGTGGACTTCCAGGTCGGCACAGGGCGTATGCCCGCGCAGCAGCAGGGGCCGCAGGCGCCGAAGAAGAAGAAGATCTACAGCCAGGACGAGATCAACCAGCTCGCGGCCTACGTCGCGTCCCTGGGCTCCGGTCCGTCCCAGCCCACCAAGGGGCAGTACGACCCCAACGGCGCCGACGTCGCCAACGGTGGCGAACTGTTCCGTACGAACTGTGCCCAGTGCCACAATTTCACCGGTGAGGGTGGAGCACTGACGCACGGCAAGTTCGCCCCGGATCTCGGTGACGTCGATTCGAAGCACATCTACGAGGCCATGCAGACCGGCCCGCAGAACATGCCCTCCTTCCCCGACACCGTGATGCCGGAGAAGGACAAGAAGGACATCGTCGCCTACCTCAAGACGGTGAACAGCGACAAGTCGGAGAGCCCCGGCGGCTTCAAGCTCGGTGGCTTCGGCCCCGTGGCCGAGGGCATGTTCGCCTGGGTCTTCGGTATCGGCGCGCTGGTCGGTGTCGCTGTCTGGGTCGCAGCTCGGACCGCAAAGGCCAAGAAGTCATGAGTAGTCAGACTGGATCACACGAGAACGTGTCAGACGAGAACCTGCCCAGTGCGCAGGAAGACGCACACGGCGCGGTGGCGGTGAAGGACGATCCGTTCGCGGATCCGGGCCTTCCGCCCCACGAGCACCGTGTCCAGGACATCGACGAGAAGGCCGCCAGGCGCTCCGAGCGTGCTGTCGCCTTCCTGTTCGTCGTGTCCATGCTGGCCACCGTGGGCTTCATCGCCTCGTACGTGGCCTTCCCGATCGACAAGATCGTTTACGTCTGGCCGCTCGGCCACGTCAGCGCCCTGAACCTGGCGCTGGGTGTCACGCTCGGCATCGCCCTCTTCTGCATCGGCGCCGGCGCGGTCCACTGGGCCCGCACGCTGATGTCCGACGAGGAGATGGTCGACGAGCGGCACGCGGTCGCGGCCGAGCCCGAGGTCCGGGCCAAGGTCATGGAGGACTTCCGGCAGGGCGCGAAGGAGTCGCAGTTCGGCCGTCGCAAGCTCATCCGGAACACGATGTTCGGCGCGGTGGCCCTGGTGCCGCTCTCCGGCGTCGTCCTCCTGCGCGACCTGGGACCGCTGCCCGAGGACAAGCTCCGCCACACGATCTGGAAGAAGGGCAAGCTCCTGGTCAACGAGAACACCAGGCAGCCCCTGAAGCCCGAGGACATCTCCGTCGGCTCGCTCACCTTCGCCATGCCCGAGGGCCTGGAGCCGGAGGACGAGGAGTTCCACAAGGAGATCGCCAAGGCGGCCCTGATGCTCGTCCGGCTGGAGCCGAAGGACATCAAGGACAAGCGGGAACTCGACTGGTCCCACGAGGGCATCGTGGCCTACTCGAAGATCTGCACCCACGTCGGCTGCCCGGTCAGCCTCTACGAGCAGCAGACGCACCACGTGCTCTGCCCGTGCCACCAGTCGACCTTCGACCTGTCCGACGGTGCGCGCGTCATCTTCGGCCCCGCAGGACACCCGCTGCCGCAGCTCAACATCAGCGTCAACAAGGACGGCTTCCTCGAAGCGCAGGGCGACTTCGCTGAGCCCGTCGGTCCGGCCTTCTGGGAGCGCGGATGAGTACTGCAACCGACACCACCGCGGCCAAGCGGAAAGCACCCGCCGGTGAGCGGGTGGCCGACTGGGCCGACGGCCGGCTGGGCATCTACAGCCTGGCCAAGGCCAACATGCGCAAGATCTTCCCGGACCACTGGTCCTTCATGCTGGGTGAGGTCGCGCTCTACAGCTTCATCATCATCATCCTGACCGGTGTCTATCTGACGCTGTTCTTCCACCCGTCGATGAACGAGGTGGAGTACCACGGCGCCTACGTGCCGATGCAGGGCATCAGGATGTCGGAGGCGTACGCCTCCACGCTGGACATCAGCTTCGACGTCCGCGGCGGTCTGCTCGTGCGGCAGATCCACCACTGGGCGGCGCTGATCTTCCTCGCGGCGATGTTCGTGCACATGATGCGCGTCTTCTTCACGGGCGCCTTCCGCAAGCCGCGCGAGGTCAACTGGCTGTTCGGCTTCCTGCTGTTCGTGCTGGGCATGTTCACGGGCTTCACCGGCTACTCGCTGCCTGACGACCTGCTGTCCGGTACGGGTGTCCGCTTCATGGAGGGCGCGATCCTGTCCGTGCCTGTGATCGGCACGTACATCTCGATGTTCCTCTTCGGCGGGGAGTTCCCAGGGCACGAGATGGTGCCCAGGTTCTTCGCGGCGCACGTACTGCTGCTGCCCGGCATCATGCTGGGCCTGCTGGTGGCGCACCTGATCCTGGTCTTCTACCACAAGCACACGCAGTTCGCCGGTCCAGGCCGCAAGAACAGCAACGTCGTCGGCATGCCGCTGCTGCCGGTCTACATGGCCAAGGCCGGAGGCTTCTTCTTCCTGGTCTTCGGCGTCATCGCCGTCATCGCCGCGTGCTTCACCATCAACCCGATCTGGGTGCTCGGGCCCTACCGGCCCGACCAGGTGTCGACCAACGCGCAGCCAGACTGGTACATGGGCTTCTCCGAGGGCCTGATCCGGTTCATGCCGGGCTGGGAGGTGAACCTGTGGGGCCACACGCTTGTGCTGGGTGTGTTTATCCCGCTGATCATCTTCCCGCTGGTGCTGGCGGCCATCGCGGTCTACCCGTTCATCGAGTCGTGGGTCACCGGTGACAAGCGCGAGCACCACATCGCCGACCGGCCGCGGAACGCGCCGACCCGGACCGCCTTCGGCGCGGCCTGGATCAGCTGGTACTTCGTGCTGCTGGTGGGCGGCGGCAACGACCTGTGGGCCACGCACTTCCACCTGTCGATCAACTCGATCACGTACTTCGTACGCGTCGGCTTCTTCGTCGTCCCGATCCTCACGTTCATCGTGACGCGGCGGATCTGCCTGGGCCTCCAGCGCAGGGACAAGGAGAAGGTGCTGCACGGGCGCGAGTCCGGCATCATCAAGCGGCTGCCGCACGGTGAGTTCATCGAGGTGCACGAGCCCCTCTCGCAGGAGCAGCTGCACACCCTCACCGCGCACGAGCAGTACAAGCCGTACGAGATCGGCCCGTCGACCGACGAGAACGGTGTCCGCCGCAAGGTCACCCGCGGGCAGAAGCTGCGCGCGCGCCTCTCGAAGGGCTACTACGGCGAGGAGGCCCAGATCTCCAAGCCGACGGCCGAGGAGTACAAGGAGATCACCAGCGGTCACGGTCACCACTGAGCCGTGCGGCTGAGACCGCACACACGCTGAACGCCACATGTGAGGGGTCCGCGGGTTCGCCCGCGGGCCCCTTCGTGGTGCCGGGCGGGCCGCCCTCACAGGCGGGAACCGGACGTCGTGTCCGGGCGCGGTCGGCGCGTGCGCGGGCGGCGATAGGGTGGTGCCGACTTTCCACTCGTCCTGATGAGTGATGCCGACGTCAGGACGAGTCATCCTCAGACGAACGCCAGGAGTGATTCCCATGAGCGCTGCGACCCCCGCCGGAGGCGACACCATGGCGGCGCGCACCTGGCCGGACGTACTGAGCGCCCTGCTGGCCGGTGAGGACCTCAGCGCCGACGCCACGGCGTGGGCGATGGACCGCATCATGCGGGGCGAGGCGAGCGACGCGCAGATCGCGGGCTTCGCGGTGGCGCTGCGGGCCAAGGGCGAGACGGTCGAGGAGATCGCCGGACTCGTACGGACGATGTACGAGCACGCCACCACCATCGAGGTACCGGGGCCGACGGTGGACATCGTCGGCACGGGGGGCGACCGCGCCAAGACCGTCAACATCTCCACCATGTCCTCGATCGTGGTCGCGGGCACCGGCGCCAAGGTCGTCAAGCACGGCAACCGCGCCGCCTCCAGCGCGAGCGGCGCCTCCGATGTGCTGGAGAAGCTGGGCGTCAACCTGGAACTGACGCCTGAGCGGGTCGCCGAGGTGGCAGCCGAGGCGGGCATCACCTTCTGCTTCGCGGTCAAGTTCCACCCGGCGCTGCGCCATGTGGGCGCCGCGCGCAAGGAGCTGGGCGTCCCGACCCCCTTCAACTTCCTCGGCCCGCTCACCAACCCGGCCCGCGTGCAGGCCCAGGCCACGGGCGTCGCCGACGCGCGGATGGCCCCGATCGTCGCGGGCGTGCTCGCGGAGCGCGGCTCCTCGGCGCTGGTCTTCCGCGGCGACGACGGGCTGGACGAGCTGACCACGACGGCCACCTCCACCGTGTGGGTCGTACGGGACGGCGCCGTGCGCCAGGAGTCCTTCGACCCGCGCGACGTGGGCGTCGAGCTGGTGCCCGTCGAGGCGCTGCGCGGCGCGGACGCCGCGTACAACGCCGAGGTGGCCCGCAGGCTGCTCGACGGCGAGCGCGGGCCCGTACGGGACGCGGTGCTGCTCAACTCGGCCGCCGCGCTCGTGGCCCTGCGGCCCACGGAGGCGCCGCTGGCCGAGCAGCTCGGCGCGGGCATGGAGCTGGCGGCCGAGTCCGTCGACTCGGGCGCGGCGAAGTCCGCGCTGGAACGCTGGGTGGCGGCGAGCACCGCGTAGGCGGGCCGCCTTCCGGCGGGGGAGCGGTGCCCGTGCGGGCACCGCTTTCGCATGTATGGAGGACCGCAGGAGAGGGAGATACACGGATGAGTGAGCAGTCGTCGCGGAAGTGCGCCGTCGTCACCGGGGCCAGCAGCGGGATCGGCGCGGCCACCGCGGTGCGCCTGGCCGAGCAGGGGTACCACGTGGTGCTCGGCGCGCGGCGCGTGGACCGGCTGGAGCGGGTCGCCGAGAAGTGCGGCGGGCGCGCCGAGACGCTGGACGTGACCGACCCCGCCTCGGTCGAGGCGTTCTGCGCGACGGTCGAGCGCTGCGACCTGCTCGTCAACAACGCGGGCGGCGCCCTCGGCGTCGACCCGGTGGCGAGCGCGGACGAGGACGCCTGGCTGTCGATGTACGAGACGAACGTGCTCGGCACCCTCCGGATGACCAAGGCGCTGCTGCCCCGGCTGATCGCCTCAGGCGACGGCCAGGTCATCACCATCGGCTCCGTCGCCGGCCAGGAGCCCTACCCGGGCGGCGGGGGCTACAACGCGGCCAAGCACGCGGTGACGGCGCTCACCAAGGTGCTGCGCAAGGAGCTGCTCGGGCAGCCCGTGCGGGTCTGCCAGATCGATCCGGGGCTGGTGCGCACCGAGTTCTCGCTGGTGCGCTTCGGGGGCGACGCGGAGCGGGCCGACAAGGTCTACGAGGGCATGACGCCGCTGTCGGCCGAGGACATCGCCGACTGCGTGGGCTGGGTGGCCTCGCGGCCCAGCCATGTGAACGTCGACTCGATGCTGGTGCTGGCCAGGGACCAGTCCTCGGCGCAGGTCGTGCACCGTACGAAGGACGCGTAGCGGGGCCCGTCGCACGGCCGACGCACGATCTCCAAGCCGCGGAAACAGCGCCTCAACAACCCGTTGCGATCGTTTCTCCGGGGTGTGCGGTACGCCGCCCCGGAGAGACGACGGCGCGAGGACGGGACGGCGGACAGTGGCGACCGAGGCGACCGAGGCGACCGGGGCTACGGAGGTTACGGAGGGGGCCGGGGCGTCCGGGCCCGTCGGGGCGGGTGAGCGCGCGAGCGGCGGCGACGGCAGCGGCAGCGGGCTGCGGGCGGGGCTGAAGCGCCGCCACATGAACCTGATCGCGCTCGGCGGTGTCATCGGCGCGGGGCTCTTCGTCGGCAGCGGCGTGGTGATCGGCTCGACAGGGCCCGCGGCCGTGGTCTCCTTCCTGATCGCGGGCGTGCTGACGGTGCTGATCATGCGGATGCTCGCCGAGATGACCGTGGCGCGGCCCGCCGTCGGCTCCTTCTACGTCCATGTGCGCGAGACGCTGGGCCGCCGCGCCGGGTTCGTCACCGGCTGGCTGTACTGGTACTTCTTCGTCATCGTGGTCGCCGTCGAGGCGGTCGCGGGCGGCCGTATCGTCCAGTTGTGGCTGCCGGGGGCGCCGCTGTGGGCGGTGAGCCTGGTGCTGATGGTGCTGCTGACGGCGACGAACATGGTCTCGGCGCGCTCCTACGGGGAGTTCGAGTACTGGTTCTCCTCGATCAAGGTCGCCGCCATCGTCGTCTTCCTCTTCCTCGGTGCCCTGTACCTCCTGGGCCTGTGGCCCGGTACCGAGGGCGGAGCGGAAGCCCTGACCGCGCACGGGGGCTTCGCGCCCATGGGCGTCGCGGCCGTCCTGGCGGCCGTGGTGCCGTGCATCGGCTTCTTCACGGGCGCGGAGATCGTCACCATCGCGGCGGCCGAGTCCACCGAGCCCGAGCGCGCCGTGGCCCGCGCGATGCGCTCGATCATCCTGCGCGTGGTGGCCTTCTACGTGCTCTCCGTCCTCATCGTCGTCGCGGCCGTGCCCTGGGACGCGAAGGCGGTCGAGGTGAGCCCGTACGCGGCCGTCCTCGCGAAGCTGGGCGTGCCGGCCGTCTCCACCGTCATGAACGCGGTCGTCCTCACCGCCGTCCTCTCCTGCCTCAACTCCGCGCTCTACACCTCCTCGCGCATGCTCTTCGCGCTCACCCGGCACGGTGACGCGCCCCGGAGCCTCACCAGGCTCAGCGGCGGCGGGGTGCCCAGGCGCGCGCTGCTGGCCGGGACGGTCGTCGGCTTCGCCTCCGTCGTGGCGGCGTGGGCCTCGCCCGACGTCGTCTTCGCGTTCCTCATCAACTCCTACGGCGCCGTAGCGCTCTTCGTCTATCTGCTGATCGCACTGGCCCAGGTCCGGATGCGGCGCGGGCTGGAGCGCACGGCACCCGAACGGCTGACGCTGCGCATGTGGCTGTTCCCCTGGCTGAGCTGGGCGACGATCGCGGGCATGGCCGCCGTCATCCTCGCGATGGCCTTCCTGCCCGACAGCCGCTCCCAGTTCTGGCTCAGCCTGCTGACGGTGGCGGTGGTGCTGGTGGGCTACGAGGTACGGGTGCGGGTCGGGGTGGGGACGGGGCCGGGGGTACGCCCGGAAAACGGGGTGCAGCGGGGGCGTACGGGTTCCTAGGATGCCGCGCATGGCCGTCTTCTCCTGAGCGGGTGCGCGGACACCGCGACACCGATCACCGGTGACAGCCCGGCGCCGTCGGGCGATCTCCGTATGCCCGTATGCCCACACGCCCGTACAGCGATGCGCCCCCGCGCACGCGCCCGTACTCAGGAGACGTTCCTTCCCATGCCCTTCCCCGCACACGACCCCGCCGCCACGCCCTCGCCCGTCCTCGACGAGCGCATCGCCCGCCTGCGCGAACTGGCCGCCGCCGAACCGCGCCTCGAAGGGGTGCTGCTCTACGGCTCCTGGACGGTGGGCGAGGCCGACGAGCACTCCGACATCGAGGCGTACGTGTTCGTCGCCGACGCGCACGCCGACGGCTTCGACGGCCGCGCGTTCATCGAGCGGCTGGCCCCGCTGAAGCTCGCCTACACCAACATGTACGGCATCCTCGCCGTCGTCTTCGACGATCTGATGCGCGGCGAGTTCCACTTCGAGCCCGCCACCTCCGGCATCGCGAAGATCGCGGACTGGGCCGGAATGGTGCACCTGCCAGAGCCCGGCGCCGCCGTGCTGCTGGACCGGACGGGCGCGCTCACCCGGGCCGCCGGGGAGCTGGCGGACTTCCGGCCCCCGGAGCCCGAGCCCACCGCGCAGCAGCTCACCGACGAGCTGACGAACTGGACGCTGATGCTGGCCCATGTGCTGGCCCGCGGCGAGACGGCCAGGTCGCACGCGCTGCTGCACACCGTGGTCGCCCCGCACCAGCTCCAGTTGTGCAGGCTGCTGCGCGGCTCCACGCGGCACTGGCTCACCCCGAGCCGCGCCCTGGAGGCGGACCTGCCCGCGGCCGAGCGCGCCCGCTACGCCGCCGCGACCGCTCCCGCCGAGCGGCACGCCGTCGCCGAGGCGGCCCGCGCGAGCTGGGCCTGGAGCAGGGAGCTGGCCGAGGAGGCGGCGGCGCGCTGGGGCACGCGGGTGCCGCGCCGGCTGCACGAGGAGATCGGCGCGCTGCTGGCGCGGGCGGGGGCCGGGGCCGGGGCCACGGCGGACGGGCGGCAGGACGCCCGCTGACGGACCGCTGACGGCCTGCTGACGGGCCGCGCGAGGTGATCGTGGCGGGGTGTCCGTGTCCGGGATGCGGACACCCCGCTGCGCGCCGCCGATCACGTGTGCCATACTCCTGCCCAGGTCACGAGTGACAGCGAACAAGGCCCCGGCTCCGCTGTCCGGCAACCCTCCTTCCGTGGTGGGGTGCCCCGGGTGATGACCAGGCCGTACGACAGCAAGGTCTGCGGCAAGCACGGATCCCTCATACCAGGGGTCCTGGTCTTGAGGAGCGTCTCGTGAGTCAGCGAATGCGATAGGGCCGGTCGGCCCCCCGTTTCCGATCCCTTCCTTATCCCCATTCCTTTCCTCCCGTACGGACACCTCCGCCCGGCCGACGTGGGAAGCGCACCGCGTCCCCCGTCCCCGTCCGCGCGTCGAGTCCCGTACGGCTGCCTTCTTCCGGGAGACCGCCATGTCGTTCCTGCCTGCCTCCGACTCCGCTTCCGCCCCCTCCGCCCTGTCCGCCGCCTCCGCCGGGCCCGCCTCCGACGCTCCGGCCGACGCCGCCTGTACGCCGCTGCCCGTGCTCGGGCGGGACGTCCTCGTGCCGCTCGTGACGGGCGGCGAGGTCACCTACGCGGCCCTCGACTACGCCGCCTCGGCCCCCGCCCTCCAGCGGGTGTGGGACGACGTGGCCGCCTACGCGCCGTACTACGGCAGCGTCCACCGCGGCGCCGGATACCTCTCGCAGCTCTCCACGGAGCTGTTCGAGCAGAGCCGCCAGGCCGTCGCCGACTTCCTCAACTGCCGGGAGGGCGACCAGGTCGTCTTCACCCGCGCCACCACCGACTCCCTCAACCTCCTGGCCTCCGCGCTGCCCGAGGGCACGCACGTCTACGTCTTCGAGACCGAGCACCACGCCTCGCTGCTCCCGTGGCGCGCCCGGGAGACCACCTACCTGGACGCGCCGCGCTCGCCCGAGCAGGCCGTGGCCACCCTGGAGGAGGCGCTGCACCAGGCGCCCAAGGGCCCCAAGCTGGTGTGCGTGACCGGCGCCTCCAACGTCACCGGGGAGATCTGGCCCGTACGGCGACTGGCCGAGGCCGCGCACCGGCACGGCGCGCGGATCGTGCTGGACGCCGCGCAGCTCGCCCCGCACCACCCGGTCGACCTGCGCGAACTCGGCGTCGACTGGGTCGCGTTCTCCGGGCACAAGCTGTACGCGCCCTTCGGCGCCGGTGTCCTCGCCGGGCGGGCCGACTGGCTCCAGCGTGCCGAGCCGTACCTCGCGGGCGGCGGCGCCAGCCGCAAGGTCGCGCGCCGTGCCGACGGCGGCGTGGACGTCGAGTGGCAGGCCGGCCCGGCCCGCCACGAGGCCGGTTCGCCGAACGTCATCGGCGCCTACTCCATCGCCTCCGCCTGCCGCGCGCTGACCGAGGCCGGCTTCGACCGGCTCGTCGCCCGCGAGCGGGAGCTGCTCGGGCGGCTGACGGCCGGGCTCGCCGAGGTGCCCGAGGTCAGGGTGCTGTCCCTGTTCGGGGACGACGCCGACCGGGTCGGGGTGCTCTCCTTCGTCGTCGACGGCTGGAACAGCTCGCACTTCGCCGCCGCGCTCTCCGCCGAGTACGGGATCGGCGTGCGCGACGGGCTCTTCTGCGCCCACCCGCTCCTGCGCACCCTGCTGGGCGGCGAGGACGACGAGCCCGGCGAGTGCGGGGCGCCCGAGGCGGCGCCCGGTGAGCGGTCGCTCAACGCGATCCGGGTCAGCTTCGGCGCGGGGACGCCGGACGAGCACGTGGAGCGGTTCGTCCGCGCGGTGCGGGAGCTGGTGGCCGACGGCGCCCGCTGGAGCTACCGGACCGAGGACGGGCGCTGCGTCCCCGACCGGGACGCGCAGAGCGCGGCGTCCACCGCCTGAGCCCGGGTCGGGGTCCGGGTCCGAGTCCGGGTCCGAGTCCGGGCCTGCGGCTAGGCGTGGGCCTGGGCCCGGGTCTGCGCCGGGGGCCCGGCCGCGGGGCCCGCGTCCTCGCGGGGCAGCCGGGTGCCGAGCAGGACCATGCGCACGGCGTGCTCCGCCGCGTCGGCGAGGTACTCGTCGCCCCTGGTCAGGGCCTCGGCCAGGCCGACGGGCGCGGGCAGGATGGAGCGGTACGCGTCGATGCCCGACGCCCTGACCTCCTCCGCGCCCTCGCCCAGCGACCCGGCCAGCGCCAGCACCGGCTTCCCGAACGCCTTCGCTCTGCGCGCCACTTCGGCGGGGATCTTGCCGCGCGGGGTCTGCCCGTCGAGCGAGCCCTCGGCTGTGATCACGAGGTCGGCGCGCGCGAGCCGCGCGTCCAGCCCGAACCGGTCCAGCAGCACCTCGAAGCGCGGCAGCAGCCGTGCCCCGAGCGCGGCGAGCCCGGCGCCGAGCCCCCCGGAAGCACCGGTCCCCGGCGCGTGCCGCAGGTCCGGGGCCGGGGCCGGGGCCTGGTCCGCGGAGGCACCGGCACCGTGGCCGCCCACCCCGTCGCGTACGAGCACGTCGCGTACGAGGGTGTCGGCCCAGCGCTCCAGGCCGAGGGAGAGCCGCTCCACCTGCGCCGGGGTCGCCCCCTTCTGCGGCCCGAAGACCCGGGCGACCCCGCGCTCGCCGCACAGCACGTTGAACGGGTTGCAGGCCACCAGCAGTTCGGCCTCGCGCAGCCGGGGGTCGAGGCCGCGCGGGTCGATACGGTCGAGGCGGGCCAGCGCCTCGCCGCCGCGCGGCAGTTCGCGCCCGTCCGCGTCCAGCAGCCGTGCGCCGAGGGCCTGGAGCGCGCCCGCGCCCCCGTCGGACGTGCCCGAGTCGCCGCAGCCCACCAGCACCCGCCGCGCGCCGGAGTCCAGGGCAGCGCGGATCAGTTCGCCGACGCCGTACGTCGTCGTCGCGCCCGGGTCCCTGCGCTCTGCGGGGACGAGCGAGAGCCCGGCGACGGCGGCCATCTCCACCACGGCGGTCGGCACGGCGGGCACGGTGTGCCCGAGCAGCGCGAAGTGGGTGCGTACGGGCGCGGAGACCGGGCCCGTCGCCGTACGCCGGATCAGCTTGCCGCCGGTCGCGGCGGCCAGCGCCTCTGCCGTGCCCTCGCCGCCGTCCACCAGCGGTATGAGGTCGAGGGTGGCCTCGGGGCTTGCCCTGCGCACACCCTCGGCGATGGCCTCGGCGGCGCCGCGCGCGGAGAGCGACTCCTTGAAGCCGCTGGGCGCGATGGCGAAGTGGTACGGGGGGCGGGTGAACGGGGACACGGCGGTGGCCTCCTGGAGGAGCGGGCGGACGGGGCGACGGGCGAGCCGCCTGACGGGGCCGGTCACAGGACCGGGACGCCGAGCAGCGGCCAGACGGCCAGGGCGAAGAGCAGCACCAGCGCGGCGGTCACCGGTGCCAGCACGGCGGAGAGCCGCAGCAGGTCGCGGGGCCCGTACGTCGGCGTACCGGGGATGTCGGAGAAGAGGGTGACCGGCTTGGCCGAGGCCGGGAGGGTGTGGCAGAAGCCCGCGGCGGCGGTCGAGGCGAGCGCGGCGGCGACGGGGTTGACCCCGGCGCCGACCGCGGCGGCGACCACGAGGGGGACCAGCACGCTGGAGCGCGCCGAACGGGACTGGAGCAGCAGATGGGCCGCTGTGCTGACGGCGACGACGACGCCGAGGAAGAGCCAGCGCGGCACCGACCCGCCCCCGGGCAGCCCGCTCACCAGCCAGCGCGCCGCGCCCGACTCCGAGAGGGCCACGCCCATCGCCATCGTCGCGGCCATGAACAGCAGCAGCGACCAGGGCACCGTCTTCAGCGCGTCCTTGAGCCCCACCGTGCCCAGCGCGGGCGAGGCGGCCACGACGGCGCCTATCAGCGCGACCAGCGCGGGCGACACCCCGTGCAGCGGCTCGCTGCACCACAGCGCGACGACGGTGGCCAGCAGCAGCGCCGAGCGCGCCTCGCTCTGCGAGAGCGGCCCCGTCACGGGGGTCTCCGAGTGCGCCTCGATGTCCTCTGCGGTGATCCGGACGGGCCCGCGCCTGTCGGCGCGGCGCGTGGTCGTCCACAGCACGATCTCGGCCGCGGCGTGGGAGCTGACCACGGCGAGCGGCAGCCCGAGGAGCAGCCACTGGGTGAAGCCGATGTGCTTGCCCGTCGTCTCGAACAGCACGCTGACCGTGATCAGATGCGCCCCCGCGCCGATGAGGGTGGCGACGGCGGACAGCAGGATGACGGTCGGGAAGAGCAGTGCCAGCATCACGACGAGCCGGGTGCGGTCGGCGAGGACCTTCGCGAGCGCGAGGAAGACGGGCAGCGCGAGCGCCGCGCGGCCCGAGGTCGCCGGGATGGCGAAGGCGCTCACGACGAGCGCGGCGGTCGTCAGGTGGACGAGCTGCCGCACCGAGCGGGCGCCGCTCACCAGGAACGCGGCGGCGCGGGCCGCCAGGCCCGTCCTGGACACGGCGGCGGCCAGCACGAACGCGCAGATCAGCAGCCACACCGTCTCGTCGCCGAGCGTGCCGAAGAGGACGTCGCTGCTGATGACCCCGGTCGCGGCGAGCGCCAGCCCGGCGCCCAGCGCGATGTACGTGTCGTCGATCGGCGTGCCGACCCAGGCGCAGGTCGCCAGCGCGAACACGGCCAGGGTCAGGCGGGCGTCACCGCCGAGCCCGGCGAAGTTGCCGGGCACGGCGAGCAGGGCGCACGCGGACAGGGCGAGGCACAGGGGGATCGCCTGCCGGGGGCTCAGTGTCATGCGGCGAGTCTTGTGACCTGGGGTGAGCCACCAATGAGCGGTTTATGAAAGCGACTTCATGAGAGGGAGGGGGCGGGGCGGGCTCCCACCCCCGCCCCCACTACGGCAGCCGGTAGCCCATGCCCCGGACCGTCTCCAGGCGTTCCGGGCCCAGCTTCTTGCGGAGGGCGCGGACGTACACGTCGACGATGTTCGAGCCCGGGTCGAAGTCGTAGCCCCACACGTGGGAGAGGATCTGCTCGCGGGACAGGACCTGACCCGGGTGCCGCAGGAACAGTTCGAGGAGGACGAACTCGCGCGCGGTCAGATCGACCGTGCGGCCCTCGGCGCGGGCCCGCCGCGTCCGCAGGTCGAGCGACAGTTCGCCGCTGCGCAGCACCGTGACCTCGGGGGCCCGCGCGGCCGTGCGCAGCCGCAGCCGTACCCGGGCCAGCAGTTCCTCGAAGCGGAACGGCTTCGTCATCCAGTCGTCGGCGCCGCCCTCCAGGCCCGCGACGGTGTCGCGTACGGAGTCGCGCGCCGTCAGCACGATCACCGGCACGGTGACGCGGGCCTCGCGCAGCTCCCGCAGCACGGTGAAGCCGTCGCGGCCCGGCAGGCCGATGTCCAGGACGACGAGGTCGAAGCCGCCGGTGCAGGCGTAGTCGTACGCCGTGTCGCCGTCGGCCGCGACGGTCGTGGTGAAGCCGTTGGCGCGCAGGCCCTTCTCGACGAAGGAGGCGATGCGCTCCTCGTCCTCGACGACCAGGATGCGGTTCACGCGGTCACCCTCCCTCTCTCCGGTACGTCTTCCGGTACGCGCCTCACGCGTCCTCCTCGTCCGGCTCCGGTTCCCCTGCGGGCAGCAGGAGGACGAACGTGGCGCCGCCCCCCTCGGTGTGCCGCAGCTCGACGCGGCCCCCGGGGTGCCCCTCGGCGATGGCCTTGACGATGGACAGCCCGAGCCCGGCGCCGCTGCCCCGCGAACCCCGCCGCGCGGTGCCCCTGCGGAAGCGCTCGAAGACGCGCTCCGCGTCCTCGGGGGCTATACCGGGCCCGTGGTCGGCGACGTACAGCTCGATCAGCCCGTCCTCGCGGGCCGCAGCGCCGGGGTGCCCGTGCGGGTGCCCGTGCGGCGTGGGCAGGCGGCGCGAGCCGATGCGGACGGGCGCTCCGGGCACGGTGTGCTGCACCGCGTTCTGCGCGAGCTGCACCATCGCCTGGGTGACGCGCTGCGGGTCGAGCTGGACGGTGCCCTCGGCGACCTCCTCCAGTTGCCACGCGCGCTCGCCCAGCGCCCGCGTCTTGACGTACACGTCGGCGGTCAGCTCGGCCAGTTGCACGGGCTCGGGGCTTACGAAGTCGGGGCGCTCCGCCTTGGCGAGCAGCAGCAGGTCCTCGACGATCCGGCTCATCCGGTCCAGCTCGTCGGTCACCAGCCGCACGGTCTGCTCGCGCTCGACGGGGTCCTCGCCCATCAGCTCCAGGTGCCCGCGCACGATGGTGATGGGGGTGCGCAGCTCGTGCCCCGCGTCGTCGACGAACTGGCGCTGAGCGCCGAAGGCGCGCTCCAGCCGGTCGAGCATGGCGTTGAAGGTCTTGGCGAGCGCCGCGATGTCGTCGCGCCCGCGCACCGGTATGCGCTGCGTCAGATCCCGCTCGGTCAGCTCGGCCGCCGTCATCCGTACCAGCCGCACGGGCGCCAGGATGCGGCCCGCCACGGCCCAGCCGATGCACACGGTCATCAGCAGGGCCACGCAGGAGATGGCCAGCAGGATGCGGAAGACCTCCTCGGCCCCCGCGCGCTCGCGGTCGGCGTGGAAGGCGACGACGAACGTGCCGCGCGGCGAGCCGTCGCCGCCCGGCTCGATGGTCACCTTCGACCAGCGGACGTCGCCCTGCGGGCGCTCCAGGGTGCCGGAGCGGCCGGGGTCCGAGGCGACGCGGGCCAGGTTGTCCTTGTCCTCGTGGAGGGGGAGCGCGGTGGGGATGTCGCGGTCCTGCCGGATGACGCGCCCGCCGACGACCCCGAGCAGCTCCTCGTCCGGGTCCGAGTACTGCCGCTCCAGGAAGACCGTGAGCAGCCGCCGCGCCTCGGTGAAGGGCTTGCCGGTCTCCGGGTCCTGGCCGCGGTCGACGAAGTTGGTGAACTCCCCGGTCTCCTGGGCCAGCAGGCGCGTGATGCGGTGGTCGACGTCGCGCAGCAGGATCGAGCGGGTGGTGGTGGCGACGGCGGCGAGGGCCACCGCCATGACCACCAGCAGCCACAGCAGGATGCGCACCCGCGCCGATATGGCCGGGCGGAGGCGGCGGCGCCCCTCCGGCGTCCAGGGCCGCGCGCGGGTCCCGTTCCCCTCTCCGTTCCCGTTCGACGTGGCGGCCTCAGCCGTCGTCGCTGCCCGGTCCGTCGTCGCCGTTGTCGTCCCCGCCGGGTCCGTCGTCGCTGCCGGGCCCGTCGTCGGCGTCATCGTCGGCACTCTCGTCGGTCGCGGACGGCTGCGGTACTGCCTCGTCGCCGGGTGAGGCGGAGGGCGAGGTGGAGGGCGAGGACGGGCCCTCGTCCGAGCCGGAGGGGCTGGGCGCAGGGCTGTCCGTCTCCAGCTCCACCTTGGCGGGCGCCTTCGGCGGGTCCGGGCTGTCGGTCAGCGCGTAGCTCGTGGCGGCGATGCCGAGCGGGATCGCGACGACGGCCGTAAGGGTCGCGATGCGGTGTGAGAAGGCCATACGGGGAGGCTGCCGCGCGTACCGGAGGCGCCGCATGAAGGCCGGGTGAGGAAATCTTCATGAGCGCCACGGGGAGGGTGCCGCGACTTCCGCGTACGTGTCCGCGCCCGCCCCCGGCCCTACGCGTCGAGGCCGATGGCGAAGGCGGACTCCAGGTCGTGCTGCGAGTAGGTGCGGAACGCGATGTGCGTCTCGGTGGACTCCACGCCCGGCACCTTGCTGATCCGGCCCGGGATGACGTCGGCCAGCTCGTCGTGCTGGGCGACCCGGACCATCGCGATCAGATCGTGGGCACCGGTGACGGAGTAGACCTCGCTCACCCCGTCGAGCGCGGCGATCTGCTCGGCGATCTCAGGGATGCGGTCGGTGCTGGTCTTGATGAGCACGATCGAGGTGATCACGGTGAGGACTCTCCCTTGGTGGCCGGAGCGGGCCCGCCCACTTTATCGGCCCGGAACTGGAGCCACGCGTACAGGAAGCCCAGCGTGAAACCCACCACGTGCGCGAGGTAGGCGACGCCGGGCCCGTCCGTGTCCCGGCGTGCGGCGATCCACTGGAGCGTCAGCCAGAACGGCAGCACGAGCCAGGCGGGGAAGCGCAGCGGCAGAAAGAGGAGGAAGGGATAGACGCTGGTGACCCGCGCACGGGGAAAGAGATAGAGAAAGGCCCCCAGCACGGCGGAGATGGCGCCCGAGGCCCCCACGAGCGTCTCGGTCGAGCCGGGGTGCGCGGCGGCGTAGCAGAGCAGGGCGACATAGCCCGCGCACACGTAGAACACGGCGAAGCGCGGCGTGCCCATGCGTTCCTCGACCATGCCGCCGAAGACGAACAGGAAGAGGAGGTTGCCGAGCAGGTGCATCCAGTTCCCGTGCAGGAAGAGCGCCGTCAGAGGGGTCAGCAGTGGCCGGATTCCGCCGCCCCACAGGGTGTGGGGAAGGACACCCCAGCGCTCGAAGTACGCGGTCTGGGCGCGGTGCAGCTCCTCGCCCGTGCCGTAGGCGGGGACGAAGCCGGAGGCAGGACCGATCAGGAAGAGCAGGCAGCAGGAGCCGATGAGTGCATACGTCATCACAGAGCGCGTCCGCATGGGCGGATCATGACGGCTCGGATACGGGGCAGGCTCCTCGACACACGCGTATCGATGGCAGGACTTAGGGTTACCGGGAGTGCCCCGTGCTTCCGCAGCCCCTTTCGCCCCTGCCGAAGGTGCGCACGGCTCGCTGCTCCGGATCCCCGGAACGCCCGAAGGAATGAGGACGAACACCATGGCGGTCCCGACGCCCACGGACACGACCCGCTGGCGCTGCACCCTGTGCGGCAACCTGACCAGGTTCGATGTGACGCGCTCCAGCAAGGTGGTCGAGTACGTCCATCTGGACCTGGCCGGTGAGCCGAAGGTGGAGGAGCGGGAGGTGCTCAGTGAGAGCATCGAATCCGTGCGCTGCCGCTGGTGCAACGCCGTGGACGAGGTCGAGCTGGTGGACCGCCCGGGCGCACAGGTCTGAGGAACGGCGGGTGTGAACGGTGGTCGAACGGACGGGCGACGGCGAGCGCGGTCCCGAGCGCGAGCTGTCGGCGCCCGAGCCACCCGAGCGGGGTCCCCAGGAGGCACCTGACCCTGGTCCGGATTCGGCCACGGACCCTGACCCGGCTACGGACCCTGACCCGGCTACGGACCCTGACCCGGCTACGGACCCTGACCCGGCCTCGGGCCCGGAACCGGGATCGGGCCCGGATCCGGCGGCCTCGGACGATGACGGGGAGGCCCTCGACCGCCCGCTGCCCGAGAAGGTGCGCCGCAGGGTGGTGGCCCTCACCGGGGACGCGCTGGGCGGGCTGACCATCGCCGAACTCCCCGTCACGCTGCGACAGTACGCCCGCTTCACCCCGCAGCGCCGCGCCAAGTTCGGCGGCAACGCCATGGCCACGGCGCTGGAGAACGACGCCGTCTTCCGGCAGCGCATCGCCTCGCGGCTGCGGGAGATGCTGCCCGAGCTGACGGGCGCGCTGGAGGACGGCACGCCCCCGCCCGCCGCCGATCCCGTGGATGTGGCGGCGGTCGCGTATGTGCTGCGTCCCGACGGCTGGGCCAAGCTCGTCGCCGCCGCGAGCGAGGAGGCCCAGCGCGCGCAGGCCGAGCGCGCGGGCGAGGAGGCCCAGCGCGATCTGGCCAGGCTCCGCGCGGAGCTGGCCGAGGCGCGCACCGCCGCGCGCACGGAGTCCGAGCGCGGCAGGGGCGAACTGGACGCGCTGCGCAAGGAGCTGGAGGCGACGCAGCGCAAGCTGCGCAGCGCCCAGAGCGATGTGAAGCGCGGCGAGGCGGAGGTGCGCAAGCTGCGTGCCGAGCTGGAGTCCGTCCGCTCGGCCGCCGCCTCGGACAAGGCGGCTGCCGACAGCGAGGCGCGGCGCCTCAAGGCCCGGCTCACGGAGGCGGAGTCGGCCCTGGAGGCGGGCCGCCGCGCGGCCCGCGAGGGGCGCAGCGTGGAGGACATGCGCGTCAAACTGCTCCTGGACACGGTGCTGGAGGCGGCACAGGGGCTGCGCCGCGAGCTGGCGCTGCCGCCCACCGAGGTGCGCCCTGCGGACACCGTGGACTCGGTGGAGCCCGGCCGGATGTCGCCCAAGGACGTGGCGGCGCGGGCCCTTTCGGACACGGACCCGGCCCTGCTGGACCAGCTCCTCGCGCTGCCGCAGTCCCACATCGTCGTCGACGGCTACAACGTCACCAAGACCGGCTATCCGACGATGCCGCTGGAGAAGCAGCGGCTGCGGCTGCTGGGCGGGCTCGCCGTGCTGGCGGCCCAGTCCGGGGCCGAGGTCACCTGCGTCTTCGACGGCGCGGAGCTGGCGGCTCCCGTGCTGCTGGCGCCGCCGCGCGGGGTGCGGGTGCTGTTCAGCAAGCCGGGCCAGACGGCGGACGAACTGATCCGGCGTATCGTGCGGGCCGAACCCGCTGGGCGGCCCGTCGTGGTGGTCTCCTCGGACCGCGAGGTCGCCGACGGCTGCGCCGCCGCCGGTGCCCGGCCCGTCGCCTCGACGCTGCTGCTGAAGCGGCTCGCGCGGACGTAACACGTCCACCACGCGCGGGGAGCAGCGGAGGGGTCAACACAGGGGACAACAGGGCGAAAAGCCGCCCGGAGCGGCAAAGCGCCGCGAGCACCCCGGAATTCGCGCTTCACGTCAACCGCCCCCGGCGAAGGCCCCGTTCGCCGCCTCTGTGTGACGCCATGGTCGCTCCGCGTACGTCATGAGTAAAGAATCCTCTTGTGTGACGGGTTTTTCCTCAGAGGGATTTGATCCGATCAGTTACGCATGGCTAATGTCTGGGCCCGAACCTTCGCGCGGTTGATCACCCATCCGGGGTGACAGCGGAGGACCGCCTAGTTCCACGGCGCCCCGGCGATCGCCCCGGTGATGTGGAGCCGGAGTGACCGACCGGCAGGCGGCTGAGGAAGAAGGAGCTCGCCCCAGTGGCGTCCCACCGTCGTCCCAAGCAGCCCAGCCGCAGCCGCACCCGTGTGACCGTGTTCACGGCAACCGCTGCGGCAGCCGTCGCCCTGACCTCCCAGGCGGCGCACGCCGACCCCAAGGCTTCCAAGGAGGAAGTCAAGGAGAAGGTCGACAAGCTCTACGAAGAGGCCGAGGCGGCGACGGAGAAGTACAACGGCGCCAAGGAGAAGCACAAGAAGCTCCAGAAGCAGGTCGACAACCTCCAGGACAGCGTGGCGCGCGGCCAGGAGGACCTGAACGACATGCGGGACGGCCTCGGTTCGATGGCCACCGCGCAGTACCGCACCGGCGGCATCGACCCGTCCGTGCAGCTCTTCCTCTCGTCCGACCCGGACAGCTACCTGGACAAGGCGTCCACCCTCGACCAGCTCAGCACCAAGCAGGCCGACGCGCTCAAGAAGATCCAGGACAAGCAGCGCTCCCTCGCGCAGCAGCGCAAGGAGGCCCAGGGCAAGCTGTCGGACCTCGCCGAGACCCGCGAGGAACTCAGCGACAAGAAGAAGAAGATCCAGGGCAAGCTCTCCGAGGCCCGTACGCTCCTCAACTCGCTCACCGCTGACGAGCGCAAGGCGCTGGAGGCCAAGCAGGCCCGCGCCGACCGCGCCTCCAGCTCGCGCGTCGACCTCGGCAACGACGCCTCGGCGTCGGCCCGCGCGGGCGCCGCGCTCGCCGCCGCCAAGGGCAAGATCGGCTCGCCCTACGTGTGGGGCGCGACCGGACCCAGCTCCTTCGACTGCTCGGGCCTCACCTCGTGGGCGTACCAGCAGGCCGGGGTCTCCATACCCCGCACCTCCGAGGCGCAGGCCGGCGCGGGCACCCGCATCGGCAGCCAGAGCGGCCTCGCGCCGGGCGACCTGGTGCTCTTCTACGGCGACCTGCACCACGTCGGCCTCTACGCGGGCAACGGGCAGGTGCTGCACGCGCCGAAGCCGGGTGCCAGCGTGCGCTTCGAGTCGATCAACAACATGCCGTTCCAGTTCGGCGTGCGCGTGGGCTGACGCCACGCCCCAAACGTCGTTCGTCCGGGTGAAAACGGGCGGGCGCCGATGACCTCCGTACCCCGTCGATGACCTGCGTCATCGGCGGGGTACGCGCATACGCGCCCACCGCACCGGCGCGGCCGGTTCTTGGACCCTCCGTAGCGACGCCGCTACATTCTCCGCGCAGTTCGGCGCCGACCGGCGCCGTCCGCCTAGCGGAAGGAGCGCGTCCTCCAGTGGTCTCGCACCCGTCCCATCGACGTACCGGCCCCCGTGGCCCCGGCTGGACCACCAGGTTCACGGTCCTGTCGGCCGCCGCGGGAGCGGCGGCGGCGCTCGCGCCCGCGGCCCCCGCGGGCGCGCGCCCCGGGGACGACCAGACGTCCGTCTCGCGCCCCGCGCTCAACTCCCGTATCGACCGCCTCTACGAGCAGGCCGAGGCCGCCACCGAGAAGTTCAACGGCGCGGCGGAGCGCACCGAGCGGCTGCGCGAGCAGGTCGACCACGCGCAGGACCGGATCGCCAGGACCCAGGCCAAGGTCAACCGGCTGCGGAACGCGCTGGGCGCCCTGGCGGGCGCGCAGTACCGCTCGGGCGGAGTGGACCCCTCCGTGACGCTGCTGCTCTCCTCCGACCCCGACGGCTACCTCGACAAGGCGGCCACCCTCGACCGCATCAGCAGCCGCCAGGAGGACCGGCTCGCCCAGTTCGGCGGCGCCCGGCGCGCGCTGGAACAGCAGCGGGAAGAGGCGGGCGGGAAGCTCCTCCGCCTGGAGCGTCAGCAGAAGGCGCTGAAGGCGAGCAAGAACGAGGTGCGCGAGAAGCTCGCGGCGGCCAGGAAGCTCCTCAACCGGCTCACCCCGGAGGAGCGCGCCGAGCGCGAGCGCGCCTCACGCGGCGGCGGCCGGGACGGCGGGCGCGGTGACGGGCGTGGCGACGGGCGTGGCGACGGGCGCGGCGGGGACGGGCAGGCCCCGGGAACGGGCGGCGGCAAGGCGTCCTCAGCGCGCGCGGCGAAGGCCGTCGCGGCGGTGCGCTCCGTCGTCGGCGCCCCGTACGTGTGGGGAGCGGCGGGCCCCAACGCCTTCGACTGCTCGGGCCTCACCCAGTGGGCGTACGCGCAGGCGGGCACGTCCATCCCGCGCACCTCGCAGGCCCAGGGCGCGACGGGGCAGCGGGTCCCGATGAGCCAGGCGCGGCCCGGCGATCTGGTGGTCTACCGGGACGACGCCAGCCACGTCGGCATGTACGTCGGCGGCGGCCAGGTGGTGCACGCGCCCTACCCCGGCGCCCAAGTGCGCTACGACCCCGTCGACATGATGCCGGTCTCCTCGGTCACCAGGCCCTGAGCCGGGGCCGCGAGGAGGACGAGAGCGAGGACGAGTACGAGGACGAGTACGAGGGCCCCGGCCGCAGGCCGGGGCCCTTTCGGCTGCGCATACGATCGTGCGTGTGGGCGCTCGGGTGCACAGGAGAAGCGGGACCGGCAGGTGGCGGGGCGCCCTGCTCGCCGTCGCGCTGCTGGCGGGGCTCTGCTCCTGCGGCGGCGCCCCCGACGAGGGCGCGGCGTGGCGCGACCGGCTCCAGAGCGTGCTGGACGCGCAGGCGACGGCCGTGCGCGCGGGGGACGAGAGCGCCTACCTGGCGGGCATCGCACCGGGCGCCGACGGCTACCGCGCCGATCAGCGCCGCGTCTTCGCGAACCTGGAGCGGCTGCCCCTGGCCGCGTGGTCGTACCGGATCACGCGGGTACGGGACACGGGCGGCGGCTCCGGCGGCTCCGGCGGTTCCGAGGGCTACGACGGCGCTGCGGCGCGCGCCGAGGCCGACGTGGAGCTGCGCTACCGGCTGCGCGGCTACGACCACTCCCCGGTGACAGCGACCGAGCGCTTCGCCTTCACGCGCGAGGACGGCCGCTGGTACGTCTCCTCGCAGCTCTCCGGCGGCGACCGCCAGTTGTGGGACCAGGGCCGGGTCACCGCCGTGCGCGGCGAGCACAGCCTCGTGCTGGGCGTCGGAAGGGACAGCTCCGAACTGCGCGCCCTGGCCCGCGTCGCCGACCGCGCCGTACCGGCCGTGAACGCCGTCTGGCCGCGCTCGTGGGCGGCCCGTGTGGTCGTGGAGGTGCCCGGGTCGCTGGAGCGGATGGCGGAGCTGCTGAAGGCGCCCGCTTCCTCGTACCAGGGCATCGCCGCCGTCACGACGGGCGAGGCGGGGGCCTCCGAGGACGCGCCCGCCGACCGGGTCGTCGTCAACCCGGACGCGTACGGGCTGCTCAGCGAGGACGGGCGGCAGGTCGTGATGACCCACGAGACCGTCCACGTGGCCACCCGGGCCCACACCTCCGACGCGACCCCCCTGTGGCTGTCCGAGGGCCTGGCCGACTGGGCCGGTTACCGGGGCACGTCCCGTACGCCCCAGGAGGCGGCCCCCGAACTCGCCCGCACCGTCCGCACGGACGACGCGCCCCGCGCCCTGCCCGACGACGCGGACTTCCGCTTCGGCAGCGACCCCGAGGCACTGGGCCGCGCCTACGAGGGCGGCTGGCTGGCCTGCCGCATGGTCGCGGAACGGTGGGGCGAGGGCCGCCTGATGGAGCTGTACCTGCGGACGGGCAGGGGCGAGGAGAAGCACGAGGGCGACGGGACCGGCGTGGACGGGGCGCTGCGCGAGGTGCTCGGGGTGACGAAGGGGGAGTTCACGCGGCAGTGGCGGGAGTATGTGCGCCAGGAACTGTCGTGACGAGCCCGGACCGGCCGGTTCGCCCCGCCCGTCCCGCCCACCCCGCCTGCTCAGCCCGCCCCGGTTACCGCGCCTGCCCCGGTTACCCCGCCAGGAGCCGTTCCCCGCGCGGTGGAGTGGGCTCCCCGGAGCCGTCGGCACCGGCCTCGCGCGCCCCGCGCCGGGGCACCGTCGCGCGCCACAGGCCCGCGCAGGCGAGGAGCGAGGCGGCGACGAGCAGGCCGTTGCGCAGGGACAGGACGAAGATGCCCTGCCAGTCGCTCGCGACGACGTGCGCGAACCACAAGGGGAACTCCAGCAGCGTCACCCCCGTCGCCACCAGCACCAGCAGCGCCGGCACGGTCTGACGGCTGCCGCGCACCGTCAGACAGACAGCGGCGAGGCCGACCAGCCAGATCATGTACTGCGGCGAGATCACCCGGCTCGTCGTCGTGAACAGCAGCACCGCCGTCAGCGCGGCGTCCGCCGTGGTGCCCGCGTGCCACTCCACGGCGCGCAGCCGCCACAGCAGCAGCCAGCCGAAGGCGAGCGCCGTCAGCAGGAGGGCGGCGTCGCTGACGACGTTGACGTAGGGGCCCAGGAACTCCACGGAGCCGTAGTTGAGCAGCACCTGGCCCTCCCAGCCGTAGTGCCGTGCCACGTGGAAGACGAGGGAGCCCAGCGACTCGACCTCCGTGCCGCGGTCGCGCTGGAAGCCCAGGAAGGCGAAGGCGCCCGGCATGGCGGCGACGAAGGCGGCCGAGAGTACGAGGACCGTGACCAGCGCCGTCACCCAGGAGCGTCGGGTCCACCGCCCGCGCGGCATCCCCAGCAGCAGCAGGACGGGCCACACCTTCAGCATCGCCCCGAAGGCGGCCAGCGCGCCCGCAGCGCGGGGGTGCCGCGCGGCGGCCAGCAGCGCGGCGACGGCGACGGCGGTGACCATCAGGTCGTAGCGCGCGTAGGCGGTCGGCCCGAGCAGGGGCACGCCCGCGACCCAGGCCCAGGCCCCGGCCCGCCGCCCGCCGGGACGGGCGCCCCCGTACAGCAGCAGCCCGAAGGCCACGGCGTCGGTGGCGCAGGCCAGCACGAAGAAGGCGGAGGCGTAGTCCAGTGGCAGCGCGCCGGGGGAGAGGACGGCGAGCGCGGCGGCGGGCGGGTACTGCCAGGTGACGTCGTCGAACGGGAAGGTCCCGGTCCGCAGGACCTCGAACCAGCCTCGGTAGATGACGGAGATGTCGCTCGTGACGTCGGGTCCTGGCAGCGTGAACACCTTGAAGACGCACAGGAGCAGGACGGCGCGGGTGGCGGCCCAGACGGCGACGGCGGCGGCGAGCCCGCCACGACGACGCCCGCGCTCGTGCCCGTGGCCCAGGGCCTCGGCCTCTTCCCCGTCCACCGGGCGTCTGTCCCGGTCGGCGCCGTGGTCCGCGGACAGGGCCGCGTCCGTCGGCGGCTCGTCGGCCTCCGCCTCTGGTGTCCGATGGTCCCCGCCGCCCTCGGCCATGCCGGTCCGCCCGCCTCACCGCTCGTGTGTTCTGTGCCGACGGTCCATCATGCCCGGTGGGGCGCGTGGGAGGCCACGCGGGCGCCCGGCGCTCTTCACGGGAGCCCCGTCCGGGCCCAGCCGCCTCCCCCGTGCGCCCCCGGAGAGGCCCGGAGCGCGGCCCACAGCCACCGGGTACTGTCGGCGGCGATGGACAAGACCCTGATCGTCACCAACGACTTTCCGCCCCGCCCCGGCGGTATCCAGGCGTTCCTGCACAGCATGGCGCTGCGTCTCGACCCCTCCCAGGTCGTCGTCTACGCCTCCACCTGGAAGCGCGGCAGGGAGGGGGCGGAGGCCACGGCGCGCTTCGACGCCGAGCAGCCGTTCACGGTCGTGCGCGACCGCACGACCATGCTGCTGCCGACGCCCAGGGTCACCCGTCGCGCGGTCGCGCTGCTGCGCGAGCACGACTGCCGCTCGGTCTGGTTCGGCGCCGCCGCGCCGCTGGGCCTGATGGCGCCCGCGCTGCGCAGCGCGGGCGCGCGGCGCCTGGTCGCCACGACGCACGGGCACGAGGCGGGCTGGGCGCAGCTCCCCGTCGCGCGCGGGCTGCTGCGGCGGATCGGCGAGGGCACGGACACGGTCACGTATCTGGGCGAGTACACCCGCTCGCGCATCGCCCGCGCGCTGACCCCCGAGGCGGCGGCCCGCATGGCGCAGTTGCCGCCCGGCGTCGACGAGAAGACCTTCCATCCCGGTTCGGGTGGCGACGCGGTACGCGAGCGGCTCGGCCTCACCGAGCGGCCCGTGGTCGTCTGCGTCTCGCGGCTGGTCCGGCGCAAGGGGCAGGACACCCTCGTCCGCGCCCTGCCGCGCGTCCTCGAAGAGGTGCCGGACGCGGTGCTGCTGATCGTCGGCGGCGGCCCCTACCGCGCCGACCTGGAGAAGCTGGCCGCTGAGACCGGAGTGGCCGACTCCGTGCGCTTCACAGGCCCCGTGCCCTGGGAGGAGCTGCCCGCGCACTACGGCGCGGGCGACGTGTTCGCCATGCCCTGCCGTACGCGCAGGGGCGGCCTGGACGTGGAGGGGCTCGGCATCGTCTATCTGGAGGCGTCGGCGACGGGGCTCCCCGTCGTCTCGGGCGACTCGGGCGGGGCCCCTGACGCGGTGCTCGACGGCGAGACCGGCTATGTCGTGCGGGGCGGCGAGCCCGGCGAGGCCGCCGAGCGGATCGTCACCCTCCTCCAGGACCCCGTGCTGCGCGCCCGCATGGGCGAGCGCGGCCGTGCCTGGGTGGAGGAGCGCTGGCGCTGGGACCTGCTGGCGGAGAAGCTGCGCGCCCTGCTGTGACGTGACCCGGGCGCGGGCCCACTACGGAAGGGATGTGGGCCCGCGCCCGGGTCACGGGTCATGGGTGCGGCGCGCGGGGTCAGGGCCCCGCGCCCGCTCAAGCTCTCAGGACGTCAGGAGGCGTAGAGCGCCTCGATGTCGTTGGCGAAGTCCTTCGCGACCACGCCCCGCTTCAGCTTCAGCGAGGGCGTGATGTGCCCCGACTCCTCCGTGAACTGGGTGCTCAGGACGCGGAACTTGCGCACCGACTCCGCCTTGGAGACCGCCGCGTTCCCGTCGTCGACCGCGCCCTGCAACTCGGCGAGCAGCTCGGGGTCGGCGAGCAGCTCGGGGTGGGAGAGGCCGCTCTTGCCGTGCTCGTCGGCCCAGCGCGGCAGGAACTCCTCGTCGACGGTGAGCAGCGCGCCGACGAAGGGGCGGCCGTCGCCGACCACCATGCACTCCGCGACGAGCGCGTGCCCCCTGATGCGGTCCTCGATCACGGCGGGGGCGACGTTCTTGCCGCCCGCCGTCACCAGGATCTCCTTCTTGCGCCCGGTGATGGCGAGGTACCCGTCGGCGTCCAGGGTGCCGATGTCGCCGGTGTGGAACCAGCCGTCGGACAGGGCCTCCTCGCTGGCCTGCTGGTTGTTCCAGTAGCCGGTGAAGAGGTGTTCGCCGTGCAGCAGCACCTCGCCGTCGTCGGCGATCCGCACGACAGAGCCGGGCAGCGGCTGGCCGACGGTGCCGATCTTCTGCCGGTCGAAGGGGTTGAACGCGGTGGCGGCACAGGACTCCGTCAGCCCGTAGCCCTCCAGGACGGTGAAGCCGATGCCCCGGTAGAAGTGCCCGAGCCGCTCGCCGAGCGGCGCGCCGCCCGAGATGGCGTGGGTGGCACGGCCGCCGAGGACGGCGCGCAGCTTGCTGTAGACGAGGCGGTCGAAGACCTTGTGCTGGAACCGCAGCTTCAGCGACGGGCCCGACGGGTCGTCCTGGGCGCGGCTGTAGGCGATGGCCGTGTCGGCTGCCTTGTCGAAGATCTTGCCCTTGCCGCCCGCCTGGGCCTGGGCGCGGGCCGAGTTGTAGACCTTCTCGAAGACGCGCGGGACCCCGAGGACCATCGTCGGCCGGAAGGAGCCCAGCTCGTCGGTGAGGGTCTTCACGTCCCCGACGTGCCCCAGCTTGATCGGCGCCATCACCGCGGCGACCTGCACCAGCCGCCCGAACACGTGGGCCACGGGCAGGAAGAGCAGCACGGAGGACTCGCCCGTACGGAACAGGGGCCGCAGCCGCTCGACGACGTTGCCGCACTCCGCGAAGAAGCTGCGGTGCGTGAGCACGCAGCCCTTGGGGCGGCCCGTGGTGCCTGAGGTGTAGACGATGGTGGCGGGCGAGTCCGCGTTGGCGACGGAGCCGCGCTCGTCGGCCGTCGCGTCGCTGACCCCGGCGCCCTCCGCGATCAGCCGGGGGACCGCGCCCTCGGACGGCGCGGGCGTCTCGATCTGCCACACGTGCGCGAGCGCCGGCAGGTGGTCGCGCACCGACTCGACGGCCTTGAGGTGGTCCTCGGTCTCGACGAGGGCGGCGACCGCGCCCGAGTCGCCCAGTATCCAGGCGATCTGCTCGGGCGAACTCGTCTCGTACACGGGCACCGTGACGCCGCCCGCGCTCCAGATCGAGAAGTCGAAGAGCGTCCACTCGTAGCGGGTGCGCGACATGAGCCCGACGCGGTCACCGGGCTGGACACCCGCGGCGATCAGGCCCTTCGCGGTGGCGCGGACCTCGTCGAGGAACGCGGCGGCTGTGATGTCCTCCCACCGCCCGTCCCGCTTGCGCGCGAGGACGGGAACGTCCGGGTGCTGAGTAGCGTTACGGCGGATGAGATCCGTCAGGTTTCCGTCTGCGGGGACCTCGTAGAGGGCCGGAAGGCTGAACTCGCGCAAGACTGCTGCTCCTCGTCGGCGCCGGACATGGAGGCCATCGAGGGGCGGCCTCCATTGGCTCGGTCCAAGACCAGTGGGGGATCTTGAAAGATTGACGGCCCGGACGTTACCCATCGGTACAGCCGTGGGGATAGGGGGTGACGCCGCATTGTCTTGTGCGTCACATGCCTCGGGGCTGCTGTGCGGCAGCCTAGTCCAGGCCATTGGCGACGGGGAAGTAACCGAGGCCGCACCTCCACGGCCCGTGCCCCGCCCGGCCACAGGCCCCTCACGTGCCCGCCTCCCGATCGCCCGCGCGCCGGTCGCGGGCGGGGCGTGGGCGGGGCGTGGGCTGGTCGTGGGCAGGGCGCGGGCCGGTCCCCGGCCTGCTCCGGCGCCCTCCCGGTGGCGTCCTCCGCCGATCTAGGGTGTGGCCATGCGAGTCCACGTAGTGAGCGATGTGCACGGCAACAGCCGGGACCTCGCGAAGGCGGGCGACGGGGCCGAAGCGCTGGTCTGCCTGGGAGATCTCATCCTGTTCCTCGACTACGCCGACCACTCGCGCGGGATCTTCCCCGACCTCTTCGGCGAGGCCAACGCCGACCGGATCGTGGAACTGCGCACCGCGCGCCGCTTCGACGAGGCGCGCGAGCTGTCGGCGAAGCTGTGGGCGGGCATCGACCGCAGGTCCGCCACGGAGGCCGCCGTGCGCAAGCAGTACGCCGAGCTGTTCGCGGCCTTCCCCGCCCCGACGTACGCGACGTACGGCAATGTCGACATGCCGCCCCTGTGGCCCGAGTACGCGGGCCCCGGTATCACCGTCCTGGACGGGGAGACGGTGGACATCGGCGGGTGGCGGTTCGGCTTCGTCGGCGGCGGCCTGCGCACGCCGATGCGCACCCCGTACGAGATCGACGACGAGACCTACGCGGCGAAGATCGCCGCGCTCGGCGAGGTCGACGTGCTGTGCTCGCACATCCCGCCCGAGGTCCCCGAGCTGTGCTACGACACCGTCGCGCGCCGCTTCGAGCGCGGCAGCCCCGCGCTCCTGGAGGCGGTCCGCGCCACGCAGCCGCGCTTCCACCTCTTCGGGCACGTACACCAGCCCCTGCACTCCCGGATGCGGATAGGCGCGACGGAGTGCGTGAACGTGGGGCACTTCGCCGCCACCGGGACACCGTGGGTGCTGGAGTGGTGAGGCGGCTGAGGCGGTGGCCCCAGGGCCGAGGGCCCGGGCGGAGCGGTCGAGGGCGGGGCATGGCCGCGCGGTAGCCTTCCTCGCAGATGACGGCAGTGACAAGCGGCGGCGACGCTCCGGGCGGTGCGGCACGGACCGGCGGAGCATTTGGAGGAGCCACGGCGATGGCGGAACACACCAGCTCAAGCATCACCATTGAGGCGGCGCCCGCCGCCGTCATGGGGGTGATCTCCGACTTCCCGCGCTATCCCGAGTGGACCGGCGAGGTGAAGGAGGCCGAGGTGCTGTCCGAGGACCGGGCGGGCCGCGCCGAACAGGTACGGCTGCTCCTGGACGCCGGGGCCATCAAGGACGAGCACACCCTCGCCTACGAGTGGATCGGCGCGCACGAGGTGCGGTGGTCGCTGGTCAAGTCCCAGATGCTGCGCTCCCTGGACGGCGTCTACAGCCTCACGCCCCTCGCGGGCGGCGAGCGCACCGAGGTCACCTACCAGCTCACCGTCGACGTCAAGATCCCGATGCTCGGGATGATCAAGCGCAAGGCGGAGAAGGTCATCATCGACCGTGCGCTGGACGGGTTGAAGAAGCGCGTCGAGTCGGGCGGCGGGGCGGCGGACTCCGGCGACTCCGCCACCGGCCCCGCCAAAGGCTGAGCCCGCGGGCGACATGGCTGACGTGGGGGACGAGGACGGCTCCGGTCCGGCGGGCGACGGCTACGGCCCGCCCGGTGCTGACGGTACGGCCGACGGCCCGGCGCCGCGCACGGTGCTGGTGACCGGGCAGGGCGGCGCGGGACGGACGACGGTGGCCGCGGCGACGGCGCTGGCCGCCGCCCGCGAGGGGCGGCGCACGCTGTTGCTGAGCGCGGAGGCGCCGCGCGCACTGGAAGCGGTACTGGGCGCGGCGCTTCCGGCGCCGGGCGAGGACGCCACGGCCCCCTCGCCGTCGCCCGCGCCGCTCTCGCTCGCGTGCCCGGTGCGGGTGGCCGAGGGGCTGTGGGCGGCGCGCGTCGACGAGGGCGCGGAGTTCCGCGAACGGGCCGTCGCGCTCCAGGAGCAGGGCAGGACCGCGCTGGAGATGCTGGGCTCCGACGCGCTGGACGAGGACGAGCTGACGGAACTGCCCGGCGCCGACGTGTTCGCGCTGCTGCGGGTCCTGGGCGCAGCGCACGCCACCGGCGAGTGGGACACCGTCGTCGTCGACATGCCGCCCACGCCGCGCGCGCTGGCCGTACTGGCGCTGCCCGAGCGGGCACGCCGCTATCTGCGGCGCCTCGTGCCGCCCGAGCGGCAGGCCGCGCGGGCGCTGCGCCCGATGCTGGCCCAGTTGGCCGGTGTCCCGATGCCCGCGCGGTGGCTCTACGCGGCCACCGCGCGCTGGGACGAGGGGCTCGCGCGGGTCCAGCGTGCCGTGGAGTCGGCCGGGACCTCGGTACGGCTGGTCGCCGAGCCGGGGCCGCTCGCCGCCGAGGCGCTGCGCTCGGCGCGCGCCGGGCTCGCGCTCCACGGGCTGCGGATCGACACGCTCGTCGCCAACCGCCTGCTGCCCACCCGCTCTTCGGACAGCTGGCTGGCCGCGCTCTCCGGCGGCCAGCAGGCCGCGCTGAAGGAGCTGCGCGAGGAGTGCGAGGCGGACGGGGTCGTCCTGTCCGAGCTGCCCCACCTCGGCCGCGACCCGCGCGGCACGGCGGACCTCGCCCTGCTCGCGACGGAGCTGGGCGGCACGGGGCCGGGCTCGACGGTCCCGGATGTGAGGGGTCCGGATGCGACGGCTCCTTCGCGGACGCCCGAAGCGCCCGCGCCCGTCGTCGGACGGGTCGAGGACCGGCTCGGTGCGGAGGGGCTGCTCGTGTGGGTGCTGCCGCTGCCGGGCGCGCGCAAGGACGAGCTGGGGCTCGTGCGGCGCGGGGACGAACTGGTCGTCGGTACGGGGCCCTACCGGCGCGTGCTGCCGCTGTCGTCGGCGCTGCGCCGCTGCCGCGTCACCGGTGCCGCGCTGGAACGGGGCGAACTGCGGGTGCGCTTCGCGCCCGACCCTGACCTGTGGCCCACGCGTTGAGCCGCTGAGCCGTCGGCACCGGGGCACCGGGGCATCGGGGCACTGGGGCATCGGGAACCTCAACGCCGTGCGTCCGTTCGGGTAACGTCGAATCAGGACCGGGGACCCGGGCCGGGGCCGCCGTACCTGTTCCGCACCGTTCCGTCCTGTCCGTAGCACTCCCTTCCCGCCTCCGTAGGAGCCCGCAATGAGCGAAGCAGCCGAGCGCCCCTCCGAGGAGCGGGCCTCCAGGCCCGACGCGGACGCGTGGGCCACGGCCTGTGAAGAGGACCTCGCCGCAGAGAAGGCCCGCCGCCGTGCCCAGTACGGCGCGCCGCCCACCAACGCGGCCGACGAACTGCGGCGCCTCGCCGACGCCGTGTCCGAGCGGCTCTCGGGCCTCGGCGGGCCGCTGGGCAACGCGGCGGCCTCGGCGGCGGCGCAGGGAGTGGCCCAGCAGTTGATCGCCCAGGCGAAGGCCGCGATCGAGCCGGTCGTCGAGCGGAACCCGCAGCTCTTCGGGCACCTCGCCGCCGCCGGCAACGAACTGCTCGCCGCCTACCACTCCGCCGTGCACGAGGCCGAGCACCGCTGGACCGCCGAGCCCGGCAGCGGCTCCGGTACCGGTACCGAAGCGGGCGCGGGGGAGCGGGGCACCGCACGCGGCGGCCCCGAGCGGATAGACCTCGACAAGGAGCCCGAGCCGGGCGAGTCGGGCGAGCCGGGCAAGGGGCGCGGGAGCACGCCCGACGACGGCGGCCCCGACGACCCGTGGGGCGCCGGCGGCGTGGACCGCCCCGGCCACTCCTGACCACTCCGGCCACTTCTGACCACCTTTCTGACCACCTCGTCCACCCCGTCAGCCCCAGGGGCACGGCGACGATCCGGCGACGGGACGGTGACGCCGCGACGGAGCGGCGGTGACGGCCCGGTGAAGGCCCGGCGAAGCGCGGCGGCCTCCGATACGGGCGCCCGCACGGCCGGACACGGCCACGGCGCACAACCCCCCTCCGGTACGGTGGTCCACAGCGGGGTTCGACCGAATAACTGAGGGACACATGGGACTCACTATCGGCGTCGACATCGGCGGCACCAAGATCGCGGCCGGGGTGGTCGACGAGGAGGGCACCATCCTCGAAACCAGCACGGTGCCCACCCCGCCCACGGCGGACGACGTCATCGACGCGATCGCCGACGCGGTGCGCAAGGCCAGTGCCGAGTACGAGGTGGACGCCGTCGGCATCGGCGCTCCCGGCTACGTCGACGACAAGCGCGCCACGGTGCTCTTCACGCCGAACCTGAGCTGGCGCCACGAGTCGCTCAAGGACAAGGTCGAGCAGCGCATCGACCTGCCGGTGATCATCGAGAACGACGCGAACGCCGCCGCCTGGGGCGAGTACAAGTTCGGCGTCGGCACAGGGCACGAGGACGTCGTCTGCATCACCATCGGCACCGGGCTCGGCGGCGGCGTCATCACCGGCGGCAAGCTGCACCGCGGACGCTTCGGCGTCGCGGCGGAGTTCGGCCACATCCGGATGGTGCCGGACGGCCTGCTCTGCGGCTGCGGCAACCAGGGCTGCTGGGAGCAGTACGCGTCAGGCAGCGCCCTCGTCCGCTACGCACAGCAGCGGGCCACGGCCACCCCGGAGGCCGCCGAGATCCTGCTCGGACTCGGCGACGGCACCCCCGAGGGCGTCAAGGGCAAGCACATCAGCGAGGCGGCCAGGCAGGGCGACGCGGTCGCCATCGACTCCTTCCGCGAGCTGGCCCGCTGGGCGGGCGCAGGGCTCGCCGATCTGGCCTCCCTTTTCGACCCCGGCGCCTTCATCGTCGGCGGCGGCGTCTCGGACGAGGGCGATCTCGTGCTCGACCCCATCCGCAAGTCGTACCGCCGCTGGCTCGTCGGCAGCCGCTGGCGCCCGCACGCCGAGGTCCTCGCCGCCCAACTGGGCGGCAAGGCGGGCATGGTGGGCGTCGCGGACCTGGCACGCCAGGGCTGAGCCCGCCCGTACCGAACAGCACCGAACAGCACCGCATGGGCCCTGTCCGCGGGGTTCGTGGGGCCGCGCACGCCTGACGGGCCCGCCGCGACCCGTCGCGGGACCGTCAGGCGTGCCGTGTCACCGAGGTCTTACCGAGGCACCGAGGAATCCACCCGGAGAGCTGCGTCGAGGAGCGTGAGCCGAGCCGATGACACTCGCCGACCTGCCCGCCTCCACGACCGAACCCGACGGTTCGGCCGTGGTGCGCCTGCTCAGTTACAACATCCGCTCCCTGCGCGACGACAGGGGGGCGCTCGCCCGGGTGATCCGGGCGTGCGCCCCCGACGTCGTCTGCGTCCAGGAGGCGCCGCGCTTCTTCCGCTGGCGCAAGCACGCGGCCCGCCTCGCCCGCGAGACGGACATGGTCTACGTGACGGGCGGCGCCACGGCAACGGGGCCGATGATCATGGCCACGCTGCGGGCGACCGTCGAACGGACCGAGGACGTGCTCCTGCCGCGCACGCCCGGACTCCACCGCAGGGGCTTCGCCACCGCCGAGCTGCGCTTCGGGCCCTCGGCCAGGCTCGGGGTCCTCAGCTGCCATCTGAGCCTCCAGAAGGACGAGCGCTACGCGCAGGCCGGGGCCCTCCTCGACCAGCTCGCCACCATGGACACCCCGTACCGGGTGGCGGCGGGCGATCTCAACGACCGTCCCGGCGGCCGTGGCTTCCGCAGGCTGTCCGCCGCGCTCCAGGACGGCTGGACGGCCAAGCCGTGGGGCGGCGAGTACACGTCGACGCCCCGCGACCCCCACCAGCGCATCGACGCGGTCCTCGCGTCCGAGGGCGTCGAGGTGCTGGGGTGCGGGGTGCCGTACGGGCTGGCGGGCGTCACGGCGGAGGACCTGCGGGCCGCGACGGACCACCTGCCGGTGCTGGCCGCGCTGCGGGTGCCCGCCGCATAGCCCTCCGGGAGGGTCCTGGGCCTCCCTGGGAGGGCTCAGACGACCGCGCCGCGGCCGGGGTCGTCCCAGTCGTCATCGTCACGGCCGTCCCGCATCCTGGCCACCAGGGTGCCGAAGCCGCCCAGGAAGCCGCCGACGCCCAGGGTCACGATCCACCACGTCATGTCCTGCTGGAGCAGGATGGTCCCGAGCAGCAGCAGCGGGCCGCCGAGGACCGCGAGCCAGGCGAACTTGGTGGTCACGTCTGCGTCCGGCAGCGGCGGCGGCTCGGGCGGCACGAAGTGGCCCTCGTCCTCGCCCTCTTCGGGCGTCTCCCAGTCGCGTGGGCCCGTGCCCGCCGCGTAGACCGTAAAGCTGCGCACGGGCGACTCGCCGCTCCCGTCGCCGCCGTCCGCGGGGTCGGGGCGCTGCTTGGTGAGGGTGTCGCCGTCGGGCTCCCTGCGGTCGCCGCCCTGGCCCTGACCCTGGCCCTCGGAGGCGGACCCGCCCGGCTCGGCGGGCTCCTCGCCGTACGCGGCGACGATCGCCGCCCACGCCGCCTCCTCGTCCTCCGGCAACGAGACCTCCCCGCGCCGGTTCGGCCCGCCGCCCTCGGCGGCCCCGGGCTTCTCGGCCTTCTCCGCCGCAGGGCTGCCGCTGCCCGCGCCGGTGCCGCTGACTGCGCCCACACCGCTGTCCGCGCCCGCGTCCGCGCCGCTGTCGGTGCCGTTGACTGTGCCGCTCGCTGCGCCTGTGGCCGTGTCGCTCGCCGCGTCCGCGCCGCTGTCGGTGTCCGTACCGCTGTCCGCGCCTGTGCCGCTGCCTGCGTCCGTGTGACTGGTCGTGCCTGGCGCCGTGTCGCTGTCGGTGCCTGCGTCCGCGCTGCTGTCCGCGCCCGTGTCGCTCGCCGCATCCGTACCGCTGCCTGCGTTCGTGCCGCTGCCCGCGCCTGCGCCCGTACCGCTGTCCGCGTCCGCGCCGTTGACTGAGCCCGCGTCCGTGTCGCCGTCCGTGCCCGGTGTCGTGCTGCTGCCCGCGCCCGCGCCCGCGCCGGTGCCGCTCGCCGCATCCGTACCGTTGCCCGTGTCCGGCGTCGCGCCGGTTTCCGGGGATGCGGCAGGGCCCGTCGCGGTCCGGTCCTCGGAATTCTCGTGTCCCTCGGGCCCCTGGGGCCCGCCCCGCTGGCCGCGGGGGCCGTCGTCGTCGCCGTGCTCCGCGTCCGGGTTGCGCTCCGTCACTTGCCTGCCGTCTTCCTCGCCGCGAGCCGGGTGATGAATCCGTACGAGTCCGCGAAGACGCGCTCCGCGTCATGGTCCAGCGTGGCCACGTGGTAGCTGCGCTCCAGGACAGTCTCCGTCACATCGGTGGACGAGACCGAGCCGAGGATCAGCGCGGAGTCCGACGGCGGGACCACGTGGTCCGTCCTGCTGTGCAGGACCAGCAGGGGCTGCGTCACCTGGGGCAGCTCGCGGCGCACCACCCGGAAGAAGTCCCTCAGCGAGTACGCGGCGTGCGTCGGCATCCGCTCGTAACCCACCTCCCAGGAGCCCTCCTTGGCGATGTCGGACGTGATCCCCTTCGCCGAGCGCAGCAGGAATCGCCCCACGGGGAGCGCCAGGCCCTCCAGCCTGGGGAAGGTCGCGGCCGGGTTGACGACGGCGACGCCGCTCACCGCGTCGCCGTGCCGCGCCGCCAGGCGCAGGGCCAGCGCTCCGCCCATGGAGAGGCCGCAGACGAAGACCTGCTCGCAGCGCTCGCCGAGTTGCCGCAGCTCGCGGTCCACGGTGGCGTACCAGTCGCGCCACCCGGTCACCGCGAGGTCCTCCCAGCGCGTGCCGTGCCCTGGCAGCAGGGGCAGCGAGACGGTCAGGCCGCGCGCCGCAAGATAGTTGGCCCAGGGGCGCAGCGACTGCGGCGTGCCCGTGAAGCCGTGGCACAGCAGGACTCCCACCTCCGAACCGTCGTGACGCATCGGCTCGGCTCCGGCGAGTACGGGCACCTTGGGCCTCCATCTGGTCGTCGACGCCGGTCGTCGGCAGTCGTTCGTCGGCGGCCGGTCATCGGCCACGGCCCCCCGTGGCGCGGGTGCGCCCCGGACGGGCGAGGTGCTGCCACCCTACGCGCGCGCCCCGTCACCGGGTAGCTCCCGCTGCCGCTGCCCGGCCTCCCTACGGGGGCGGTCGTGCCGGGTGGCGAGATAGGGTCGTGCCCGTCGGATACAGGAGGTTGTCGGTTGTTCTACGGAGCGATGAAGCTGTCGGTCGGCAGCGGGCTCAAGCTCGCTTTCCGTCCCTGGGTCGAAGGGCTGGAGAACATCCCCGCCGAGGGGCCCGCGATCCTTGCCAGCAACCACCTCTCCTTCTCGGACTCCTTCTTCCTGCCCGCGGTGCTGGACCGCAAGGTCACGTTCATCGCCAAGGCCGAGTACTTCACCTCCCCGGGGGTGAAGGGGAAGCTGACGGCCGCCTTCTTCAAGGGCGTCGGGCAGCTGCCCGTGGACCGTTCGGGCGGACGCGGAGCGGGCGAGGCGGCGATCAGGAGCGGTCTTGAGGTGCTGGAGCGCGGCGAGCTGTTCGGCATCTATCCGGAGGGCACGCGCTCTCCGGACGGCCGCCTCTACCGGGGTAAGCCCGGTGGCCTGGCCAGGGTGGCGCTGCGGTCCGGGGCTCCGGTGATCCCGGTGGCCATGATCGACACCGAGAAGATCCAGCCGCCCGGCAAGGTCGTGCCGAAGCTGATGCGCCCCGGTATCCGGATCGGCGAGCCGCTCGACTTCAGCCGTTACCAGGGCATGGACCACGACCGCTTCATCCAGCGCTCGGTGACCGACGAGGTCATGTACGAGATCATGAAGCTCTCCGGCCAGGAGTACGTCGACATCTACGCGACGGCCGCCAAGCGGCAGATCGCGGAGGCGGCGAAGAAGCGGGCCGAGGAGGAGAAGGCCGCGCAGCGGGGTGCGGAGCGGGCGGGCCGCTCCACGGGCGCGAAACCGGAACCGGGGGCGGAGCCGGGAACGGAACCGGAACCGGAGCCGGAGCCGGACTCCCCGGACGACGGCAAGCAGCAGGGCGGGAAGGCGGCGTAGCCCGGGGCTGGGCGGCGCCGGGCGGTAGCGCGGCACCGGCGCACACGGGCGGTGACCGCGAACGCGCGTGACCAGGCGGGACCAGGGGGCGGGGCGGCAGCATGGCGATGAAGATGTCCGTGGAGCAGCCGCTGTGGCGTGCGCTGACGGGCTACCGGATCCTGACGCTGGTGTACGCGATCGTCGTGTTCGCCCTGGAGTACGAGGACAACGCCCACCCGGCGCTGGGCTGCGCCTATCTGGCAGCGCTCGCGGTGTGGACCTTCGCCACCCTCCCCAAGGTCTCCTCGGCCCGGCGGTGCACCAGGCCCTTCCTCGCCGTGGACCTCGCCTTCGCGGTCGGGGGCATCCTGCTGTCGCGCTATGTGGACGCCTATGACGAGGTCGGGCCGACGCTGCCCTCCATCTGGGTCGCGGGGCCCGTGCTGGCCTTCGCGATCAAGGGCGGCTGGCGCTGGGGCGCCCTGGCCTCGGTGCTGGTCGGCATCGCCAACTTCGTCGAGCAGAACTCGTTCTACCGCTCCACGCTGCACAACGCCCTGCTGGTCTGCGTGGCGAGCATCGCCATCGGCTACGTCGTCGAGGTCGCCCGCGCCAGTGAGCGCACCCTCGCCCGCGCCCTCCAGATCGAGGCGGCGACCCGCGAACGGGAGCGGCTGGCCCGGGACATCCACGACAGCGTGCTCCAGGTCCTGGCCATGGTCCAGCGCCGTGGCACGGCGCTGGGCGGCGAGGCGGCCGAGCTGGGCCGCATGGCGGGGGAGCAGGAGGTGGCGCTGCGCACCCTGGTCTCCAGCGGCATCGTGCCGGGGGGCGGGAACGGCGCGGGAGCCGACCGTACGGACCCGGGAGCGGACCCGGACCCGGCCCTGGAGCGGAACCCGGACCCGGACCCGGACTCCAGCGCCGGAACCGGCTCCGGGAGCGGCGGAGCGGAGCGGGCGCGCGATCTGCGGGTGCTGTTGTCCGCGTACTCCGGGTCCCGTGTGTCCTTCGCCGAACCCGGCAGCCCCGTGGTGCTGGAGGCCACCGCCGCGCGGGAGTTGGCCGCGGCCGTCGGCGCCGCGCTGGACAATGTCCGCGAGCACGCGACGGGCCCCGACGGGGAGGAGGCGCAGGCGTGGATCCTGCTGGAGGAGGAGCCGGACGCGGTGGCGGTGACGGTGCGGGACGACGGCCCCGGCATCCCCGAGGGACGCCTCGCGGACGCGGAGGCCGAGGGGCGCCTCGGCGTGGCGCTGTCCATCAGGGGACGGCTGCGCGAGCTTGGCGGCACGGCGGAGTGGGTGTCGGTGCCGGGGCAGGGGACGGAAGTGGAATTGAGGGTGCCGAAGCATGACGGAACAGCCCATGACTGACGGGGTGCAGGGCGACCAGGCTCAGGACCGGGACCAGGCCCAGGGCCTGGACGGGGAGCGTCCGGTGCGGGTGATGGTCGTCGACGATCATCCGATGTGGCGGGACGCCGTGGCCCGCGATCTGTCCGAGGCCGGGTTCGACGTGGTGGGCACGGCCGGTGACGGCAAGCAGGCGGTGCGCCGCGCGCTGGCCGTCTCGCCCGATGTGCTGGTGCTGGATCTGAACCTTCCCGAGATGCCGGGCGTCGAGGTGTGCCGCGAGCTGGTGGGCGCCGATTCCTCGCTCCGGGTGCTGGTGCTCTCCGCGAGCGGCGAGCACGCGGACGTCCTGGAGGCCGTGAAGTCGGGGGCGACGGGCTATCTGGTGAAGTCGGCGAGCACGGCGGAGCTGCTGGACGCGGTGCGCAGGACGGCCGTCGGCGATCCGGTCTTCACACCGGGGCTCGCCGGACTGGTCCTCGGCGAGTACCGCAGGCTCGCCGCCGACCCCGAGCCCACGGCCCCCGACGAGCCGGGCGTCCCGCATCTGACGGAGCGCGAGACGGAGGTCCTGCGCCTTGTGGCCAAGGGGCTGAGCTACAAGCAGATCGCCGAGCGCCTGGTCATCTCCCACCGCACCGTCCAGAACCACGTCCAGAACACCCTGGGCAAGCTCCAGTTGCACAACCGCGTCGAGCTGGTGCGCTACGCGATCGAGCGGGGTCTCGACGGGGAGTGAGGCGGGGCGGCGACGGGGCGCCCGCTGCACGCGCCGTGCCCCGGCGCGTCTCCCGCGCGCCTCCCGAGGGTCCTTCGTACGAGTGATCGTGCACCGCCAACACCGCCCGCACGCAAGGGAATCGGGCGTTCGCCCCATCCCCATGTGACGTGGATCACCGTTAGCGTGGCCGCAGTCGCGTTCACGTGGAGAAGGGAGATCCCATGCGGGTCGGAGTGTTGACGGGCGGCGGCGACTGTCCCGGTCTCAACGCGGTCATGCGGGCTGTGGTCCGTAAGGGCGTCCAGAGGTACGACTACGACTTCCTCGGTTTCCGGGACGGCTGGCGCGGGCCCCTGGAGGGGGACACCACACAGCTCGACATTCCGGCGGTGCGCGGCACGCTGCCGCGCGGCGGCACGATCCTGGGCTCCTCGCGGACGAACCCCTTCAAGGAGGAGAACGGCGTCCGCCGCATCAAGGAGAACCTCGCCAAGCACGAGGTCGACGCACTGATCGCCATCGGCGGCGAGGACACCCTCGGCGTGGCCGCCCGGCTCACGGGCGAGCACGGCATCAAGTGCGTCGGCGTTCCCAAGACCATCGACAACGACCTGTCAGCCACCGACTACACCTTCGGCTTCGACACCGCGGTCACCGTCGCCACCGAGGCCATCGACCGCCTCCACACCACGGCCGAGTCCCATATGCGGGTCCTGGTCGTCGAGGTCATGGGGCGCCACGCGGGCTGGATCGCCCTGCACTCGGGCCTCGCGGGCGGCGCCAACTGCATTCTCATCCCGGAACAGCGCTTCAGCGTGGCCGAGGTCTGCGGCTGGGTGGAGTCCCGCTTCAAGGCCAGCTACGCACCGATCGTCGTCATCGCCGAGGGCGCCATGCCCAAGGACGGGGACATGGTGCTCAAGGACGAGTCGCGGGACTCCTTCGGACACGTCCGCCTCTCGGGCGTCGGCGAGTGGCTGGCCAAGCAGATCGAGTCGCGTACGGGCAAGGAGGCCCGCACCACCGTCCTCGGGCACATCCAGCGCGGCGGCACACCGACCCCCTTCGACCGCTGGCTGGCCACCCGGTTCGGGCTGCACGCGATCGACGCGGTGCGTGACGAGGACTGGGGCAAGATGGTCGCGCTGCGGGGCACGGACATCGTCCGCGTCCCCCTTGAGGAGGCCACCTCCAAGTTGAAGACGGTTTCTCCCGAGCTGTACGAGGAGGCGAACGTCTTCTTCGGATGACCCGGATCGTCGGCCGGATCTCCGGGCGGCGATACGGGGCGAAAGGCCGTATATTCGGGCATGCCCCGAATGTGCGGCCTCTCGCGCTTTCCGGGCCCGCCCGTCCCGTCCCTGTTCCCGCCCCCGTCACCACCCCCCCGTCCCGGGAGAAGCCCCGTGGAGATCCTCGCGTTCGGCGTGCAGGCCGACGAGAAGCCGCTGCTGGAGAGGGCCTGCGCCGACCGGGAGCACCGGGTCCGCTGCCTGGACGTGTTCCTGAACGGGGACACCGCGCCCCTCGCCGCGGGCCACGAGGTCATCACCGTCAGCGTCAACGCGCGGCTCGACGAGCGGGTGCTGCGCGTCCTCGCCGACGGGGGCACCCGGATGATCGCCCAGCGTGCCACCGGCTTCAACAACATCAGCCTGGACACCGCGGCCGAGCTGGGCCTCACCGTCGCGCGGGTCTCCTCCTACTCGCCGTACTCCGTCGCGGAGTTCGCCTGGACCCTCGCGATGGCGGTCAACCGGCGCGTCGCCCGCGCCGTGCGCCGCACCCGCGAGTTCGACTTCCGCCTCGACGGGCTGATGGGACGCGACATGCACGGCCGCACGGCCGGAGTGATCGGCACCGGCAGGATCGGCGAGGCGTTCACCCGCATCGCGCACGGCTTCGGGATGCGGCTGCTGGGCTGGGACGTACGCGAGAACCCCGCCTGCACGGCGCTGGGCATGACGTACACGGAGCTGCCCGAGCTGTTCGCCGCCGCCGATCTCGTCAGCCTCCACGTACCGCTGATGCCGGAGACCCACCACCTCGTCGGACGGGACGCGCTGCGCCGCATGAAGGACGACGCGCTGCTGGTCAACTCCAGCAGGGGCGGCCTCGTCGACACGGAGGCGCTGGTCGAGGAGCTGCGCGCGGGCAGGCCGGCCGGGGTCGGGCTGGACGTGTACGAGGCGGAGGAGGGGCTGTTCTTCCACGACAGGTCGCTCGACGTGGTGACCGACGACACCCTCGCCCGGCTGATGACCTTCAGCAACGTCCTGGTCACCTCGCACCAGGCGTACTACACGCGGGAAGCGGTCGGCCAGATCATCGGCACCACCGTGAACAACATCGAGGACTATCTCGCGGGCCGCACCAGCGAGAACGTGCTGGTGCGGCCCGGCGAGCCGTCGTCGTCCGGGCCCGGCTGACGCGCCTCAGCCCACGGCCACGGTGGCCAGCAGCCGCGCCACCAGCGCGGGCCCGTCCAGGGTGAGCACCGACTCCGGGTGGAACTGGAGGCTCGCGAACGTCGGCCCGCGCAGCGCGTGCACGTCGCCCGAGACCGGGTCCCTGCTCACCTCGACGCGGTGCAGCGCCAGCTCGTTCACCGCCTCCTCGTCGCAGCGCGCGGTGTAGGAGTTGTAGAAGCCGACGGTCTCCTCGCGCCCGAACAGGTCGATCCGCTCCTGCGCGCCCTGGTACGGGCGGTCCCTGCGGACGATCGTGAGGCCCAGTTCGGCCGCGAGCAGCTCGTGCCCCAGGCAGACCCCCAACAGCCCGTGCCGGTGCTCCCGCACCAGCTCGGCCGTCAGCCCGCGCAGCAGCCGCATCTTGGGGTCGGCCTCCTCGCGCGGGTCGCCGGGCCCTGGACCCAGCACGACGGGGCCCGGGTGCGTCAACGCCGTTTCCCGCAGCTCCGGCGCGTCGAAGCGCAGCACCCGCACGCCCGTTCCGGTGGAGCGCAGCAGGTGGGAGAGCATCGAGGTGAAGGTGTCCTCGCCGTCGACGACCAGGACCTCGCCGCGTGCCCGGCCCTCCCCGTAGCCGGGCGCGTTGCCGGCCGCCCCGGCCGCCCCGTCCTCCGTGCGCATCCGCAGCCAGAACGGCGCGAGCCCCGCGCGCCGCGACTCCAGCGCCGCCCGCACCCGTGGATCGTCCGCCAGCTTGGGCGCTGGCCCGCCCGAGGCCCGCGCCGGCGCCTCCCGCACCCCGAGCGCCGTCAGCACCCCGGCCGCCTTCGCGTGCGTCTCGGCGACCTCGCTCGCGGGGTCCGAGGCCCGCACGAGGGTGGCCCCCACGGGGACGCGCAGCCTGCCGCTCGCGGGGTCGATGTCGGCGGTACGGATCAGGATGGGCGAGTCCAGGCTCTGCGCGCCGCCCGCGTCGCGGCCGATCAGGGCGAGGGCGCCCGCGTAGTAGCCGCGCCCCGAGCCGTCCTCGCCCGCGGGCTCGTAGCGCTCGATGACGCGGCACGCGTTCTCGACGGGGGAGCCGGTCACCGTCGCCGCGAACATCGTCTCGCGCAGCACGGCGCGCACGTCCAGGGTGCTGCGCCCGCGCAGCTCGTACTCCGTGTGCGCCAGGTGCGACATCTCCTTCAGCCGCGGCCCCACCACCACACCGCCCCGGTCGCCGACGGTGCACATCATCTTCAGCTCCTCGTCGACGACCATCGACAGCTCCTCGTTCTCCTTGCGGTCGGCGAGGAACTCCAGCAGCCCTTCCACGTCGGGCCCGGCGGCCGGGTAGCGGTAGGTGCCGCTGATGGGATTCATGACGACGGTGCCCCCGCTCATCCGCACATGGACCTCGGGGCTGGCGCCGACCAGGACGCGGTCCCCTGTGTGCACCACGAACGTCCAGTAGGCGCCCTGCTCCCCGCACAGCAGCCGCCGGAAGAGGGCGAGCGCGTCGGCGCGCGAGAAGCCGGGGACCTCCCCGGCGAAGGTGCGCCGGATGACGAAGTTGGCGCCCTCACCCGCACCGATCTCGTCCTCCACGACGCGGCGCACGATGTCCTCGTACGCGGCGTCGGACACGTCGAAGGCCCCGTTCCCGACGTGGACGCGGTGCGCGGGCAACGCGTCCAGCGCCTCCGCCAGGGGAACCTCGCGCACCTCGCGGGGCACGAGCACGGCCAGCGGTGTGCCGTCGTCGCGCACGTCGAAGCCGCGCTCCCTGATCTGCCGGAAGGGAACGAGCGCGAGCGCGCCCAGCTCGCCGTCGGGGATGGCGTCGAGCCGGTCCACATGCTGGACGGGCCCGGTCAGCACCTCGACCAGGTTCTCGTCCCTGCCGGGGGTGCGCCGCCGCAGCAGCGCGAAGGGCGGCGCTTCCTCGGCGGTCAGCCGCTGGAGGAGCGCGGCGGTCCCCTCGGCGGGGTCCGGGACGGGGGCGGGGCGAGGCGTGGGTGGGTGCGGCATCCGGGGTTCCTCTTCCTTGTCACGTACGAGGAGGAACGGCCGCGGAAAACACGGAAGGCCGCCCCTCGGGCGGCCTTCGCGTCGGATCGGATACGCGCAGCTAGCGGGCCGCCTGGAGAGCGGTCCACCACCAGTTGCTGAGACGGGTCTGCGCGAACATGAGCGGCACCATACACCAGGCTTCCACCAGGCATCTCCGTGACGGGCGGGCGTGCCATACGTCTCAACCTTCGAACAGGGCGAAAACCCCTGGACACGACGACGTAATCTGGTGTGCGTGACTGTGAACGCCAAACCAGACGCCAGTGCGAACACCTGGCGAGACCTTCCCGCGGCGCAGCAGCCTGACTGGCCGGACCACGAGGCTCTGCGCGACACCATCGCCGAGCTCGAGTCCTATCCGCCCCTCGTCTTCGCGGGCGAGTGCGACCAGTTGCGTGCCCGGCTGGGTGCCGTCGCGCACGGTGAGGCGTTCCTGCTCCAGGGCGGTGACTGCGCCGAGGCATTCGACCAGGTCAGCGCCGAGCACATCAGGAACAAGCTCAAGACGCTGCTCCAGATGGGCGCCGTGCTGACGTACGCCGGGGCCGTCCCTGTCGTCAAGGTCGGCCGGATCGCAGGCCAGTACAGCAAGCCGCGCTCCAAGCCGACGGAGACCCGCGACGGCGTGACGCTGCCGACGTACCGGGGCGACTCGGTCAACGGCTTCGAGTTCACCGAGGCGGCCCGCAAGCCCGACCCGGAGCGGCTCAAGCGGATGTACCACGCGTCCGCCTCCACGCTGAACCTGGTGCGCGCCTTCACCACCGGCGGCTACGCCGACCTGCGCCAGGTCCATGCCTGGAACCAGGACTTCGTGAAGAACTCCCCTTCGGGGCAGCGCTACGAGGCGCTGGCGCGCGAGATCGACCAGGCGCTGAAGTTCATGCACGCCTGCGGCACGGACCCGGAAGAGCTCAAGACGGTCGAGTTCTTCTCGTCGCACGAGGCGCTGCTGCTCGACTACGAGTCGGCCCTGACCCGCACGGACTCGCGCAGCGGCAAGCTGTACGACGTCTCCGGGCACATGGTCTGGATCGGCGAGCGGACCCGGCAGCTCGACGGGGCGCACATCGAGTTCGCCTCCAAGGTCCGCAACCCGATCGGCGTGAAGCTCGGGCCGACGACCACGCCCGAGGAAGCGCTTGCCCTCATCGACAAGCTGGACCCGGACCGCGAGCCCGGCCGCCTTACCTTCATCACCCGGATGGGCGCGGACAAGATCCGTGACCGTCTCCCCGAGCTGGTGGAGAAGGTCACGGCCTCCGGCGCCAAGGTCGTGTGGGTCTGCGACCCGATGCACGGCAACACCTTCGAGGCGGCCAGCGGGCACAAGACCCGCCGCTTCGACGACGTGCTGGACGAGGTCAAGGGCTTCTTCGAGGTCCACAAGGGCCTGGGCACGCACCCGGGCGGCATCCATGTGGAGCTGACCGGCGACGACGTCACCGAGTGCGTCGGCGGCGGCGACGAGATCTTCGTCCACGACCTCCACCAGCGCTACGAGACGGCGTGCGACCCGCGCCTCAACCGCAGCCAGTCCCTGGACCTGGCCTTCCTGGTCGCCGAGATGTACCGCGACCAGTAGTCAGGGCGGCCGTTACGGACACCGGCACGGACAGCAGTGGGGCCCGCATCACACAGAGATGCGGGCCCCACACGCTTTTGTGGACATCGGCCGGAGGGTAAGGTTAGGTTAACCTCAGTGGCCGCTGGGCGGCGGTCACCAAGCCCTGGACGGAGGTGAGCCGCGTGTACGTCTGCTCCTGTTTCGGCATCACCGAGCAGCAGGTCCGCGAACACGCGGCGGACGGCGCCTGCACTCCGCGCCAGATAGCCTCGGCCAGCAAGGCCGGAACCGACTGCGGCTCCTGCGTACGCCGCATCCAGGGCCTCCTCGGACGCGGCACCTGCCCCAGGCGTGAACTGCTGGACAAGGGCGCGCCCGCGCTCGTCGCGGAGACGCAGAAGGCGCCGGAACCCCAGGACGAGGTCGCCGAGGCGGCCTAGCCGTCCCGCCGTCAGCTGTCCGGCTGCTCCACCAACTGGGCGATGTAGAGCGGCTCGCCCAGCTTCTCGACCAGTTCGAGCTGGGTGTCGAGGTAGTCGATGTGGTGCTCCTCGTCCGCGAGGATGTCCTCGAAGATGTTCGCCGAGGTGATGTCGCTCTTGTTGCGCATGACCTCGATGCCACGCCGCAGCCTGTCGATGGCCTCGGCCTCGATCTGGCGGTCCGCCTGGAACATCTCGGTGACCGTCTGGCCGACGCGGACGTGGAAGAGCCGCTGATAGTTCGGCAGCCCCTCCAGGAAGAGGATGCGGTCGGTGAGCCGTTCGGCGTGCTTCATCTCGTCGATCGACTCGGACCGGGTGTACTTCGCGAGCTTCGGCCAGCCGAAGTTCTCCTGCATCTTCGCGTGCAGGAAGTACTGGTTGATCGCGGTCAGTTCGGCGGTGAGCTGCTCGTTGAGGAACTCGATGACCTCGGGGTCGCCCTGCATGGCGCGGGCTCCTTCCAGGGGGCAGGAAAGTGGCAGGTGCGGTGCGCGCGCATCGCGCATCCTTGCACTGCCGCGGCAATTCGGTCCAGTAAGTGCAGGCTTACCGAATTTGCCCGAATTTACGACAGTGATCGCGTCACCCGGGATTCACCGTGAGTTCCCGGCAGGGGCGTGGTCAAGGGGGCCCGCGAGGTCTGTCACCATGGAGACATGGGTCAGCCGCAGAGCCGAGAAGGGGAGCAGTCGTCGCTTCCGCCCGGCCAGCGTCTTCAGCGCGGGTGGCCGGTCACGCACTACGGTCCCGTGCCGAAGTTCAAGCCCGAACGCTGGGAATTCCGGGTTTTCGGGGCCACGGCCGACGGCGAGAAGCGCTGCTGGAACCACGAGGAGTTCGCCGCTCTCCCTTACGAAACGGTGATCGGCGATCTGCACTGCGTGACCAAGTTCAGCATGCTCGGTGCGGAGTGGGGCGGGGTCAGCGCCCGAACGATCATGGAACTGGCGCCTCCGGCCGACGACGTCACCCATGTGATGGTCTGGGCCGAGTACGGCTTCAGCTCCAATCTCCGGCTCGCCGACTTCACCTCTGAGAAGACCCTCCTCGCCACGCACCGAGGGGGCGAGCTGCTGACCGCCGAGCACGGTTTCCCGCTGCGACTGGTCGTGCCGCACCTGTACGCGTGGAAGGGTCCGAAATGGGTCCGCGGCGTCGAGTACATGACCGCGGACCGCCGCGGCTTCTGGGAAGAACGCGGCTACCACAACATCGGCGACCCCTGGCAGGAACAGCGCTACTCCTACCAGGAGGCCCGCGGCGACGGCCCCGAACTCTGACGGCCCCTTCGCGGGGTGCGGATTGAAGTGGGGGTGCCCCCGTTCGTCGGGGGTGTTGCGCGGGACGGTTCGCCGGTGTGGTGCGCGATGTAGGGTCCCGCGCCAATTTTTGTGCCCCTGTCCGGGGGTGCCGTCATGTGGCTTGGCGCCGTGTTCGGCTGCCTGGCCGGTGGCTACGGCGCGGCGTGTGGTGCGGTGCTTTGCGGCTGGCGCCGCGTGATTCTGGGTTTCTGTTGGGGTTATGGGCGCGTGTTCTTGGGTGTCCGGTGCCGGGGTGGGGTGTCTCCTCGGCGTGAAGGTCTCGTCCTCGACTTTCCGCCGGTGACTTTCTCGACCTGCGGGGACACCCCACCCCGTCCCCGTCCCGCCGGTGGCCCCTGCCCGGTTCCGGGTCGGCTGACGCCCACACCCCAGCGCGGGACCTCCGGTCCCCCGCTTCACGGGGCGACCGGTCCCGCGCAACTCCCCCTGTCGGCGGGGCGCCTACCCGGTTGCCCCTTGGGCTCTCGTTCGCGTGCTGCGGGCCGGTGGCACGGGTTGTGCCCACCCTCCCCCAGCTACCGCTGGGCGGTGCCCCCTCGCCGAGCGGGACGCTTGCCCACAACGGTTGGAGCGGGC